>WFWZ01000111.1 GCA_015490875.1 Planctomycetaceae bacterium
AAGCCGGGCGAAAACGCATTGCTTCGCGATAGGGGTGCCCCGCGGCGAGGCGACCCGGGGCGAAGTGGTCCGTCTTTGGAAGTCCGCTCTGTCGCCGCGCCCCGCTCCGCCCCGCTTCACTCATCGGTTTCTTTTCTTCTCTGGGACGGTTACTTTTTTTCTTTGGGGCACGGGTGCTGTCCTCCTTCTCGTTTCCTGCTTCGCCGTTTACGGCCTTCCCCCTTGGTGCTTCCTTTGATGTCGCTCGTCCTTGCTCAATCCATTCGCCGCTTTCATTTGAAAAGATCCTGTTCACAACAACCACCTTTCTCGTCGTGGCTGGCTGCTTCCTGACAGCAATCAATCGAAAGGAAATGCGAGTGTATCGATTGTTCCACGGAATCCTGATTGCGAGTGCCAATGGGCCTTCATGCCCGCCGCCCTTACTGAGCGTTGAGACATCTGCTGATATCTCGGGTTCCGTGTGTGACGCAACCATGTACTCGATGGTCACGACGTGCAGGCGTTCGCGATCGGGCCTATCGCGCAGCAACCAATCCGAAAGGATACGTACTTCCGAGGCAAGACGTTCTTGGCCGTTCGAATCGATAGCTTCGAACTGTGCCCCCAAGCCCGTCATGGTGAAAAAATCGGCTTCCGCCTGCGATATGAGCCCACTTGCTCCTTGGCCGAGCACACTTTCACTCCAACAGCCAGTTGTAGCGAGAAACATTGGGAGAATAGGTAGAAGGTGTCTGAATTGCTGCATCGGAGCGACTCCTAACGGAACAGGTCTTCAATCGCGTTTCCATCGACCACATTGCCAGTCAAATCAATATCAATACTTCGTCTGATCGGCATCGGCAATTGAGGAGGACATGGGCACTTGCATACGCACACGCCAGCACGCAGCAGCAAGGTTGATGCAACGTACCGAGCGCGGAAGTAGTAGAGTGACAGATCGGCGTCCCAGCGGCGGCCGGTGTAGGTGTACGTGCGGGCGTAGCTTGAGGATGCTCGAGCGCCGGATGTACCAAGAGATTGCGTCGAGCGAAGCTCGGTGCTTTCGGTCGAACGGTTCTGCGCTACGAGACTGACCACGAAAAGTTTCCTGCGCCCCGACGCCCATGCCTCGCGCGAGAGCCGCATTCCCGCTCCGCCGCCACTCGCCGAGAACGCCCCGATTGTAACCGTTTTCCCTCCAAAGTGGCAACCGATTTTCGGCTACGGCCCGATGAAGCGATCGGAGGTCTTTCAACGCAAGCGGGCGTGACCTGTGGACCACGTGGACCGAGTGGACCAAGTCGACCAAGTGGACCAAGTCGACGAAGTGGACGAAGTTGACGAGGTGGACGGAGTGGAAAGGTAGACGGAGTAGACGCGCATAGATCTCCTGTTCGCCACAGCCCCACAACCCACAACCCACGACCCGCCACTCGTCACTCGCCACTCACCACTCACCATTCACCCCTCACCACTCGCCACCCCGGTCGACCCGGCCGCCGTAGCGATGGGTCGTTACCCTCGTCAGGCTCGCTCGGCGCCGCTTGTCAGTCTGAAAGCCTGACCTAGGTTCGTGCATCACGTGCTCGACAAATGCGGCGCGGAGACGGAAGACACAAATCGCCCCGAAGGGGCTCCCATGATCTAACCCGTTGCACAGCGGAGCGGCGTAGCTGCGAAGCGCCGCCCTGGGTAGATTCGTGTTTTTTCACTACGGCGATTGTTCCTGAGGCACGCGGTGGACCGTGTAGTGAGCCTCCGCCGGGAAGAAGACGCCTCGGCCGTGAGGCATCAGGTTCTTCAGATGGAACTCGTAAACGTATCCCGGACGGAGCGGCTGCTCGAGTTTCAACGTGATGCGCGTCCCACTCTTATCCAGCGTCACCGAATCGACGGGCTCGGTGCGCCGGTTCTGGTCGGGACCGCCGTAAGCCGGTGTCGACGTCCGCGTATACGACGAGACGGCGAAGTGCTTCGGGTTCAACGCGCGCCGGCGGTCGACCGGACGCGTCATCTCGATGAGAAAGCCGTGCGGGCGCACGCGAACGCGCGCGATGCCGCACGGCAGGCGGTCGAGATCGGGCTTGCACTGGACGATGCTGCCGATGTTATTGCCTCCTCCCCAGCCGCTGTCGCGAAGACACCCGACGTACAGTTCGCCCCGAGGCGACACCGCACAGACGACCGGGCCGATGAGCGGCGGACCGGAAAGAGGCTGAGGCCAGGTGAACGGATAGACGGCCCCTTGCATCACCCCTTGCACTTTCTCCAACGTCATTCGAACGAGCGCTCGCTCGTTGAACTCACACCCCACCAGGTGTCCTTCAAACGGCCCGAAGGCAGGTTTGCCCAATCCCGCGGGCGTCTCCAGAAACGCGATGCCGTTGACGCTGCGCGTCCAGGGATGGGGGATTTTGATTGCCGGCGGCGTGGTCGGCGCCTTTAGCCCTTTCTTCTTTTCCAAAGCGTTGTAGAACCCGTAACGAGCTCCTGGGAGGACATGATTAAGCTCGTTGAACGGATTGTAATTGCCCTGATTGTCGGTCACGAACAACTCGCCGTCTCGCCGGCGGGCGATCCCCATCGGGAACCGATGGCCGCCGCTGATCACCTCGATGCGGTACCGGCGAGGATCGTCCGGCGTAGGCTCGCGCGGCACCAGCCGCAAGACCTTGCCGCGATACCGAGCCGCCGCCTCAGAACGTTCATCCTGCTGACACGGAAGCGCCACATAGTAGGCTCCTTTCTCGTCGCGAGGCAGTCCAACGGCCCAGTCGTGATAGTCGGTCGTGTGGCCCCACCCCGAAGCCAGTGTCACGTAGCGATCAAAGATGCCGTCGCCGTCCACATCGGTCAGTCGCAACAGAGCATACTTATTGAGAACGTCGAGGCCGTCAGGACGAGCATGCAGGCCATAGGGTGCCGCCAACTCGTCACTCGCCGGCCAGGTCGCCTCTTCCAACCCATCGCCGTCCCGGTCTTCGGCCAACCAGACGCGACCTTTGAGCGAACTGTACGCGAGACGCCCATCGGGAAGCCACGCCAGCGCTGTCGGCATGATCTCTTGAGGAAACGGCAGCCGAGTGACCCGAAAGCCGGGAAGGACGCGCATCGGCAGCGGCTGCAACTCGAGCGGCTCGGGAGTATGCGCCGGGAAGCGATCGACCTGCACTTGAGCTCGGTAGGCGACCACCAGAGGCTCCTTCCCCACATACCATCCCGAATCGGTCGCCCGGAACGAGGAGGGCGCCAGCAACCGCGCCGCAGGCCGCGCCGGGCCCGGAATCCGAAACTGGCGCCCCTTCGCCTCGGTCACCACCGACGGCACACCGGCCCAGGGACGGAAATGGACATCCCAACCCGCAGGAACGCCACTCACTTGCACACGCCGCACGAATCCTTCCCCGCCGCTGTTACGCACCGGATGCCAAGACTGTGTCACTCGCAACGTGGCGATCTTGTTCGGACCGACCTGGAATCGGAGGCGGTATCGCACCACGAGCCCCCCGCGCTCGAGATCGTGCACGACTTCGTCGAACTCGGTGACAAACTGGCCACTGCGGAGTGGGGTCCTGCGCTGGGAACCGCGAACCAACTCGAATTCGGGTTCCGAGCCTTTCGACTCGGCTACCACCGTCCCAGCCAGTTCCCAGTACCACGTCTTTCCCTCGGTTCGCTGCCACGCCACATCGCCGGTCGTCCAAAACTGTTGGCGGGCTTCGGCCAGATCGAAGAGCACGTTGTGTCGATTGGCCAGGCCGATCAACAGCGGTTTGACCCACGGTTGGTCCCGGTACCGCACCACATCACTGATGAAGACGGCTCGCGTCGGCTTTCCGGCCGCCATCCCCATCTGCCGCACCGTCCGCACGGGATTGGGAGCCGGCGGCTTGAAGTCGGGGAGATTGAGCACTTCCCAGACAGCCGCCAACTGCCGGTCCAAGTCTTCGTCCAAAACGCCGCGCACCGGAACCTGAACGCCCGGCATTTCCATGCGAGCCACGATGCGGGAAGGATTGCGGACCCACCGCTCGAACCAGGAACGCCGGATGCGGCGAGCCGGCTGCGTCAGTTCGGGACCGCGAGCGTTGAGAGGCGCAGCCGGAGGCAACACACCACCGACGGCGTGACAACTGGTACAGCCGAAGCCGCTGCTCGTCACCAGACGCGCTCCGGCCGTCTTGAGCGTCACGCGATCGAGATTCATATCAGAAGACGACCGATCGGCGGGATAACCATCCGGAATCCGATCCGCCGACACCAGATAATCGACAATCGCGTCGATCTCAATGGCCTCCATGCGGAAGCGGGGCATACGCACATCGAGGTAGGTTCGCAGCGTCGGGTGCTTCCGCTGAATCGCTGCGCGCAGAGCGTCGTCGGTCAGTTTGTCTCCGACGCTGTCGAGCGGCGGAGGTGTCATGGCGGGAATGCGCGATGCCAGCTTCGGTTCTCGTTCGCCCAGTGCCGTCAGTACCTCGGCGAGCCCCGGCTCTGAACCCCGACGATGACACGCCAGACATCGATGCTCGCGCATGACGTCGCGTCCTGACAGATGCGCGTCACTTTCAGACGCTCTGCTCACCCACGCCCGTAAGGCTTGACGCTGCTGGGCATCCAGCGCAAAGCGGAAGGGGAGGTCGGGCTGGTCTGCAAGGCAGCTCTTGTTCGACATGTTTTCCGTCGCCCAGGTCCGCGACACTGGTTTGGCCGGCCCATCCGATGTGGCGTGGCAATGGATGCAGCCGAGTTGTTCGAACTTGGCTTTGCCTCGAGCGACACGTGCCGCGTCGGTCGTGACCGGGGGCGCACTTGGGGACTTGTGCGAGTCCCGTTTTCCATGAGTATCCGAAAGCCAGGCTCCGATCGCTCGAGCTTCCTGAAGAGTCAACTCGAAGACCGGCATGCGATGCGCCGGCTGGAAGGCACTCGGGTCGGCAAGCCACTCGACGAACCAGGTGGCGGGTCTTTTGGAAAAAACGTCATCGAGCGTTGGTCCGGCAAGGGGACCTGCGCCACCGAAGTCGTCGACGGCATGGCAGGCGAGACAGCCGAGTGACAGCACCAGGCGCCGTCCCGTGGCCACTTCCTGACGGCGTTGCGTCTCGGGACTGGGCCGCTTGCGACCCTTTTTTCTCGAGGACGCTCGAGTCCCTTTGGGAAGTCGGTTCAAATCGACCTTCGGCGGCTTGGTCGACTGAGCCCACAAGTAGGCGAGAAGATCTTCGGCGTCCTCCGAGGAGAGTCCGTAATAGGGCATGTGACGGCCGGGAGGCGCTTCGGGCGGACGCTTTTCGGTGAGTCGCTCCCGCACCCAATTTGGCTTCAGTGTGTACCGAGCGTACTCTAAGCTGGGAGCTTGGAGCATATGGGTTTCCGACGGCAGCCGATGGCAGGCGCTGCAATGAAACGCGCGAGCCAACAAGCGACCTTGGGCGAAACGATCCTGGACCGTCTCTTCGATGGGATGAGAAAAGAGTCGCGATGGCAGGGGTTCGATCGTAAACTGCGGTCCCTCCCAGAATAGCCTCATTTCCGCGCCTTCCGCCGGCGCGTGGTAATCGATGTGACAGTCGAGCCAATCATACGGGAGTTGGATCGAAGGCCCGATCAACCAACCGCGTTCGGTGCGCTCCCCTTGCAGAACGACGTGGTCCCCTAGTCGAATCTCGATGCGTCCTTTGACATATGCGGAGAAACGGTAGGTGCCGTCGCCGTCGGTCTCGAGCAATCCTCGCCACCGAGCTCGAAAAGGGCCTGGCTTGAGCCGAGGATCGACGGGAGCCTGCTGGCGCGGAATCAACGGCCGAGCCATAACTGTCGTGATCGTTGGGGTCTTCTCCTGCTCGAACTGGACGATCAATCCCGAACGATAGTCCTCATCTTCCTCCTGCGCTGCCGCAGACCGCACCAACATTCCGTCGCCGGCCGGTGGCAGCGCGAGGACCAGTCCAAAAAGGAACGAGTGGAACAAAGAGAATAGTAGATAGCGTTGGGAAAGCTTACTTCGGAAACAATCCATCATTCGTGGGTCATCCAGCGGGTGGTCGAGACCGGGCCTCGAGTCAACTGCCGCGATGCCGCCTCTGGCAGGTGGATACCAGGGTCCACCGGCGCGCGGCCGCCGATCTGCCTCGAGTACGCACGTGCCAGAAAGGGGCTTAGTCTTTCAACATCCGATCGAGCAACTCGTTCAGTTCGCGGTCGCCGACTTTCATCGTCGCCGCAACCACGGCGAAGATCTGTTTCTCGATCTCCGCAAGCTGCCCGTCGACGGCCATCATCCGCAGCAACTCTTCCAGCAGGCGCGTCCGGTCTTCCGGGTCGGGGGGAATCGTTACGTGAGCTTCATCGCTGAGGGCGTACTCCATGGCCTGTTCGAATTGTTCATTGGAGATGCCCCAGCGGATGGCGCGGCCGGCGAGCATCCGAAGTTCTTCTTCCGTGAGTTTCCCGTCGGCGATCGCCATGACCATCAGATCCTTGAACAATTCGTACGCTTGCATGCTCGCGGTCTCCCGTGCGATTGGAGCTGCCATCCTGTCATCCCATGGTCGCTCGGCGCCGCGACAGCCACATGGTCGTAACGCGCGTAGCGAATCTAACGGTTTCCAGGATAACACAAGCGAGACGAATCGTCATCCGCGGCCGGGCTGAGCTCGCATTCGCGACGGGGTGGCGTATCTTTTCTTGACCCGCCTGACGGGTAGGCCGAGCCATGCTGGCTCCAGCCAAACTCGCTTTCCCGTTCCGCTGGATCCGTCCTGCTGTGCTGCACTGACATGAACGTCTCGACCAGCCACCGTTGGAGCGACCGTCTTCGCACGGCAACCACAGTTTTGACCTATCTGTTGGTCTTGTTGGCCGTTGCATTCTGCTGGTCGCGTGACGACGCCGACCCCGACTTGTGGGGCCATGTCCGCTTTGGACTCGACCGCATCACCTACGGCCTCCCGACCGGGACGACCTACAGCTACACCGCGGGGAACACCTGGATCAATCACGAATTGGCGGCCGAATGGCTCTTCGCCGTGATCGCCAAAGAAACGGGCAGCTTCGGACTACTGGCATTGAAGCTGGCGCTCGGCATCGCTGTCGCCGCTTGCTGGCTCAAACGGCACCACCGTGACGCCGTTATACCGGGTATCTCGTTCGCCGCCGTGCTACTTGGCGCGTGGGGCCTCGCCCATTTCTGGTCCGTCCGGCCTCAAATCTTCAGTTTCCTCTACTTCACGCTCCTTCTCGTGTTGCTCGGGCACGCGTTTTTCGGTTGGGAAGGAAACCTGTCATGGCCCTGGCCGCGGCCCAAACCTCGAGCCGACGACGCGATGACCTCCCCGTATCCTTACGACTCCCGACGCATGAGGACGCTCTGGCTGGTACCGGTCCTCTTCGCCCTTTGGGCCAACACGCACGGCGCCTTCGTAGCAGGATTGGCCGTCTACATCGTCTATCTTGTCGGACGAATGATCGAAGCGTGGTGGCTGCGCGGCCCATACGCTCTCGGGCACGCTCGTCGCTTCACTCTGATGGCCGAGGCGGCGGCGTTTGCCACAGCCCTGCAACCGTATGGATTGAAACTCCACTGGTGGCTCTGGAATTCGCTTCGCACGCCTCGACCGGAAATCACCGAGTGGCATCCGCCCGATTTGGCATCGGCAAGCGGGTTGGCGTTGGTCGCCGCACTCAGCCTCTTCGTGATCTGTGCCCTCTTTTCGAAGCGTCCTCGCGACCTTGTGCAGTGGATCCTCCTTTCGATCCTCGCCTGTATGGCACTGACCCATGAGCGTCATACTCCGTTTTTCCTCATCGCGTGGGTGCTGTGGATTCCGCCTCACCTCCAGTCGTGCTGGGAATCGCTGGCGTCGCGGTTTCCGTCGAAGAAACGAGAAGAAGTCAAGCCTCAATGGGGCCTGGCCCTCTTGCTGTTCGGCGTTATCACCCTCTCTCTAGCCATCTGGCCGAAGTTGGGACCGATCCGCGTCGAGAAGAGCCGTTACCCGGTTGGGGCAGTCGAGTATCTGGCCAAGCACGGATGGAACGGACGCATTGTTGTCACTTACAACTGGGCCCAATACGTGCTCGCATCCGTCGGAGCGCGGAACTCCTTCTGCCCAGGTTTGATGCTCGCGTTCGACGGTCGTTTTCGAACGGCCTATCCGCAGGAAGAGGTCGACGCTCATTTCGACTTCTTGCTAGGCGACGTGCCGGCACTCCGTTGGCGGAGCCCCAAGTCTCCTCCCTTCGATCCGACGCGGACGTTGCGTGACGGACATCCCGATCTGGTGTTGGTGGAACGTCATCCCAGCCGGGCGAGTCGGATCATGGCGGAACAACCCGAGTTCATCCTCCTTTATCGAGACGGACTGGCTGAAATCTGGGGCAGGTTCAACCGGTTCGGCGATCCAGCGAGTCCCGACTATGTGCCCCCTGAGGAGCGCCCGATCACCGACGCCCGGCCCGAAGGCTGGGTAGCCTGGCCGGCTCTGCCGGTGCGCCACGATCGCCCCGCCTACCAGATCGGAATGACGTTCGGTTCCTCTGCCGCAAAGAGCGCCCTTCCATGATTCCTGATCTTCAGAACTTTCGCAAACTTTGGCAGGCCGATTGGACCACGTGGAGCGACCGGGCGGTTGTGTGTGCCGCCTTTGCGCTGGCACTGCTGATGATGTCCTACAACAAGGCCGACCCCGATCTGTGGGGCCACTGGCAATACGGTCTGGACGCCCTGCGGTTCGGCCTGCCGTCGTTCGCGACCTACACCTATACCGTGGGCGATTATCCATGGATCAATCACGAGTGGATCAGTGAACGGCTCCTAGCACGAACTTGGCTGGCGTTGGGAGCTCCCGGTCTGTTGGTCGGGAAGTGCCTGCTCGGCTTGTTCCTGCTTGCAGCCCTGTTTTACCGAATCCGTCGAGCCGGCTTCGGTCCGTTGGCAGCCTCGGCGCTGACGGTGGCGGTTGGCTACAACTTGATGCTCTTTTGGAAACTGCGGCCGCAAGTCCTCAGCTTCGTACTCCTGCCGCTGGAGCTGTGGTTGCTGGATCGGGCGTTTGGCCGACCGGCGGCCGGGCCGATCTCGCCGCCTCAACACCCCCGCTACCGCTACCTATTCGCACTGGCGCCCCTTTTTGCCTTTTGGACCAATGTCCACGGGGCATTCGCAGCCGGGTTGGCTATCGCCGGAGTTTACCTTACGGGCCGCACCCTTCAGTTGCTCGCCAAAGATCGTCGAGCGGGCATCGGAACGGTCCTGGGACTCATGGCCGTCTTCGCTGTTTGTGTCTGTTCGACGCTGGTCAATCCCTACGGCTGGGAACTGCATCGATGGATGTGGGAATCGCTTTCGAAACCGCGCCCAGAGATCCTCGAATGGTTGCCGCCGGAGTTGTGGAGTGAAGTCTGGGCGCCGTTCTGGATCTTTGCTGCCGGAACCGTGGCGGCTCACATCGCCGC
>WFWZ01000112.1 GCA_015490875.1 Planctomycetaceae bacterium
GAGAACTGGTCGAACGGCTATCTGCCGTCACTTTATCAGGGGACGGTCGTGCGGCCGCGCGAGCCGCGAATTCTCAATTTGGCTCCGCCGGCTCGGCTGGCTGGCGCTCCTCAACAGCGATACCTCGACATGGTCCGGCAGCTCAATGAGCAGCATTTGGAACGGCATGCCGGCGAGACCGACCTGGAGGCGCGCATCGCGACCTACGCCTTGGCTGCGAAGATGCAGACGGCGGCGCTGGAGGCACTCGATTTGAGCCGGGAGACGGCGGCGACGAAGAAGATGTACGGCTTGGATGATCCGGCGTGCCGCGAATTCGGTGAGCGCTGCTTAATTGCCAGGCGGCTGATCGAACGAGGCGTTCGTTTCGTGCAGGTGTTCACCGAGAACCAACGCTGGGATCACCATAACCGGATTCGGGCCTTGCTTCCCACGGCGTGTCGGAAAGTCGACCAGCCCTCGGCGGCGCTGGTCAAGGACCTCAAGCAACGAGGTTTACTCGAGACGACGGTTGTCCACTGGGGAGGAGAAATGGGACGATTGCCGGTGATCCAGAATGATGCAGGTCCCGACAAGGTCGGACGCGATCACAACACGCACGGCTTCAGCATGTGGGTAGCCGGTGGAGGCTTCAAAGGCGGCATGGTCTACGGCCGGACGGACGATTTCGGTCACCATGCGGTCGAGGACGTCGTACATCACTACGACTACCACGCCACGCTGCTTCATTTGTTTGGGCTCGACGGCAAACGTCTGGTCTTCCGGCAGAACAACCGCGAGCGTTCGCTGTTGGACGGGAAAGGGCGCGTCGTGAGCGAGATCATCGCGTGACGGGGCCGTCGAGTGTGCTGATTCTCGGAGCAGGAATCAACGGCGCCGCCTTAGCGCGCGAATTGCTACTCAATGGTGTCTCGGTCAGGATCGTTGACGAAGCCGATCTCAGCTCGGGCGCGACGGCCCGCAGTTCGAGGCTGATCCATGGAGGCCTGCGCTATCTCGAGTACGGTGAGTTCGATCTCGTACGAGAGTCATTGGCCGAACGGACACGGCTGCTCCAATTGGCACCTCACCTGGTACGTCCCTTGCGGCTGTTCATTCCAGTAACCAATCGCTGGGGCGGCTGGTTACCGGCGCTGCGGCGTTTTTTTCACATGGAAGGCCGGAGACGTGCGATCGACCATCCCCGACGTGGACTCTATCTGGTGAAAACGGGGTTGCGGTTCTACGACGCCTATGCTCGCGACCCGAGTCTGCCTCAGCACGCGGTCCACCGGCCGGGCGATCCAGAAGTCCCAAGCGTGGCTCGAGATCGGTTCGTGGCGCTTTGTTCGTACTATGATGCGCAAATCTGCTTCCCCGAGCGTTTCGTCGTCGACTTGCTGGAAGACGCTCGACAGATCGCCAAGGAAAGAGGAATCGGTTTCGAAGTATGGACGTATGCTCGCGCCGAGCGAGACGGAGCGGAAGTGACGATCCGCGCTCGTCAGCACAACGGAAGTGCCGGAAATCCGGTCGCCTCGTTTCGCCCCGACGCGATCGTCAATGCGACGGGCGCGTGGGTGGACCGCACGCTTCGCATGCTGGGCGTTTCCCGGAACCCCTTAATGGGTGGCACGAAGGGAAGCCATCTGGTCGTGCACCATGAGGGCTTGGCTAGCCTTCTGAACGGTCAGGGGCTCTACGCCGAGGCTGCCGACGGACGTCCGGTCTTCGTGCTGCCCTTTGGGAATGCGACGCTGATCGGAACGACCGACATTCCCTATGAAGGTGATCCGCGCGAGGCCGTGGCCGATGAATCGGAGATCGACTACTTGATCGAGGCAGTGAACGGAGTTGTCGATGGCGTGACCATTGATCGAGCTGACGTGACGCTGCACTACAGCGGCGTGCGCCCGCTTCCTCGAGCGACTGGCAGCACTCCGGCGGCGGTGACGCGCCGACACTGGCTCGAGCGGCACACGGGCACGGCCATCCCCTTCTTTTCCGTGATCGGAGGAAAACTCACGACATGCCGGAGTTTGGCGGAAGAGAGTGCGGAGGTGATTCTCGGAGCCCTTGGGCAGGAACGTACCGAAGATAGCCGTCATCGCTATCTGCCTGGTGGAGTCGGTTACCCGGAGACAGAAGAAGATCTGAATGCTCGTGTGCGCGCGATGGCCGATCGATGGAATGTCGATATCCAAGTGGTGACGTATCTCTGGCACATTCTCGGAACGAGGGTCGAGGAAGCACTGCGAGGTGTTGAACTTCAGGGCTGTGGATCGTTGACGGGGACCGATATTCCGCGAGCCTTCGTTCGGTGGATCGTCGACCACGAATGGGTGGAGCGACTGGAAGATCTGGTGGAACGGCGGTTGATGCTGTTGTTCGATCGGAACCTTCGGCCTGAGACGCTTGAGGATTTGGCGGCGATTCTCGTCGAAGCGGGAAAGTTGCCGGTTGCGCAGAGAAGTGCGGCGGTCGAGGCGTATCGGCGTCGGCTGGAACGCTATTTCGGCCGCCGGTTAGCGGGAGGAGGCTTGGTTTCGCCGCCGCCGGCTGGCCGCTAGAATGACAACTCATCCGGATCACCGTGTCGGCGTCTGGTCGTCAGCGTGCCACGCGACTTCGGAGGACCGGAGACTCCCGCCTGCCGCCCGGCATGGGCGGCCGTAGCCGTGGTCGGAACTGGTCGGCTGTATCCGACGAGTCCGGCCGAAACCCACCTTGAAGTTCGGGACTGAGATGCCGATGAGTGAGTCTTCTGCCCAATCCGCTGCCGGAGCGTCGCTCGAAGACCGTCAGAAAGCGGCTCGAGAACAACTCGACGCCCACACCTATGAAATCGTCCAATGGCACTTTCACGAGTCGACCGGTTGTCCGTTCTGGCTGGAGAAGAAACGGGAACTCAAGTTCGATCCGCTCACGGAAGTGAAGGGATTCGACGACTTGAAGAAGTTTCCGTTGTTTGAAGACGATTGGCTGCGAGGCGGGCCGGTCCGGCGATGGGTGCCCAAGGCGTATGCCGACAAGCCGATCTACGTTTTTGAAACCGGGGGAACAACAGGAGTTCCCAAGAGTCGCGTGGTCATCGAAGACCATTGGATCGACTACGAACTCTTTAGCCATACTTTGCCCGACGAGTACTTCCCGAAGGGATCGAATTGGCTGATGTTGGGTCCGAGTGGGCCTCGCCGTTTGAGACTCGCCGTGGAGCACCTGGCCCAGTATCGAGGCGGGATCTGCTTCTGCATCGACTTGGATCCCCGGTGGGTGGTGAAACTCATCAAGAAAGGCTGGATGGAGCATCTAGAAGCGTACAAGCAGCACTGCATCGATCAGGCTCTGACGATCCTCAACGCCGGGCATGACATCCGCTGCATGTTCGCAACGCCGAAGTTGCTGGACGCCTTGGCGCTTGCCTTGGAAGAACAAGGAACGTCGATACCCGAAATTGGCATTACCGGCATCTTTTCAGGCGGCACCGAGTTTACGCCTCAGTGGACGCGTTACTTTGTCGAAGAGATGCTGGGAGGTCCTCCGGAAGAGAGCGGCGTTTACATGACGCCGACCTATGGCAACACGCTGATGGGGTTGGCCTGCAGCAAGCCGGTCACGGCCGAAGAGAAATACAAGATCACATACTACGCGCCGCAACCTCGAGCCGTTACCGAAGTCGTAGACTTCAAAGACCCCAACCAGCTCGTCGGATATGGTGAAACAGGCCGCGTGAAGCTGACGACATTGACGAAAGAATTCTTCGTTCCAGGGTTCCTCGAGCGAGACGAAGGGGAGCGTGAACCGCCCTATGAAGCTTTTCCGTGGGACGGTGTCAGCGGCGTGCGACCTTACCACGCCTTGGCGGCATCGACCACGGTGGGAGTGTATTGAAGTTTGAAGGGTGAAGTTTGAAGTTTGAAGGGTGAAGAGTGTTTAGTCTTTGGGAGGGCGAGGCTCCAGCCGAGCCTCCCTCCTAAATGACCGTGCGCGATTTTGGGACCAAAGGAACTTCGATGGAGGATTTGGGGCTCAGCGTGGTCGTGAAAGCAGCCAATCATCGTATTCAAGAACGACATTTCCCGAGTTGGGAGGGCGAGGCTCCTGCCGAGCCGCAACAGAGCCACAACGGCATCGCAGACACAGATCCGCAGGTCGCATATGACCGGCGTCTGGACCGACGATGTCGGGTTCGTCCAGCATACAAGACCTGCGTTGGCGAAAGACCGTTGCACACATGCCATGCGTCACCCACCGATGGGCATATAGGATTCCGGCTCGGCAGGAGCCTCGCCCTCCCAGTCTATATATTCGTCCACGTTAGAGTCGCCAGCGTGCGGCACAGACGTGTCAGTGTCTCACAATCGCGCACGGTGATGTAGAGGTTTTCCGGTTGGGACGCGGCATGCACAACGCAAGAAATGCTGGGGAACCGGACGCAGTGGTAGAGGTGTGAGGCTGAAAGGTGCGATGGTTCGTTGAGTGGTCAGGTGGAGGAAGGTGGATTCGATGTTGAATATCCCGATCATTCGGTGGGGGAAGCCGTACGAATCGTTGGAGGTGGACGACGTCGTCCACTTCGCCACTGGCGAACCGATCGCCAAAGTGAGTCAGGCCAATGGCGGCATCATCCAGCGAGACATGCGGAAGGCGAAGGCAGCGCGTGATGCGTTGCGGCAGTTTTCTCCGGATGACCTGATGGACCGCCTGGCAAAGGCCGCCGACCATTACGCCGAAGGTACCGTTCCGATCGGCGACGGGCAGCAATCTCCGTCGGAGTTCGCCCATCAGCAGTCGGCCACGACGGGGCTGCCCGAGCACATGTGCCTGGCGAACATGAAGAAGAACTCTTTTGTGCTCAAGCACATGCCCGACATCCTCGATTCGCTGACGCGAGGACTCGATCTGAATATCCTGGCGCGCGGTTACGGCATCGAATCGCGGGGTGTCGTGGTGAGCTATCAGGCGCAGTCTCCCGTGTTGGGTGCCGTCTTGCCATCCAATTCGCCAGGTGTCCACACGCTTTGGCTCCCGGCGATCGCCTTGCAGTTGGGACTGGTGCTCAAGCCCGGTCCGCAGGAGCCTTGGACGCCCTATCGCATGATGTCGGCGTTCGTCGAAGCGGGGATACCTCCGGAAGTCTTCTCGCTCTATCCCGGCGGTGCAGAAGCGGGAGCCGCACTTCTGGCTTCATGTCCGAGGGCGATGATTTTCGGCGGGACGGCGACCGTCGAGCAGTACCGCGGAAACCCACGCGTGCAGGCGCACGGCCCCGGTTTCTCGAAGATTCTGCTGGGCGATGATATCGTCGACGATTGGGAACAATATCTCGACTTGATCGCCGAAAGCATCTACATCAACGCGGGCCGCGGCTGCATCAACTGTTCGGGAGTTTGGGCCTCGAGGCACACGCGCGAGATCGCTCAGGCGCTCGCCGAGCGATTGGGGCCGGTGGAAGTGCTTCCTCCCGAGGACCCCAATGCCGGCTTGGCCGCGTTCACCGTGCCCGGTATGGCCAAGGCGATTTGGGAGATGATCGAGACGGACTTGAAGGAAGATGGCGTCACGCACATGACCGCCGAGTATGGCGACCGGCTCGTTGAGCAAGAACGCTGCGCGTACCTTCGTCCGACGATCGTCCACTGCTCCAGTAGCCAAGCGGCCATCGCCAAGAAGGAATACATGTTTCCATTCGCCACAGTTGTCGAATGCCCGCAAGAGAAAATGATTGCTGAAATCGGTTATACGCTGGTAGGGACAGCGATCACGAACAACGAGGCGTGGATCGACCAACTTGTGGACGCAACCAACATCGACCGGCTCAACATTGGGCCCATCCCGACCACGCGGCTCAATTGGCTGCAACCGCACGAAGGGAATCTGATCGACTTCCTGTTCCGCAATCGGGCGTTGCAATTGAGCGAGGAGCGGCTGGAGGTGCTGAAGCGGGGTGAGTGAGTCTTCGATGAAGCCGTTCGACTTTGAACCTCGCACGCGCATCGTCTTCGGTGCTGGTTCACTTGCGCGACTTGGTGAGTTGGCACGACCGCTGGCACCGCGCCGAGCACTTGTCGTGAGCGATCCCGGTGTCGTCGGTGCCGGCCATACGGCGCGGGCCATTGCGTCGCTCGAAGAGGCCGGCTTCGACGTCGCCTTGTTCGATGCCGTCCACGAAAACCCGACGACGCGCGATGTCGAAGCGGGAAGGCGCGAGGCCCTTCGATTCCAGCCCGAGTTGTTGGTCGCTGTCGGCGGCGGTAGCTCGATGGATTGTGCCAAGGGCATCAACTTCGTCTACAGCAACGGCGGCCAGATGAAGGACTATTGGGGTGTCGGCAAAGCGACTTCCCCCATGTTGCCGATGATCGCCGTCCCGACGACAGCGGGTACCGGGAGTGAGACTCAGTCATTCGCTTTGATTTCAGATGCCGACACTCACGTGAAGATGGCTTGCGGCGATCCCAAGGCGGCCTGTGCCGTGGCGTTGCTCGATCCAGAACTCACGATGACCCAGCCGCCTGCTGTCACGGCGGTCACCGGCTACGATGCCATCGCCCATGCGATCGAGACATTCGTGACCACACGCCGGACGCCGCTCTCGCAAATGTGGAGTCGCGAAGCTTGGCGGCTCTTGGCACCGCATTTTGAAGTGGTCCTTACCCAGCCGGATAACTTGGAAGCTCGAGCCGCCATGCAGTTGGGGGCGAGTTACGCGGGGATGGCAATCGAAAACTCGATGTTGGGGGCCGCTCACGCGCTGGCCAATCCCCTGACAGCTCGCTATGGCGTGATCCACGGCCAGGCCGTCGCATTGACACTCCCGGCCGTCGTGCGCTACAACGGCTCGGTCTGCAGCGCATCGTACCGATTGTTGGCAACCGATCTGGGACTTGGAGACGACTCGCCCGCGGCGTCGGTCGAGGCTTTGGCCGGTGAATTGGAACGGTTGCGCAGCTCGGCGGGCCTGGCAGGGCGTCTCCGGGATGTGGGTGTCGACGAGTCGGCCCTCGAGGAATTGGCTGCCGAGGCGGCGCGGCAGTGGACCGGGACGTTCAATCCTCGGCCGGTCGACGCGGAAAGGCTGCTCGAATTGTACCGGCAATGTTGGTGAGGCGAGCAGCACGTTTCTTGGATGATTGTCAGTCGTGCCGTGGGGCCGCCGAGGCAAGGGGGTTTTCGGACCTCTCGGACCGCGAGTCGGGGAACTCGCGCAGGGGGCCGCGAGCGTGTAGACTGTTAAGAGAGAATCGAGAAGGTTTCCGGGACCAACTGGCGGGACGGAAGGCAACGGCGGAGGCTCGAGTGTTGACCAGACCTATCAGTCGCCGGCAGATGAATGGCTGTCTGGCCGCAGTGTTGGCTTGGCCGGCGGTCGGGGCATGGGGCTCCGAGGAGCCAAAGCCTCAGCAAGACTGGCCTCTTTTTCGAGGAAACGCACTTTCGCAAGGCGTGGCGGCGGAGCCGTTACCGCCGCCGCTGAAGCTCCTTTGGCGCTACCGCCACAAGGACGGCACCTTTGAAGGAACGCCGACCATCGTGGGAGACCGCGTTTTCTTGGGCGACATGGACGAAGCTCTGTTTTGCTTCGAGTTGCGAACAGGAAAAGTCGTTTGGAAAACGAAGACAGAAATTGGCTTCGTCACGGCTCCCGCCTATCGCGATGGCCGGTTGTTCTTGGGCGACCTCGATGGGATCTTCCGGTGTTACGACTCGGAAAGCGGCAAAGAGTTGTGGCATTTCGAAACGGATGCGGAGATCGATTCGAGTGCCAGTTTTCACGGCGACCGCGTTTTGTTCGGTTCGCAGGATGCGACACTCTATTGTCTCCGGCGGCAGGACGGAAAGCTCGTATGGCGATTCCCGATCGCCGATCAGATCCGGTGCATGCCCACGGTTGTTGGAAACCGCGCTTTTGTGGCCGGTTGCGACGGTGTGTTCCACATTGTCGACGTCGACAAGGGCGAGGAGGTCGGGTCAGTCCCCATTGATGCTCCGACGGGAGCCACGCCGGCCGTGCTGGGAGACCATGTCTACGTCGGGACGGAAGGTGGTGTCTTCTTCGCGATCGACTACAAAGAGGCGAAGGAAGTGTGGCGGTTTCAGGACGAGCGGTCGAGTCTGCCGTTTCGCGCAAGTCCCGCCGCGTGTGAACGGGCCGTGGTCTTTGCGGGCCATGACAAGAAGGTGCGTGCCGTGGACCCGGCGACGGGGAAGTTGTTGTGGCAATTCGCGGCGAAAAGTCGCCTCGATGCCTCGCCGGTCATTGCCGGATCGACCGTCTGGGCGGGAACGGCTCGAGGCCGCCTGGTGGCGCTCGATCTTCGCAATGGAGTGCACCGTTGGGAATACGAATGCCGCGGCAGCCTCGTCGGCTCGCCCGCGGTGGCGAGGGGAGTTCTGGTCGCGGCAACCGATCGAGGGATGGTGTACGCGTTGGGCAAGCAACACAACAAGTAGGCAATCATGACGGGCGAATCGGTACAGACAGAAGTCGGCAGTTATTTTATTACCAATTATCCACCCTATTCGCAGTGGACGGCGGAACAGGTCGGCGAAGTCTACGAGGCGATGGCGGAGCCGCCTCGCGACGTTCCCATGGGGCTCTACCTCCATATCCCATTTTGCCGCAAACGCTGCAAGTTCTGCTACTACAAGGTCTATACCGAGAAGAACGCCCAGGATATCGCTCGGTACATGGAGGCGTTGGAGCGGGAAATCGCGTGGGTCAGCGAGCAACCGGTGATCGGGGGCCGTCCGTTCCGGTTCGTTTATTTCGGAGGAGGGACGCCTTCGTTCATCAGCGTCCGGCAGCTCGAGTCGCTGGCGAATCGCCTTCGCCGCCACATCGCCTGGGATGATGCCGAGGAAGTGACGTTCGAATGTGAGCCGGGGACGTTGTCGCAGGCGAAGGTTCAAGCGATTCGCGACATGGGAGTGACACGTCTGAGTCTGGGCGTGGAGAACTTCAATGACGAGATTCTGGAACTCAACGGACGCGCCCATTTGACGGCCGAAATCGATCGGGCTTGGGAGTGGATCGTCGACACCGATTTCCCGAACGTCAACATCGACTTGATTGCGGGAATGGTGGGGGAGACGTGGGAGACGTGGAAGGAGACGGTGCGACGCACGGTCGAGATGGCCCCCGACAGCGTCACGATCTACCAGATGGAGCTGCCGTACAATACGGTCTTTTCGAAGGAGATCCTTGCAGAGAAGAAAGAATCCCCGGTGGCGGATTGGCCGACGAAGCGAGCGTGGGTCGACTACGCCTTCGGAGAACTCGAGGCGATCGGATACTCGATCAACAGCGCGTACACCGTGGTGAAGGACCCCGAGCGGGTTCATTTTCACTATCGCGATCACCTGTTTCGAGGTTCGGATTTGCTGACGACGGGCATCGCCAGTTTCGGTCATGTCTCCGGGGTGCACTATCAGAACTATCCCGAGTGGGGCGACTACCTCAGAAAGCTGCTCGAAGAGGGAAAGCTGCCGCTGTGGCGCGCGTACCGACCGACCGAGGAGCAACTCTTGATCCGCGAGACCATCTTGATTATGAAGTCCGGACGTCTCGATCGATCGTATTTTCTCGACAAGTTCGGAGTCGATATCCTGGATCGCTGGCGGGACATTTGGGAAGAGTATGAGCGATCCGGATGGTTGGCCATTGGTGACGCTGGTGTGACACTGACGCGCGAAGGATTGCTCCGAGTCGACTCGCTGCTTCCTGCCTTCTTCGAGTCTCGATTCCGAGGTGTTCGGTACACGTAGCCACGGACGTGGGTGGTGAACCGAGAGTGTCTCGAGGTAGCAGCATCCTTTGGCGGTTGAGACGGCGATGGCGGAAGAGCGATCTTTCTGGATGGGCCGGTACGAGGCTCGGTTTCCGACCGACCGCCGCTACGCGCGCAACCATATGTGGGCACTTGGGCGCGACGGGCGGTGGCGATTCGGCTTTTCCGCATATGCCGTCCGCTTGTTGCAGGATGTCTACTTCCTTGACTGGATGATGGAAGTTGGCGATGTCCTGACCGAACGTCAAGAGATCGGATCGATCGAAAGCAAGAAAGCGGAAAGTTCCCTGTACGCTCCGGTGGCAGGCACCGTGACGGCGATGAACGAGTCGCTGATGGAGGATCCCAGCGCGATCAATGTGTCGCCTTACGGAAGTGGGTGGCTGTTCGAGTTGGAGAGCACGGGAGAGGGACTCATGACGGTCGACGCCTATCTGGCTTGGCTCGACGAGGTCTGGAAGGTGACGCAGCGCACGATCAAGGGGCAGTTGAACGAGTAGCCGTCGCTAAAGGGATGCGGAAAGATACTCAACGTGCAGGGATCTCCATCTTTGCCAGGGCGGCAGGGTGCCCCAGACCCTCAAAACCGCCAAGACTCTCCCAATTCCGACAATTGGTTCAAGTCGACCCTGGGGCCGTTCCGACGATGGAATGAGGAGTCATGGTGTCGGCCGAGGGGCTCCCTCGGGCGGCCTGGGATCGTCTTACGTCAGACGGTCCGCCCTTCTCCGGATCCTCTGTGGACTTGTCGCCGAATCGGAGTTGCCGCATGTCGAGTGTCGTTTCAGGTGAGCGACCGCCGTCTCCGGGCATGCGTGCTGCGCTGGAGGATTGGATCATTTTGTGGGGCGGGGCCGTCATCGACCATGTGGTGGCGGTCGGGGAATTCGCATTCTTCTGCCAGCGGACGGCGATGTGGCTCTTCACGCGCCGGCCTCGCCCCGGAACGCTGCTTGGGCCCATGCATCAGGTCGGCGTGCGCAGCCTGCCGGTCGTGGCGTTGACCGGAACGTTCATTGGGATGGTGCTGGCCGTCCAGAGCTTCTTCCAGTTCAGCAAGATCGGACTGGAGAACCGGCTCGGTGCCGTGATCAACATGTCGCTCGTACGCGAACTCGGGCCAGTCCTGGCCGCAACGATGCTGGCCGGTCGAGTCGGCGGGGCGATCGCCGCCGAGTTGGGAACGATGCGCGTGACCGAACAGCTCGATGCGCTGGAGGCGATGGGAGCCGATCCCGTGCACTATCTCGTCGTGCCTCGCTTTCTCGCCTGTCTCTTTCTGATTCCCGCACTCACCGTGATGGCCGACTTCATGGGCGTCGTCGGGGGATATTTCTATTGCGTGTTCATCCTCGGGATCGACAAGCATTTCTATTTGCACCATTCGGCACAGTTCGTCAGTGGTTTCGACTTGGGGGTCGGTGTTTTCAAGAGTCTCTTTTTTGGAAGCGTGATTGCGCTCATCAGTTGTTATCGTGGATTCCACTGCGATCCGGGAGCCGAAGGAGTGGGGCGAGCGGCGACGGCGAGTTTTGTGCTCTCGTTCGTGACGATCCTCATCCTGGACCTGATGCTGGGCATTGTCCTGGACGTCGTCTACTCGATATTGTGGCCTTCAGGAGCCAAGTTGTTTTGAGATCACCTTTTTGCGTATTGGTCACCCGATGGTAGCAGTGACATCCCATTCCGACTCGCACGACACGGCCATGCTACCAGTGGTCCGTTTGGACGATGTCTCCGTGCGATTCGGCAAGCAGGAAGTGCTGCGCAATATCAGCCTGGAAGTGCCGCAGGGGGAGACACTCGCCATCATTGGCGAAAGCGGATGCGGCAAGACAGTACTCCTGAAGACGATCATCGGCTTGATTCGGCCGACGGCGGGGCACGTCTGGTTCGATCGGTACGAACTGGCGAAGATGCGCAAGCCCCTCCTGATGCGCATCCGCCGGCGGTTCGGCTTCGTCTTCCAGCAAGCGGCACTTTTCGACAGCATGACGATCGGTCAGAACGTCGCCTTTCCGTTGCGCCAGCATCGACGACACTCCGACGCCGAAGTGGCTCGCATTGTGCGCGAGCGATTGGCCGAAGTCGGACTCCCCGAGAGCATTCTTTCGAAGAAGCCGGCCGAGTTGTCGGGGGGAATGCGGAAGCGCGTCGGACTGGCTCGAGCACTCGTGCTCGATCCGGAAATCGTTCTCTACGACGAGCCGACCACGGGGCTCGATCCCATCATGGCCGACGTGATCAACGAACTCATTTTGCGATCGCGGCACCAGCATGCGGTGACTAGCATCATCGTGACGCACGATATGCGGACGGCACGGAAAGTAGCGGACCGAGTGGTCATGCTCTATCCGCTGAGCCGGCTGCGCGAGGATGAACCGCAGATCTTGTTCGACGGACCACCCAGTGAACTGGACCGATCGACCGATCGGCGCGTGGTCCAGTTCGTGCGAGGCGAAGCGGGAGAGCGGCTGATGGAAATGCGGCGGGCGTCGACGGGGCAGGTGGAGTGAGCTGATGGACGAAAAGCTGCTCAAATTCCAGGTCGGCATCGTTGTCCTCGCCGCCCTTGCCGCTGCGCTGATCCTCATTATGCTTCTGGGCGCGTGGCCGACGATCTTCGAGTCGTATTACACGGTGTACGCGGACTTTCCCGAGGCGCCCGGCGTGGCGCGCGACACGCCGGTACTCAAGAGCGGTATCAAAATCGGCCACGTGCGCGCCGTCGAACTGCTCGAGTCGGGCAACGTGCGATTGACACTCGAAATCGAATCGGAATACCGCGTTCGCAAGAGTGAACGGTGCCGGATCAGCCGCGGGTCGCTGATTACCGGGGACGCGGTACTCGAGTTCTACACGCCGCCGGACAAGCCTCCCTCGAAGGAGTTCCTCGCGGACCGCGATTCGATCAAAGGCGTCGTGGCCGGCGATCCGTTCGAAGTCTTTACGAACTTGGAAGACGAAATGGGATCGGCGTTCGCGTCGATGCAGCGAGCGGGAGACGAGGTCTCGGAACTAGCCGCGTCGCTACAGGACCTCGTGGGCGAGAATGGTGAGCAACTCAAGCGGATCATCGACAAGACCGAGGTGGCACTCGACCAAATCCATCGAACCGCCGTCAGCGTCAACGACCTCGTGGGCGACCCGGAGCTGAACGCTCGATTGAAGGGAACGCTGGAGAAGATACCGGGACTCTTCGAGGACGTTCAACAGACGTTGAGTGAAACTCGCGAGACGCTTGCCGCCTTTCGCGAAACCAGCGTCCGAGCGCAACGCAACCTGGCCAACATGGAAAACTTCACGGCTCCCTTGGCCGAACGTGGTGAGGAGTTGGCTGAGGACTTGGCTGGAAGCGTTCGCAACGTGAACCAACTCTTGTCGGAACTCGTTCAATTCAGCCGGTCGCTTAACTCGCCCGAGGGGACGATCGGGGCGCTCACCCGAGACCGGGAACTGTACGAAAAACTTCAAGACGTGATTCGCAATGTCGAAACGGCCACACGCAAGATCCAGCCGATCTTGGACGACGTCCGCGTGCTGACGGACAAACTCGCGCGAGATCCCCGACTCTTGGGCGTCAAAGGGGCGCTCGACCGGCGGCCGTCGGGCGCTGGTACGAAGTGGCCGGTCTATTCACCGTGACCCGCCCGCAGGCGGGACCGCCGGCCAGCCCGCGTTGCCGGGTGGAGAAGACACGGGAGGAGACGAAGGAGGCGGATTTGTGCTCGGAGGCGACGAAGGGGGCGTCGGAGGTGACGTGGTTGAAGAAGTAGGCGGAGGCAACGGAGTGGGCGTGCTGCCAGGCGGTGCAGTCGTCGGGGAGGTAGTGGGAGTCGCCGGTCGAAGGGGTGTGGCGATTCCCTGATAGGTATTTTGGCGAAGCTGTTCGGCGCGAGCCAGCACTTCATCGGCCGGGATGCGTCGTTGCGGCTCCAGATGGACGCTCACGACCCGCTCGTCGCGGACCTCCTTGGGCCAGAGGTTTTCGACGATAAAGTCGAGCGGTGGGATCTCGTACCACGGCGGCGCGAAGTTCTGGCGGATTGTCAGCGTTTCATAGCCGTCCTTGACGAGCTGGATCTGTCTTGTGCCGTAATAGGTGAAGGACGTCGAGACGGGCGTGACGCCGATCGGTTCGGGACGCCGGTCGATGTAGACCACGGCGCCTGGCGGGTCGCTACGGATCGTGAGCCGGCGGCGCAAGCAACCGCCACAGCAGACGAGGACAAGAGCGACCAACAGGATTAGGACGACACAGGACTTCTTCATGCTGATTCCGCAAGACGGATGGAGCGGCCAGCCTCGACGAGTGCGCACCGGCGAACGGGGAGGCGAACTATAGCGGCCACTTCGGCTGTTTCCCAGAGAGACCGCGGCAGTTCCGCAAACTAGGCAGGATGGCGAAGTAACGGTGTTGCGGCTGCTTGGGACCGTTGTAGAATGTTGGCCATGAGCCAAGACCTATCGCAATTTCATGAGCCGGTCGGCGAGTGGTTCGACCGCCGGGATGCTCCGGGTGTCTTTGAAAAATACGCCTTGAGTGACGAGCAGATCGAGCAGTATCACCGCGATGGCTATGTCGCGGGGATCCGAGTGTTGACCGACGAGCAGATTGACGTCCTCCGCTCGGAGTTGTCGGAGTTCTTCCAGCCAGGGCATCCAGGGTTCGAGTACTGGTACGAATACCACACGAACGAATCGCCCGACCCGAACCAAGTGCTGTTCCATGCGCTGGGTGCATGGCGGATTGGAAGAGCCTTTCACGACATCTTGTGGAATCCGGCGTGGACAGTGCCCGCATCTCAGTTGCTCGGTGGGACAGTCCGATTTTGGCATGACCAGCTCTTTTGCAAGCCTGCCGGACATGGCGGTGTTGTTGCCTGGCATCAGGATTATTCCTACTGGACACGGACAGCTCCCCTCGCCCACCTGACTTGTTGGATCGGCCTGGATGACAGCACGGTCGAGAATGGCTGTCTTGAGTACATCCCGGGGAGCCATCATTGGGAGTTGCTGCCGATCACCGGGTTGGCGGGGGAGATGGAGGCGATCCGAAAAGTGCTGAACGACCAGCAGTGGGAGCAGCTCCAGCATCCGGTCCGGGTGGAACTCAAGGCGGGCGAAGCCTCCTTTCACCATCCACTGCTGGTGCATGGTTCCCGCGAAAACCGCTCTGACCGCCCTCGCCGCGCCGTCGTTTTGAACGCCGTCAAAGACGGGGTCTGCTCGCAGGTGGACGAGCCACTCCTCGAGGGCATTCCCTCGTTGGGGAAGGGAGCGCCGTTGGGCGGGCGGTTCTTCCCGCAACTCTATCCGTAAGGTTTGCGCGGCTGCTTCGTCAGTCTGGGGCTTCGGTGTGGCAGCGTCCGCTCTGGGTTGGCGGGCGTGGGCCTGCCTTCGTGGCAGTCGCCGCGGCAGGCCTTAGCGGCTCGTTTCCAAAGCAAGACGAGGATTGGCGATGGCCCGTGTATCCAAAACGCGAAGGGCGGCTTTGTTCGGCCTCCTGGGATTGCTCGTGATCGTTTGGGGCAGTTTGCAGTTGTGGCACCGAGGGACCACGACGAATGCGGACATGCTTGAGGAGTTCGTCAGTTCGGGGGACGATGAATTTGCTCCTATCCGCGTGGTACCCCCTTTTCCGCCCATCACGAAGATCCCCGTTGTGAAAGCCGATCAGGCCGGCGACAAGGTCTCGGATGAGGAACTGGTGCTCGGAGTGGTCGTCAACGGGAAAGCTCGAGCCTATCCCATCAACGTCTTGACGGGCCCTCGACGGGAGATCCTCAACGACCAACTCGGGGGCCGCGCGATTGCGGCGACCTGGTGACACCTCTGCCACAACGGCATCGTGTATGCCAGAAAGGTTGGCGACCAGGTTTTGACGTTTCAAGTGTCGGGCATGCTTTGGCGGCGCAGCCTGGTGATGAGGGATGTAGAGACCGAGTCACTATGGAGTCATTTGCTGGGCGAGGCGATGGCAGGCCGGCTGAAAGGGAAGACGTTGGACATCCTTCCGTCGTCCATGACCGATTGGAAGACGTGGAAGTCACGTCACCCCGACACGACGGTTGTGACAATGTCGAGAACGGCTCGCGGTTTCACGAACGAGATCTACCGCTCGCCCGAAGCCTACGTGCTCGGCTATGTCGACGGCGGGAAGGCTCGCGCATGGCCGTTTTCGGAACTCAAGCGAGCTCGCATCGTCAACGACGAGTGGAACGGCCGTCCGTTGTTGGTAGTGTACGATCCACCCAGCGGAACGGCACTGTTGTACGATCGCCGCGTCGGCAGCCGCACGTACCAGTTCCGATGGCATGACGGGAAGCTGCTGGACGCGGAAACCGCGAGCTCCTGGGATTGGGCGACCGGGAAGGCAACGACCGGCACGTTGAAGGGCAAATCACTGCGACCTTTGGCAGGGGTCGTGTCGTTTCGGCGAGCGTGGAAGGAGTTTCATCCGGACTCGAGTTACTGGCGCCGGGCTGGCGGAGACAACGATCCTGGTCTAGAGTGAGGGGCCGCACGAGGACCCCTTGTCCGCTTCCACCGCCTCAGACAAGCTATACGGTTCACACGCAAGCGACGCGTTGTTGCGATCAGTGATGGCTTGTGTCGTAAAGAGAAGCGATGTCTGAGGAAACGTTCATTTTGATTCCGGGTCGCACGAGCGACCAGGGTTGCGGCATCAGCGAGGGCAAATATGCGCGCCGCTACAGTGATGCCATCACAGCCGTTCAAATGAATGCGCAAGACATGGAGCGGTTGGGACTGTCAGAAGGGCAGCCGGTGCGGATTCGTAGCGAGCATGGATCGGTGGTTCTCCCACTTCAAGCGGCACGGGCCGACGAATTGCCTCAGGGCCTTCTTTTCATGGCGTACGGCGAATACTCGAGTCGATTGATGGGGGGTGAGACTCACGGCTCGGGGATGCCCACGAGCAAGGGTATCGACGTCACCATCGAGGCGGCCGAAGCGGACGAAGTCGATACGGGGAGGATTGCATGAGTGCGACGAGTGGTTCCGGTGCCACCGAAGACGCCTTGAAAATCGTCGAAGATGCAACGTGCACCTTTTGCGGATGCGTCTGTGACGACATCGAATTGCACGTGCAGAAGCATACGATCGTCCAGGCCAAACGTGCCTGCGTGCTGGGAACCGCCTGGTTCCTCAACCACGAAGTCGAAGATGTTCCATCGTGCCGGATCGAAGGTCGGCCGGCATCGGTCGAGGAGGGAATCGAGCGTGCCGCCGAGATCTTGTACGAGGCTCGATATCCGCTCATCTACGGTCTGAGCGATACGACCTGCGAGTCGCAGCGCGTGGCGGTGTCGATCGCCGACTGGATCGGCGCCAATCTAGACACAACGACAAGTGTGTGTCATGGTCCCTCGGGGATGGCCTTCCAAGGCGTCGGCGAAGTGACCTGTTCGCTCGGAGAAGTCAGGAACCGCGCGGACCTGATTATCTTCTGGGGATCGAACCCTGCAGAGAGTCATCCGAGGCACTTTACACGTTATAGCTTGATGCCCACCGGGATGTTCGTTCCGGGTGGTCGGAAGGAGCGGACTTGCGTTGTGATCGACGTGCGCAAGACCAAGTCGGCGCGCGCCGCCGACCTCTTCATTCCCATCCGGCCTCGCAAAGACTTCGAAGCTCTTTGGACGCTGCGAGCCCTGGCTGCCGATATCGAGGTCGACGCCGAGCAGGTGGAGCGGGAGACGGGGCAGCCGTTGGCCATCTGGCAGGACTTGATGGACCGCATGAAAGCGGCTCGTTTCGGCGTCATCTTCTTCGGCATGGGGCTGACGATGACGCGAGGAAAACATGCCAACAGCGAAGCTCTGTTGGCGTTGACGCGCGATATGAATCGGCACACTCGATTCGTTTGCAAGCCGAACCGAGGCCACGGGAATGTGACCGGCGCTGACAACGTCGTCTCATGGCGCACCGGGTTTCCGTTCGGTGTCAATTTGGGGCGAGGCTATCCGCGATTCAATCCGGGGGAGTATACGGCATCGGATGTCCTAGCCAATCGCGAAGCCGATGCAGCGATGATCATCGCCAGCGATCCGATGGCCAATTTCAGCGAGCCGGCACGGCGCCACTTGCAGTCGATTCCCTATGTGGCGCTCGATCCGAAAGAAACGCCCACGACGCGTGCGGCCACCGTGGCCTTCACGGTCGCCACTTACGGCATCAACGTGGCGGGGACGGCCTATCGGATGGACGACGTCCCCATTCCGCTCCGGCCGGCGTTCGAGTCTCCCCATCCGAGCGACTACGAGATTCTGCGCGGCATCGAAAAGCGCGTGCAGCAATGGTACGCTGCCGGCCGACGGCCCGGAGGCGACGGACATCGGTGACTCGCCGGGGCAACGTCATGGCGGTGATCGGCGGCGAAAGCTGATGCCGAGAGATGCTTGTCGGCCGATTCGGTTTTTGCTCAACGGTACCGGTAGACCGTGACTTGGCTTCCCGCCGCATATCCCTCACTCGATTCGGGCACGACAACGAACCCGTCAGCGCGCGTGGTCGATGTCAACACCGAAGCGCCTCGGATGGCCAGGGGGATGACGGCGTTGTCTTCGAGTCGGACGCGCACATAGTCGGTGCGGCCGATCGCCGAGCTGACCTTTTCGGCAAGGGGCAGCCGAGAAGCCGGATAGGGCCACTCGGCGCACCCTCCGGCTTGCTGGCGGATGAGGCGCCCCGCGAAGAAATCGTACGCACACAAGCACGAAACGGGATTCCCCGGCAACAGAAAGATGGGCCGGCCCTCGATCGTTCCCATCCCGGCGGGACTGCTGGGACGCATGGCGATTCCGTGGATGGCCAGTTCACCTCGTTCGGCGATCAATTGAGGCACGAAGTCCTCTTGTCCGACACTGGAGCCTCCCGACACGAGTGTCACATCCGCATTTGACTCGCAAAGCGCCTCTTTCAAGGCCGAGCGATCGTCGGGCACGTAATGCAGCGCGGTCACTTCGCCGTCGTCGCGTTCGACGAGTGCTGCCAACATCGGACCGTTGGCATCGGCAATGCGGTATCCTTCCGGTTTCGAACCGGCAGGCAGAACTTCGTTGCCCGTAAGGAGAATGGCGACGCGCGGGCGGCGCACGACCGAGACATGTTGACAGCCGATCGAGGAGAGGACGCCGACATCTTGAGGACGGAGGCGGCGGCCGGCCGGCAGGACCGTCGAACCCTTCCGGACGTCTTCGCCGACTTGTCCGATGTGCCGTCCGCGGGCGACCGGTGCCAGCACGAGGACAGTTGAGGATGACGCATCTGTGTCACCACGCGTCTGCTCGACGGGCAGAACCGCGTCGGCCCCTTCGGGCAGGGGAGCACCCGTCATGATCCGGACAGCCGTCCCGGGTTCCACCGTGGTTTCGGCAGGCCTGGCGGGGAGAGCCGTACCGATGATTTTCAGGGGTCGCGGGTCGTAGTCGCCGGCGCCGAGTGTGTCTTCGGCGCGGACGGCATATCCGTCCATCATGGCTCGCGCATAACTCGGCACATCGACCGAGCTGACCATGGGGGCAGCGAGCACGCGGCCGGCGGCTTTGGCCAAAGGAACGGTCTCGGGTTCGAGCGGCGAGGCGTGTTCATCGACCCATGCTCGAGCCTGCTGGACCGAAGTGCGGTTGGCGAATCCTCGCATCCTCACATCGCGCATCACGTCGTGGCCTCGACTTGACAGGGCACCGTTTCGTGCTGGTGGAGGTACTCGCGCCCGACTGGATAATTGCGGAACCGGATCGTGTAGTAACGCTCGAACCAATCGGCGATCTCCGCTTCGCGATCGCGGTCGTAGCCGGGTTCCACGTGGAGCAATTTTCCGTACTGCGTTTCTCGGATTTCTCCGTCATCCACCAGGATCTCACCCGCTTTGATCACGTAGCGAGGAAACTCGAACATCGTTTGCTTGTTCTCATGCGGAGCATAGATCGTCACGTCCGCATCAGCACCGGCGCCGAGATGTCCCTTGTGAGGCAGTCCCAACATGCGTGCGGGGCCGGAA
>WFWZ01000113.1 GCA_015490875.1 Planctomycetaceae bacterium
GCACCTCGATATTTTCGGCTCCTCACGAAAAAACTGCCTCGTCTGAAAACGGCTGTGGACACCTGGCGTGACCTTCAGCCGGAAGTGTCAGGCCACATGAACTTTCGCATGTCGGTCACGTCCTTGGAGACAGCCGTTGCCGAACTCGAGGGTGTGCTGGCTGAATTCAAGTCGCTGGCCGAGGAGTAGAGACGGTGCGTGTGGCCGAGATCTACCGCTCCCGACAGGGAGAAGGCGAGTTGACGGGAGTCGAAAGCGCTTTCGTGCGCGCTTCGGGCTGTAACTTGCGCTGTCGATTCTGCGATACCCCTTACGCCTCGTGGACACCTGAAGGGAATGATCTTTCGGTTTCCGAAATTGTGGAACGGGTCTTGGAACTGAAAGTCGATCATGTCGTGCTGACCGGTGGCGAGCCGATGTTGTTCGCCGAGTTGATTCCGCTGTGTGATCGACTGCACGAGCATGGACTGCACATCACGATCGAAACGGCGGGGACGCTTTACCTGCCGGTGGTCTGCGACTTGATGTCGATCAGTCCCAAGCTATCCAACTCGACTCCCGATCCATCGGCTGGTGCGTGGGTAGAGCGTCATGAGCAGACGCGTATGGCACACGACGTCATCAAGCGGCTGATGGCCGAGTATCCGTATCAGCTCAAGTTCGTGATCGACGAGCCGGCAGACTGCGAAGAGATGGAATGCTGGCTTGAGCAACTAGCTGCTTGCGAGCGCAGCCGTGTCTGGCTGATGCCGCAGGGGCGGAGTATCGAGGAGTTACAGAGAGTGGAGCAGTGGCTCGAGCCCTACTGCCGCGAACGAGGCTACCGGTTCTGCCCGCGCAAACAGATCGAGTGGTACGGTCTGACGCGAGGAACGTAGGGCAATAAAGCAACGTACGAGATTGTGAGACACTGACACCCCTGCGCCGCGTGGTGGCCACACTAACGTGGACGAACATATAGACTGGGAGGGCGAGGCTCCTGCCGAGCCGGAATCCCCGATGCCCATCGGTGGGTGACGCATGGTAGGTGTGCAACGAGCTTTCGCCAACACGCGTCTTGTATGCTGGACGAACCCACCATCGTCCGTCCTGACACCGGCCGTCTGTGACCTGCAAGTTCGAGTCTGCTGTGCCGTAGTGGCTCCTCTTGCGGCTCGGCAGGAGCCTCGCCCTCCCAATTCGGATAACGTTGTTCTTGAATGCTATGACTGGCCACTTTCACGACGATGCTGGGCCCGAAAATCCTCCATCACCGTTTCCTCTGTCCCACAATCGCGCACGGTGATTCAGCTCAGAGATCTCTTTCGAAGGATGCGGTCACTGTCGTCGTGATGCCGCCTCGAGGCGTGAATTCGGCGATGATTTTCATGCGTCTCGGCTCGAGCACGGCCACCAGGTCGTCGAGGATCCGGTTAGTGACGTTTTCGTAGAAGATGCCTTCGTTGCGGAAGCGCTGCAAGTAGAACTTCAAACTCTTCAGCTCGACGCACTTGCGGTCGGGTGTGTAGATGAACGTGAGGACTCCGAAATCCGGCTGTCCAGTCTTCGGGCAGACGGACGTGAATTCCGGACAGCGGATCGTGATCTCGTAGTCCCGCTGCGGATATTGGTTCTCGAAGGTCTCGAGGATGTCGCGGAAGTTGTCGCTGGTCATGGCAAGACAATCGTTACAATTCGGGTGAAACTCAACTGTCGGGTTGCCGACGCAGGTGATGATTCTCGCCGAAACGGATCAATAGGCAACGGCATCTGGCCGCTCCTTCCAACGATCGAAAAGGGCTCGGCATTCTTCTCTGAGCACGCCCCCTTGTAGTTGCACTCGGCTGCGTCCTAGTTGGACGATCTGCGCGGCGGGAATGGTCAGCTCGTTGAATCCTGCGGCCGCTGCATCGTCGATCGAAGCGCCATAGACGACGGTATCGACGCGAGCCCAATGCAGTGCGGCCATGCACATCGGGCAAGGTTCGCACGTCGATGCTACGAGGGCCCCTTCTAACAAGTAATGCCCTTCATTCCGGCACGCCGAGCGGAGTGCCGTGATTTCGGCGTGGGCCGTCGCGTCGGGGCCGGCGAGGACTCCGTTGTGGTCGCAGGCGATCAACCGTTCGCCAAGGGCAATTGCGCACCCAAAGGGACTTTGGCCACGTTCCATTCCTTCGAGCGCTTTCTCGATGGCCAGCCGCATGAGCGATTCGGGCGTGTATGGCGAGTTCATAGCAGTGGCAGGTCAATGAGGAGTTGTGCTAGAACAACATGACGAGGATCGTCCCGCCTCAAAGAACTCGATCCCGCAGTTCCTTCTCCGGCAGCTCTCACCAGGTCATGTCGTCGCGGGTTGAGCCTGAAGCGACTGGGCGACATTTTGGAAGATGGAGAACATCACGTCGAGGTATTTTTCGGCTTCAGCCGGCGGCATGACTAGGGGCGGGCTGATTCGGATGACACAGCCGGCTAGCGGTCCGAGTAGATGGATGGCGTGACCCTCCTCATCGCCTTCGTAACAGGCTAGTACGCAGGCGTTGGCGACGTCGGATGCCGCATGTCCGGCGAACTCGGCGCACTCGATCCCCCAGACGCATCCTTCGCCTCGGACGTGAGCAACCAAACCGGTTTCGGTCAATCGCAGTAATCCCGCTTCGATCGAGCGCGAAAGTTCGGCGACGTTCTCAAGGACATCAGTGTTCTCGAACATATCGATCGACGCGATGACCGCGGCCACAGCCAACGGATTGCCGCTGAACGTATCGGAACACTCGCCGTAGTCGAGAGCGTCGATCAGATCCCGTCGGCCGACGGCAGCGCTGACAGGAATGCCATTGCCCAACCCCTTTCCTAGGCAGACGATGTCCGGTTCGAGTCCATACTTCGTGTAGGCGTACATCGGACCGGTGCGTCCGAAGCAAGATTGGATCTCGTCCAGGATGAATGCTAGGTCGTGTCGGCGGCAGAAGTCCTGAAGGCA
>WFWZ01000114.1 GCA_015490875.1 Planctomycetaceae bacterium
AACACCATCTGCGCGCGATCAACCGCGTGCGACGAGCCGGCAGCATTGCGGCGGCGGTCGAGCGAGGTTGGATCGATCGGGGCATCATGTATGAGTGCGTCCGAAACGGCGTCGACTTCGTTTTGGCCGGCAGCATCCGAGATGACGGACCGCTCCCCGATGTCATCACCGACGTCCTCGAGGCTCAACAGGCGATGCGCCAGCGGATTCGACAGGCCGGCTTCTGCCTGATGCTGGCGACGACACTCCATTCGATCGCCGTTGGAAACCTGCTGCCGGCCTGGATTCCCGTCGTCTGCGTCGACATCAATCCGTCGACCGTGATCAAACTCAATGACCGAGGTTCCTTCCAGACGACCGGTATCGTCACCGATGTGGCTCCGTTCCTGCACACGCTGCTGGAAGAACTCGAGCGACGGGAACGCGAGGCACCTGATGAATAACGCACCTCCTTTCACCCTTATGCCATACACGTGTCCCTTTCGGGCTCGGCGAGGCGGCTCCTTTTTCTTTCATGAGGCCTCATGATGGCTCGGATCCTGATGTGCCCTCCCGAACATTACGGGATCGAATACGAAATCAATCCCTGGATGAACACGCGCCGGCAGGCCGACCACGCGTTGGCGCAGCGGCAGTGGAACGACCTGCGGGATCTGCTCGAGTCGCTCGGAGCCACCATCGAATTGCTCGAACCGCTGGCCGGCCTACCGGATCTCGTCTTCACGGCCAACGCAGGGCTCGTCTACGGCAACCGCGTCATCTTGTCGCATTTCCGGCACCCGCAGCGGCAGGGGGAGGAGCAAGTCGACGCGGCGTGGTTCGAGCGTCACGGGTTCCAAGTGGAGCGACTGGGGGAAGAGCATTATTTCGAGGGAGCCGGAGATGCTCTCTTCTGCGGCGAGACGCTATTCGGAGGCTACCACATCCGCACCGATGCGCTGGCTCAGCAAGAGGTGGGCGAGCGGATCGGACATCGCGTCTTGCCGCTGGAACTCGTCGATCCGTACTATTACCACCTCGATACCTGCTTCTGTCCGCTTGCACCGACGGCGGCGATCTGGTTTCCACCTGCTTTCGACGAGTACGGGCAGAAGGTGATCGAAGCAGAAATCGCTGACCGGATCGAGGTCGCCGAGTCGGAAGCTCGGTCGTTCGCCTGCAATGCCGTCGTCGTCGGAACGCATGTCGTGACAAACACCGGCTGTCCCGACTTGCACCGGCAACTCAAGGCCGCCGGCTTCACGCCTCACGAAACCCCGCTGAGTGAATTCGTGAAAGCGGGTGGGAGTGCCAAATGTTTGACACTCCGCCTGGACGGCGAAGAAGCGGCCACATGGTGACCGCTTCTTCGGATGCCGCGTTGCTGATCGTGGCACTTAGGGACGAGTGAGGATCAGGGATCCATTGTCAGCAACGTCGAACAATGGTCGGAAATAGTCGCGACCTCGAGCCTTTCGCATGCCGGGATACCAGACCAGCCCGAAGGCGACATTCCAGGCTTCGTCGGCGAAGGCACCCGAGCGGGCATCGCCGCGCGGAATGAGGTAGGTGAAGGTCGACTCAAGCGCCCACGAATCGGAGAGGGGCACCTGGAAGTCGGCTCCGACCAGCCCGTCACCGTCGCTGGTGAACCCGACCGAAAGGCGTCCCTCGGCGCCGCAGTCTTCAAACCTCCGGCGATAGAAGAACCGGTGCTGATCGACGGTCGTCAGTCCCAACAGCGCTTGGTCGGCACCGACTGCATTGATGATGCCACCCTTGGCGTTCAGGTTGGCCGTGAACCAGTAACCAAGCTCGTGACAGGCAGGAAACATCCAACTGATTTCGCCTCGGATCTGCGTAAGATCCGCGTTGTAGTACCATGATTCGCCCAAGTAGTCGAAGACCACGCCGCCTTGCAGACCGTAGTCGACTCGGCGGAAGAGCCCGGCTGTCACGAAGTACTGATTGCGAGTATCGGTCGTGAAGGAAGCTCCGTCGTAATTGCTGCCGACGTGCCGAAAGCCGGCTTGGACGCCGATCTCGCCATTGGTCAGGCACCACAGTGGCGCTCCCCAGTTGAAACCGTAGTCGAAACCGAAGCTGCCGGTCTGTCCGAGGTTGGGGGCACCCGTGAAGCCGTGGGCTCCGGCAAAGAACTCGAAGTTGCGAAAACTGGGACACCGGATCCCGCCACACTCGTCGCACCCGACACCGCCGCAGCAGTCGGCTCCCGGCATGGGCCCCCCTTCGACAATCGGTCCTTCCACCACCTCGCCCGTCGGAACCGGTTCGGGCACCGAAGGCTGCTCCTGAGCGATCGTGAAGGTCTCTCCTGCGGCACGCGAACCGCTCATGTAGTAGTCGCCAGGACGAGCCTGCGTCCGCACGCCGAACTGCAGGAGTTGGAACGGCGAACCCGCGGGGCGACGAGTCACACGTCGCGGAGGCGCCGGCCGGCGCGGAAAGTTCGAGTAGACCCGGCGGCCGCGCCGAGCCGGTTGGGGCTCTTCGGCGGGGGTGAACTGAGCGGGCTCCACTTGGCTGTCGCGAATGGGCGTCTTTTCTGCCGCCGGCTCTTGCGGCGCCGGCTCGGACGGCTCGTCTTGAGCGGTCGCCGGAGGTGGCGACGCGGGGCGCTGCGGCCGTAGAGGATTGACCGGGGTGGTTTGGGCCGAACTGAGGGAGGCTCCCCCCAACGCCGCCGCGAGTACCAAGGTGAGCGAATAGCGAAGTCGTTTCATCACCGGTTCTTCCTTCCCCTCTCGAGGAACAGTGTGCTGGGCCAACGGGCGGCTGGAGACGGACTCCACCGCCCAGCAGCCCTATCATCGGCCCGTCACAACCGGATCTTTCGGAAAAACCGGAATAATTCGTAAATCTTCCCCCACTCTCCAAGATTACCGAAAATGTGTAGCCAGACGTTGCTCCCGATGGGCCCCTCCCGCCCCGAACCTTTCGTCTGTACGCATTTTTGACATGTACGGCTGAATCCCGTACAATGCCAGTGTTGAAGCGCTGTGAGCGGCATTACGCGGGTACCGATTTCTTCCAGAGAGAGCGACGGATGACGTTGCGGAAGCCGAATCCGAAGACGGAACGCCTGGAGGCGAGACTGACCGCCGAGCAACGAGCGCTGATCGAGC
>WFWZ01000115.1 GCA_015490875.1 Planctomycetaceae bacterium
CCAGAGAAAGATGGCAAGGAGTGACAGCTATTTGTCAGAATCGCGTCCGCGCTATTCCCGAGATATGGGTGAATTCGCCGGGAAGTAATCTCATCCGCGGTGCCGAAGCACTGGCTCGAGCCATTCACGACCTGTAACGGCCTGCCTCAGGAACTCTTGGCCTTCTTGCGAGCGCGTTTCTTTTTCGGAGGCGTCGTGACGATTTCCTTGGCGAGTTGGGCCATGGTGACGCGCTCAAGCGACTTGAGAAAACCTTCTTCGAGTTGCGCGATACGGCGCTGGATCGAACACCGGCCCATCACGGGGCATTCGTCTTCGAGCGAAAGTCCGCATCGGTTGATATCGATGCCTTCGAGCAGTTCGACGACATCGCGAATCGTGATCTTGCTGGCCGCTCGAGCCAGCGAGTACCCTCCCGCAATGCCCCGGTGACTTCGTAGCAGCCGGCCCCGCGCCAGCCGTTGCACCACGTTCGAGAGGTAGGCTTCGGACGCACTGGGCCAGATCGACCGCATCCACTCCGCCAGTTCCGGCAGCGTCGTCAGCTCGCCGGCCGGTTTCGTCGCCACGTAGGCCAGTGCGTGCAACCCATAACTGAACCGCTGAGAGAAGATTTGACCGACCGCCATGCCACCGATTCCACAACAAGGATGAGGGCCGGAATTCCACCGGGCCGCTACTGCGAACCGTTGTCCCGACCGCAGAATACAACAGCTGTGCTGGCCCTATGATACGGGCCCTTGCTGCGAAACGTCAACTCGGCCACGCGGCGTGGAGTCAGGGATTCACTTCCTTGCCCAATCGCCGGTAGTACTCCTCAATCTGCCGTCGATACTGAGGAAGAAACTCGATTCGTCCGGAAGCCCGAAGTTTGTCTTGCAGCACAGGCGGCAAGTGGCCCCACACGTGCCGGGCTGAGGACGCTAGATCTTCCACGGACCAGGACGTGGGGACGTCCCCCGCTCCAGCAGCCGTCACGCCTTTGGCCGCTTGCCGAGGTTTCTGCGGCGGGCGCGAACCGCGGCGCGAGCCCGTCTTTTCGGAATCGGTTTGGCCCGACGCTCGCTGCGCCGCCGATCCCTCCTGACTCGCCAGTTCTTTCAGACTCGCAAGAATGCGTTCCTGGAGGTTCTGCGTCGGCTCGGCCGTCTCTCCAATCGACAGCTTCTTGGCCGCCTCTTGCATCCAAAGACTCACGGCCTTCCATTCCTCACCCAACGAAGCTGCCGTGGCTGGTGCCGTCTCGTTACCTGGTTTGTTCGGCGCGTCTCCGGTTGCCGACGGTGTTGAGGGGGAGTTGGAGCGAGGCACATCCTTGAGTAAGTCCCGGTCGGGCAGCGGCGGGGACTGAGCGATCGCCGTCTGTGTCGTCGCGAGCAACCACACGAAGCCGAGGGCGACGGCGTGTCGACGCATGGATGTCCATCCGCAATGAGTGCGACCATCGTCAGGCTTTCTGGAACGCGAGTTCATCATCGTGATGGAGACTCCTTCGTATCCGAGGAAGAGGGCGAGGCCGGCGAGCCGGTGATCCATGTAACGAGCTCCGCCTGCTGGCGGGCCAGACGCCGGATCTCTGCTGCCAATTCGGGCGTTAGGCCTTCGCGACGGCGCCGTCGGTCGAGCTGTCGTGTCTTTGCAAGGATTCGGGATTGCAAGGCGTACAGCAAACGCGCGGGCGGAGCACCAGTCGGCGACGACGGGCGACCGTCTTTGGGCGGAGAACCGGGACGTTCGGTACGGCCTGATTTTGTCGTTGACGGTAGAATCGCGACCAGCAAATCGATCGATTGCTGTTGAACTTCGGCCACTTTTTCGGCAGGTGCATGCTCTTCCAATTGGGTCTGAGCCCGCGCCATCAGTGCCGAGGCTTCGTTCAGCACCATGCGGACGGCAGGATGCCACTCGGCATTCGCGGCTTCCGAAGCCACCTCCTGGCTTAGACGTTGTTGTTGTTGAGCGAGGAGCCGGTAGTCGTCGGCGCGATCGACTTGGGTGCCACTTTGCAGCGTCTGTTCTCGAATCGTGCGGGCGCGCTCGATCCACTGGGTGACACGTTCTGCGAGGATATGAACTTGGGTGTTCCTGGAATCGGCGGTCTTCTCATTCGAAGTGCCGCCGGCAGATCGGAGGTGCCCGAGGGCTTCGGTCAGCAACTTCTCAGCTCGGCGCTGAGCACGCACTGCTGGGCCGGTCGATCGGCGAGCCAGACGCTGAGCGGCCTCCTCCATGGCTGGACCGACGGCAAGTCCGGCCAGCTCTTGGGCCGTGCGAGTTCCCAGCGTCTTCGAACTCCGGCGCACGCGAGCACTCCATGCCTCCCACGCTCGCTTCAGTTCCGATTGCCGCCGCGCCAGTCCCCGCAGTTGCCGCTCAAAGTCGTCGGGAGGATTCGCCAGTGCCTCTCGGCGCAACTGCTCGGTTCGCCGTCGCAGCTCCGCCTGACGCTCCTGCAGTTCCGCCAATTGATGTCGTATCTCGGCGGCTTCCCGTTTGCGACTCCAGCGTGCCGACCACGTCTCCAGCCACTGGTGAAAGGCCTGCTGCGCCTCGACGACTCGGCGCTGCTCCCCTTCCCCGTCCTGTCCAGCTTGCATCAGAGACCAGGCTCGACGAATGGCCTCGCGCTGGTTCTGACCACGAACAGTCCAGTCTTGCAAGAATTGTTGGGCGAGTTCCCGAAGCGATTCATCCTTGATCGGATGGCGATCGAACCACTGCAAGAGTTGGCGTGCCAACGGAATGGCAGCATCCTCGCCTCCTGTCAATGCGGCGTCGACGTCGGCCTGATGGCGTGCGGCGAGCTTCCACCATGTTGGTGAAGAGGAGCGGCGGCTAGACGACAGAGCCGACTTCGAGTTCGCTGCCTGCCAGGTCTGTTTCTGGTGGTCGGCTGCCTCTGCCAGCCGCAAGGCGATCCGGTCCTGCAGGTCACGGAGTCGGCGAGTAAACACTTCACCCGTGACGACACGCATGGTAAGCGGCTCAGTCGTCGACGTTTGTCCCTTCGTGTCCACCGCCGTGGCCGTGACTTCGAGAAGGACTTCCGCCGCCATCCCCGGAGGCACCTTCCAAATGAATTCTGATTCCCAGCGAGTCAGTGGGGGACTTGCGGAATCCCTCGACGATGCGAGCCGCTCGTCGGAGTAGACTCGAGTCGGTTGCCCAGGGATCATTACCTGCCACCGAAGTTCGGCGATGCCGACATCGTCGGTGACCATCGTGGGCAGTTGTACCCGTGATCCCGGCAGGACAATGGATGAGCCCGTTTCCGTCCATCGAACATCGGGAGGATGGTCGATGAGGACCTCGACGGGAGCCGGTTCCGTTAGTGACACAAGTCCGTCATTAGTCGTGATGCGCAGTCGGTAGCCGCCGGATCGCGTCACCTGCCACTTTCCGGTCGGGAGACGCCATGTCGTTCCCTCGCCCGAATCGTCGCGAAGTGCGAGGCTCGGCACATCGGCCATTGTATCCGTCAGCAACTCGACGTGGCGAACCGGCCGATCGGTGTGGCCGGCCAGTTCGATGATCGAACCGTGAAGAGCTCGGATGGCAGCGGGAGCTTCCTGAAAAGGCAGGTGCGTGTAGGCGGGGGGATGGATGCGGCGCACCACTGTTTCCCATCGTGGCCGTTCGACGACGCGCACGCGCTGCCACGACATCGTGTCGTCGTCCCCGCCCGTGATGCGATACTCGAACGACCGGCTCACGCGGTCGATCTGAAGGACGGCGGCATCGCCGGAGACCTGCATCAAGTAGGTCGATTCGGCCGGTGGCGGAACCGCTTTCGAGGAAGTGAGGAACCGGAGGTGAAAACGCACTTCTGCCGGCAGTGCGCCTCGCCGATTGCGCACTTCGATGCGAAAGGTCCCTCCTTTTCCCAGAACCTGAGGAGCCTCGACGACCACCAATTGGACACGCCGGGGCCATGGCAAATCGAGCCACGGCTGCGCCAGGCGCCTCAGGCCATAATGAACCACACTCGGTGACGCGTGCAGTACGATGGTGACACTTCCTGCCAGGACCGCCATGCCGATTCCTGCCGACACTACGGCTCGCCAGGGGAACATGGCTCGCCACTGCCGCAGCGTCACTTCGGAAGCCACTTGTTCCACGAGGGCGTCGCGGAGCTGTCCCGAACCCCCAAGTGCTCCGATGTCGGATCGCGTCAAGAAAGCGACGGCTGTCGAAAACCGAGTTCCCCATTCCGGCTCGCGCTTCTCCTGGCGTTCCGCCCAAGCCACGAGGTGTCTGGGAAAACGACGCCTCAACCGGCGCCATCCCACCCCCGCCGCGATGGCTCCTCCCGCCAACCACGCTGCCGAAGCCAGGTATCGCAGCCCTGGATCACGATCCCCCATAGAACGATCGGCCGCGATCAGTGCACCGGTCCACCATAGCAATAAAATGAGCAGCCAGACGGCGGCCCACAATGCCCAAAAGAGTTGCTCCAGCCGCCACAGCATGGCCGCTCGCCTCAGCAGCACTCGGCCGCGTGACGTTGAGGCATGTCGGGTTGCGGATACCGTAGCCATCCTTGTTCCAATTGGTAGCAAGAGTGTCAGGGAGGCGGCGGAAAACAGCCTCCGGGTTCATCACGAAGGTCGCTTCTCAACTTGTGGGTTTCTTGATGCGGCGTTGCAGACGGTAAGTTGGGATCGGAGCAACTTCGTCGACTGCCTGTATTCTAGCAGGTAGCGCTTTCAAGGCACGGGTGTTGACTTCCTGCGGGCGTGCCGCTGGGAGTTACGGCAACGACCAAAGGCGGCGAAGGGACCATTCGATTCCCAGAAGCGCCGCCAGGAGCAGCAACCAGGGCCAGCGGTTCCAGACTGGTTCGGGTGGAAGCGCCGCCACGCGGCTGGGACGCACCTTGGGCAACTGTTGGACGAGACGGTCGACCTGATCGGCTTCCAAGACGCGACCATCGGCGGCGCGAGCCGCCGCTTGAAGCGCCGATTCGTCTCGTTGTCGGTGAGCCGCTTCGCCGAAAGCCGGCTCGACCTGAAAGTCGGTTTGAACCGGCCGGTCGGTCGCTGGACGGACCAGCTCCAGGTGATATCTTCCCGGAGGTAGAGGGGCCAGGACACCTTCGAACCATTCTGGATTGTCGGGCCGACGAGCCAACTGGAGAGTTCCCGTTCTTCCGTTGTCGGATTCCCACCGCAGAAGCGGTCCACCTTCGGGGATGGGCTCGCTCGGTAACAGTCTCAAGCGAACGTGGGTGGCCTCACCGTTCTGGTAGACGCGACGGTCTGTCACGAGCTCAGCAGCTCCCCCCTGCCCTGCCAACCGTCTCCTTCCCAACTCACGCACCAACTGCATCCAGTACTGCGCGTAGTACCGGTCACTCCCGCGATACCGCGCCCATAAGAACGTCTCATCGGTGGCGTGAAACACGACCGAACCGGTTCCCAAGTAGCGCCAGAATACAACGCCCCGCGCCGTTTCCCCGGCCGATGGTTCGGTCTCGAGCAGCGGCCACGTATCGGACTTGAGCGACTCGAAGGTGACAAACCAGCGGAGACGCGGCAGGGAACGCCAGAGCTTGTCGTTCTCGGCATCGTCGGGCCGCAAGCGAAGGACAGGATGTCGTCTCCCCAACCGAGTCGGTCGGACGGAACGGCCACCCACCAGCGGATCGTCGCGCGAAGGCACGTCGAAGGCGTCGATCTCGGCTGGCAGGAAGTCTTCTAATGGTGTCCCTCGATACGACTCGGGAAAGAAATGAGGTCCGGCGGCGAGGACGATCCCAGCGCCATGTTCTTCCACCAGGGTCCGGATGTGCTCGAGTGTCGAGCGACTCAGACGCCCCAGGTCGGCATCCAATAACACGATCACATCGAATCGAAATAGGGTCGTCCGATCGACGGGAACCACGGCGCGGGCCGAAGCGTCCTGCTTAGCGTACTCCGGATCGGCATCTTGCAGGACGGTCGTCAATTCGAGGGATGTTCCGTGAGGCGTACGAGTGCGCTCGAGAAGCTGCTTCAGGAATCGATATTCCCAGCTCGGCAACGCGGACACGAGCAAGACGCGGACGGTAGCATCTTGGACGTCGATGGAAAATGCGTGCTCGTTGTTATCGACGTTTCGCTCATGGCGGTGAGCCTGAACGCGTGCCAGCAACTCGTGTCGACCGACGCGATCGGCTTCGTACCAAAGCCCGACTGTCGTGACGGGGCCTCGCAGTGCGTCCAAATCGATTGATTGTTTCGCAACGACCTCCGCACTTCCCGTTTCGAGCAGTTCCACCTCCACCCTACCTCCCAGTGCGCCGCTGCGCCGCACCGTCACATCGATGCGCACTTGATCTCCCAGGAAAACGGGGGAATCGACGGCCACTGATTCGATCCGCAGATCCCGGTCGGCTTCTTTCCTACCGAGTCCCACAAAGAAAACGGGGATGCCAGCGCGTCGCGCGGCATCGGCCCCTTCGTCAAGCGGAGGGCCTCCTGTGACCGCCCCGTCGGTAAGGAAAACGATTCCCGCTGTCGGGAGCCCGCGCACTCGCTCGACCGCTTCCTCGATCGCCCTTGCCAAATGGCTGGCCTGCCCGTCGGCCTTCCAACGAGGAACTTGCTCCGGCAACGCTTCGAGTGGAACACCACGTTCCACCAGTCGTTCGGCCGCCGTAAAAAAACGCAATTCGTAGCGCCGGGCAGCTCTTCGGAGCCACCGTTGCTGCGCAGTCAGCAGTCGGTGCGCTACGTCGATGCGGGTGATCTCGTTGGAACGATCTCGCCATCCCACGGAACGGCGCCATGCCTCGGGTCGCCGCATTCCCGCCGTTCCATCCGGCTCATTCATGCTGTCGGAAACGTCGAGGATCACCAGAAGCTTCGGACGGTCAGTCTGAAAACGCACTCGTTTCCAGCCCCACGCGGCAAAGAAGACGCCCAGCATGGCGAGGGTGCGCAGAGCCAGCAGCACGAACCATTGCCGGCGGCGCAAGTAGGGTCGTTCGGCGCGGTAGCTCCAATAAATCAGTGCAACGAGCAAGAACACGAGCAACGCACTGGCCCAAGGGGCCAGCGGCCACGAATGTTGCCATGTGATCTGCTCGCCTACCATGCGCTGTCACTCTCCTTTGGTGGCTCGAGTACGCCGCAAAAGTAACTCGATGATCAACAAGCCCAGTACTCCCACCAGGAATGGTCGAAAAAGCGTACCTGGGGAGGGCGGGGGCGCGATCGCCGGAGGTTGCCACGTACGCGTCACTTGCCATGGTTCGGGAAGCCGGCTGGGGGCAAGAGTCGCAAGTCGACTTTCGCGAGTGTCGACATTGATGGCGACGAAGTCGACCGGGTGCCTGGGACTCCGCTCGAGTCTCGCCCAGCCGCTCGACCAACTCGCCGGTCCTTTCCAAACCCACCACGGCGGCACCGACGCCAATTCCAGCCGGCTACGCCGACCATCGGGAAGGATCAAGACCGGATCGGAGGGCGCTACCCGGTCGGTCCAGCGTCCGCACAACGTCTGGCCGACCAGGAACTCTCTCGCGAGAGCCCTTCCCTCGCCTGCCGTCCGCGCCATTTGTTGTACCAGTGGAACGAAACTTGGCCAAATTGGCAGTGCGGACCACGGAACAGGCGGCTTCTCTGTCGGATCGACCGACTGCATCTCGAGCGGCATGGCGACGAGCACGAAGGGCCCCGCGCCGACCCGCCGCTCGACGATGAGCGGATCGCCGTTGTCCAGCGCCAGAGCCACTCGACTTCCCGGGGCTGGTTTCAGGCGCACGTATTGCCAGATCGGCAACGACCGCAAGCCACTCCGCTCGTTGCCGCGAAAGGGCGCCACAATGGGGTGAGCATATTCGAGTGGATCGACGGCTGCCTCCCCGGCCTTCGCCACCTCTTGTGGAATCGCGGGAAGCCACTCCGGCAGGCTCCGGCGTTTCCACCACTGTGCGTCGAACCGGTCGCCCCATGCCAGGACGACGCCCACGCCCCGCTCGAGCGCGTGCCGGATTTGTGTCAGTTCGTCGTCCCGACGAAAATCGGGATTGACCAGGAACGCGACGTCAGCATCTTTCTCGAGTTCCCCGGCCAGTTCAGACCAAGGAGCCGTGCGGACCTGAAAGCGATCGGGAGACGCTTCGAGTGCCAGTCGGATCCAGTGGGCGGCTCCCGGTCTTCCCTCGAGACACACAACCGTCATCCGGTCACGCACCGGGATGATTCGCCTGCGGTGATTATCCACCGCCAGCCCATCGTCGCTCAGTCGGACCTCCCACGGTATCTCCCCAGCGCGATCCCAGGACGTCGTCACGGACACCGACTCGCTGGCGCCGGCCGCCAGTGTGACCGACCGGCGGTCGATGAGCCGCTGGGCGCTGACGAAGGAAACGGAGACCGTC
>WFWZ01000116.1 GCA_015490875.1 Planctomycetaceae bacterium
ACCGTTCCCGCCACCGTCACGATTCCAGCAGGAAAGGCTTCCGTCTCCTTCAACATCGACGCTGTCGACGACACGCTCCTCGACGGAACTCAAACCGTCACGATCACCGGTACTGCAAGCGGCTACCAACCGATCGCCGACACCGTTGATGTCACCGACTACGAAACGCTCACCATTGCCATCACCGCCGATGCCATCGCCGAAAACGCCGGTGCCGCTGCCACCACCGCAACCGTTACGCGAAGCAACACTGATAACAGCGCCGCACTAACGGTCAACCTCACCAGCAACGACACGTCGGAAGCCACCGTTCCCGCCACCGTCACGATTCCAGCAGGAAAGGCTTCCGTCTCCTTCAACATCGACGCTGTCGACGACACGCTCCTCGACGGAACTCAAACCGTCACGATCACCGGTACTGCAAGCGGCTACCAACCAATCACCGACACCGTCGACGTCACCGACTACGAAACGCTGACGGTCACGTTAGACAAAACATCATTCTTTGAGAACGAGGGCTCGGGAGCCGCTCAGGCGACGATTACTCGTAGCAATACCGATCGGTCCGCAGCACTCGTGGTGGCCTTTGCCAGCAGCGACACGACCGAAGCGACCGTACCAGCAACCGCAACGATTCCCGCCGGAGCGGCCTCGGTCACCGTAGCGGTCGACGCGGTCGACGACACCGAAACCGATGGTACGCAGCGAGTCGACTTGACGGCCACCGCATCCGGATACGTCGCCGTCGCCGGTGCCGTCGATGTACTGGATAACGAGCAGATTGCCGTGACGGTGGCGCCGGGATCGTTCGGCGAGAACGCGGGAGATGGCGCTGCGGTCGGAACCGTTACGAGGAATGTATCCGATCTCTCTCAGCCACTCACTGTCCGTCTCAGTAGCAGCGACACCTCGGAACTGAAAGTTCCTGCCAGCGTGACGATCCCCGCCGGCAAGAAGTCGGTGACTTTCTCCGTGGATGCCGTCGACGATACACTCCTTGACGGCGACCAAACGGTAACGATTCAGGCGGCCACCGATTCGCTGGGGACCAACAGCACTCAGGTCACCGTGACCGACTATGAGACTCTGACGGTGACGATTGCGGCCTCCTCGATTGCCGAAAACGCGGGCACGGGGGCCACGACGGCGACAGTCACTCGCAGCAACACGGACAATGGTGCGGCCCTGACTGTCACGTTGACCAGCAGTGACACGAGTGAAGCCACCGTTCCGAGTTCCATCACGATCCCGGCGAACCAAGCGTCGGTGTCGTTTGCCATCGACGCCGTCGACGATGCCCTGCTCGATGGGACGCAAACCGTCACAATTACAGCTTCTGCGTCGGGATACGCATCCTCTCCCGATACACTCGACGTCACCGACTATGAAACGGTCACCGTGGTGATTGCCGCAGATTCCGTCGCCGAAAACGCCGGCGCGGCCGCGACGACCGCTACGGTGACACGCAGCAACACCGATAACGCCGCCGCCCTGACCGTCAACCTCACCAGCAGTGATACCAGCGAAGCCACAGTTCCCTCGAGTGTCACCATTCCCGCGGGCAAGGCCTCGGTCTCGTTCGCCATTGACGCCATCGACGACACGCTGCTCGACGGCACGCAAACCGTCACGATCACACCTGCGGCCAGTGGCTACGAACCGATCGCCGACACGGTGGACGTCACCGATTACGAGACACTCACTATTGCCATTACCGCCGATGCCATCGCCGAGAATGCCGGAGCCGCTGCGACTACTGCGACGGTTACGCGAAGCAACACCGACAACAGTACCGCTCTCACCGTCAACCTCGCCAGCAGTGACACCACCGAAGCAACCGTCCCGTCGACGATAACGATTCCCGCAGGAAAAACGTCTGCGACCTTTTTCATCGACGCCGTCGATGACACGCTCCTCGACGGAACCCAGTCCGTCGTAATCACCGGAACGGCCGCCGGGTATCAACCGGTCGCAGATCAGGTAGATGTTACCGACTTCGAAACGCTGACCGTCGTCATCGACGTCGATTCGATCTCCGAGAATGCAGGCGCGGATGCCGCAACAGCCACCGTGACGCGCAGCAATACCGACAACGGATCGGCCCTGACCGTGCAACTGACCAGCAGCGATACGACCGAAGCGACCGTTCCCTCAAGCGTGACAATCCCCGCGGGCAAGGCCTCCGTCTCCTTCGCCATCGATGCCGTCGACGACAACTTGCTTGACGGCACCCAGACCGTCACCGTCACACCGACGGCAAGCGGCTATGCTGCCATCGCCGATACGCTCGACGTGACCGACTATGAGACGCTGGTCGTCGCCATCGCGGCCGAGTCGATTGCCGAGAACGCGGGAGTGGGCGCCACGACGGCCACCGTGACGCGCAGTAACACAGACAACGGCAGTTCGCTGACCGTCAGCCTGTCCAGTAGCGACACGACGGAAGCCACGGTGCCATCCACGGTAACCATTCCGGCTGGAAAGGCATCCGTCTCCTTCGCCGTCGATGCCGTCGACGACACGCTGCTCGATGGGACGCAAACCGTGACGATCACCGCCAGCACCGGAGGCTACCAGTCGGTTGCCGATACCGTTGACGTAACCGACTACGAGACGCTGACCGTCGTTATCGCTACCGATGCAATCTCCGAAAACGCAGGTGCCGATGCAACCACCGCGACAGTCACTCGAAGCAACACCGACAACAGTGCGGCGCTGACCGTCAACCTCACCAGCAGCGACACGAGCGAAGCGACCGTACCGGCCAGTGTGACCATTCCCGCGGGGAAGGCGTCCGTTTCCTTTTCGATCGATGCGGTAGACGACAACTTGCTCGACGGCACGCAGACTGTGACGATCACACCCGCTGCCGCCGGCTACGTGCCGGCCGGTGACACCGTAGACGTTACCGACCACGAGACGCTAACCGTCGTCATCGCCGCCAACTCGATCGCCGAAAACGCAGGTTCCGGCGCGACGACGGCGACGCTCACACGAAGCAATACCGACAACAGTGCGGCACTAACCGTAAGCCTCGCCAGCAGCGACACCAGCGAAGCAGGCGTACCCTCCAGCGTAACCATCCCCGCCGGCAAGGCGTCCGTTTCCTTCTCGGTCGACGCCGTCGACGACGCCCTACTCGACGGTACACAGACCGTCACGATCACCCCTGCCGCCAGTGGCTACGTACCGGTGGCCGACTCTGTGGACGTCACCGACTACGAGACACTAACCGTGGTCATTGCGGCTGACGCCATTGCCGAAAACGACGGGCCGGGCGCCACCACGGCGACGGTCACCCGGAGCAACACCGACAACGACTCGGCGTTGACCGTTCTTCTTGCAAGTGACGACACGAGTGAAGCGACGGTACCAAGTAGCGTGACGATTCCCGCTGGAAAATCGTCGGCAACGTTCCCCATCGATGCCATCGACGACAACCTGCTCGATGGTACGCAAACGGTCACGATTACGCCCACCGCCGGTGGTTACGTATCGATTGTCGATACCGTCGATGTGACCGATTACGAGACGCTCCAAGTTCGTTTGGCTCCGGCGGAAATCGCCGAGAACGCGGGAACAGGAGCCGCAACGGCGACGATCTCGCGCAGCAATACCGATCGCTCAACAGCCTTACGCGTGGCGCTGGTCAGCAGTGACACGACCGAGTTGCGAGTGCCGGCAACCGCCGTTATTCCCGCTGGAAAGGCTTCGGTCGATGTCCTTGTCGATGCCATCGATGATACGATCCTCGACGGCACTCAGCGAGTCGAAGTGCGTGCGTTTGCAGAAAAATACGTCAGCCTCGCAGGCCAGGTCGACGTCACCGACTACGAGACGTTGTCCCTGACCTTCTCGCCCACCAGTTTCCCCGAAGACGCCGGAGCGGCCGCGGCGACCGGGACCGTGAAGCGAAACAACACGGACATCAGCGAGGCGTTGACGGTGTCGCTGAAGAGTCTCGACGAGTCCGAAGCCAAAGTCCCGGCGACCGTGACGATTCCCGCTGGCAAGACATCGGTTTCTTTCGCCGTCGACGCCGTCGACGATGCGCTTCTTGACGGCACGCAGAATGTCGTCATCGAGGCGACGCACCCCGCCTACATGCGTGGTACGGGAACTGTTTCCGTCACGGATGTGGAACGACTCGTGCTAACGATTGACAATCCCAGTTTTCGTGAGGACGCAGGAGCGGGAGCAGCCACCGGAACGATTGAGCGCAGCAACACGGACACTCAGGCGGCTCTCGTCGTCGCCCTCGTCAACTCCGACACGTCGGAACTGACCGTCCCCAGGTTCGTGACGATCCCTGCCGGAAGTCGCACGGCGACGTTCGCCGTCGACGCAGTCGATGATACCCTGCTGGACGGCACCCAGACGGTCACGTTGCAAGCATTTGCCGAGCGGTACCAGCCCGGCGCCGCCACCGTCGACGTGGCTGACCACGAGTTCTTCACCGTCACGATTGATCCGGCGACGATCCGTGAGGACGCAGGAAGCGGCGCGGCAACCGGAACGGTGCGGCGCAGCAACACCGACACCGGCTCCGCCCTCACCGTCACGCTCACGAGCGATGACACGAGCGAGGCATCGGTTCCGAAAACAGTTACGATCCCAGCGAACGAGTCCGAAGTTTCCTTCGCCATCGACGCCGTCGATGACGATCTTCTCGACGGCTCTCAGACGGCAACCATCACTGCCGCAGCGACAGGGTACTTCGATGGAGCCGCGTCCTTGACTGTGGCGGACTATGAAACGCTGACGGTGACGGTTGACCGATCCTCCATTCGCGAGGATGCCGGGCGCGCAGCAGCGACCGCAACCGTACGCCGCTCCAACAGCGACACAAGCTCAGCCCTCACGGTCTCCCTCGCCAGCTCCGATACGACCGAAGCGACCGTTCCCTCGAGTGTGACGATCCCCGCCGGCGCCAACTCGGTCACGTTCCCTGTCGACGCCGTCGACGACTCGCTGCTCGATGGCGCCCAGTCGGTCACGCTCACAGCACAAGCCTCCGGGTACGCGTCGATTGCCGGCGCGATCGACGTCGACGATGCCGAGTTCATCACACTTGAGTGGGAAGCCACATCCGTCACTGAGAACGCCGGCGTCGGCGCAATCGCCGCCACTGTGACTCGCAGCAATACCGATACCGCTTCGGCACTCGTCGTGAATCTGGCCAGCGACGACACGAGCGAACTGACCGTCCCCGCTACGGTCACGATCCCCGCCGGAGCATCCTCCGTGCGATTCACCGCCGATGCTGTCGACGACACGCTGCTCGACGGCACGCAAACGGTTTCCGTCTCGGTCGCGGCCACCGGCTACATCGGGGAATCCCAACCCGTCAACGTCCTCGATCATGAATTCCTCACGCTGACGCTCGACAAGACCACGGTTCCCGAAAACGCAGGCGCCGGTGCGACTCAAGCGACGGTGCGTCGGAGCAACACGGATGTCGACGCCGCTTTGGTCGTCCACGTGGCTTCGGGAGATACCAGCGAGGCGGTCGGGCCGGCGCAGGTGACGATCCCCGCCGGCAGTTCGGAGGTCAGCTTTGCGATCGATGCGGTCGACGACCGCCTCTTGGATGGCGACCAAAGCGTCACGTTTACGGTAACCGCCGGAGGCTATGTCGACGGAACCGCCGACCTGACCGTCACCGACTATGAAACGTTGACCGTCACGTTGGGCGCTTCGCAGATTCGCGAAAACGATGGAGCCGGAGCGACCACCGTTACCGTACGACGTAGCAACGAAGACACCACTGAAGCTTTGGTCGTCCAGCTTGCCAGCAGCGATACGAGTGAAGCAACGCTTCCTGCCACCGTGACCATTCCCGCCGGAGCGGCTTCGGCAACGACCCAGGTGGATGCCGTCGATGATCGACTGCTCGATGGGAGCCAAGACGTTGTCATTACCGCGTCTGCCGAAGGTTATGTCGCGGGAAGCGGCCAGTTGACGGTGAACGACCATGAGACGTTAACACTGGAAGTCGCACCGGCCGTCTTTTCGGAAGGAGCCGGAATAGGAGCGGCCGTCGGAACGGTGACGCGTAGCAATACGGACCGAGACACACCGATCACCGTGTTCCTGGAAAGTCTTGACACAACTGAAGTACAGGTTCCGCAGTCGGTGGTCGTGCCCGCAGGTTCCGAATCGGCCACATTCCTCATCGACGCCGTCGACGACTCGCTCGTGGACGGAACGCAGCTTGTCGAATTGGTGGCGTCGGCGACCGGTTACGAGAATGGCACGCAACAGATTCAGGTCACCGACGACGAATCGCTATCGGTGGTCTTCGAAAGCGATGCGGTTCGTGAGGACGCTGGTCCCGGCGCTGTTTCTGCTCGTATCGTGCGGAACACGACCTCCACCGAGTCGCCATTGGTCGTCCAACTCGACAGCAGCGACACGACCGAACTCGTCGCGCCGACAACCGTAACCATTCCGGCCGGCACCACTTCCGTGCTTGTCGCCTTGGACGTGATCGACGACACGCTCCTCGACGGAACTCAGGTCGTCACCGTGCGAGCGACAGCAGACGGTTTCTTGCCTGGTGAGGATACGCTCGAGGTTCGCGACTATGAAGTCTTGACGCTCGATCTGTCGACCGACACGTTCGCCGAGAATGCAGGAGCGGCGGCGGCGACGGCCATCGTAACACGTGGCAACACCGATACGGCCGCGGAACTCACCGTTCGTGTCAGCAGCAGTGATCTCAGCGAAGCGACAACGCCGACCACCGTCGTGATTCCGGCGGGCCAGTCGAGCGTCTCCTTCCCCGTCGACGCGATCGACGATCGCCTCCTAGACGGACCGCAGGACGTGACCCTCACCGTCGCAGCCGACGGCTACTTCGGAGATACTGCCGACTTGACGGTCACCGATGCCGAGTCGCTGGAGGTCCGCATCGACAGGGCATCTATCCGCGAGTCGGATGGCGCGGGAGCCGCTCAAGTAACCATCACGCGTAGCGATGTCGATGACTTGTCGGCTGAAATCACGGTGCGTCTTACCAGCTCCGACACGTCCGAAGTCTCGCTCCCCGCGCAAGCGGTGATTCCCGCGGGAAGCGCCTCGACCACGATCCCACTCGATGCCGTCGACGACACCTTGCTCGATGGAACTCAACAAGCCACGATCGCAGCCGAGGCAAACGGCTATGCAAGTGGCCAAGCCAGCATCGATATCCTCGATCACGAATTCCTCACGCTCATTCTGTCGACCGACACCATTGCAGAAAACGCCGGCGCCGGAGCCGTCACGGCGCAGGTACGAAGAAGCAACACCGATGTCGACGAAACACTCGTGGTAACACTGGCCAATTCGGACGATTCGGAAGTCCAGATTCCGTCGTCGGTCACGATTCCCGCCGGAGCGAACGAAGTCGCGTTCCCAGTGGACATCGTCGACGACACGCTTCTCGATGGAACGCAGGTGGCCACGTTGACCGCCGGAGCATCAGGTTATGACGATGGCATGGCGACACTGGAAGTCACCGACTACGAATGGATCACGGCGACGTTGAATACATCGCAGATCGCCGAGGATGCCGGAAACGCCGCCGTCGTGCTCACCATTCAACTTAGCAATACCGACCGACAGGCGGATCAGACGGTCCAACTGACCTCGAGTGACACAACAGAGGCCGTCCTTCCGAGCTCGGTGGTCATCCCGGCGGGCAGTGCGTCCGTCGACGTCCCTGTCGACATTGTCGATGACACCCTCCTGGATGGAACCCAGCAAGTGGAACTGCTCGCCACTGCCGATGGCTACCAAGGCGGAAGCACCACGTTGGATGTGCTCGATGCCGAAACACTGACCATCGAAATCGACCGGGAGTTCGTCTCCGAAAACGACGGTGCGGGAGCTGCCATGGCGACGATCCGCCGCAGCAATACCGACGTGGGAACGAGTCTCACCGTGCAGTTGCAATCTTCGGACTCGAGCGAACTGGCGGTTCCGTCGACCGTAACATTCGCGTCGGGTGAAGCCACCGTACAAGTCCCCTTGGATGCCGTCGACGATGACTTGCTCGATGGCACGCAAACCGTGGAAGTCACTGTTTCGGCAGCCGGCTATCGTTCGGGAAGCGGCAACCTCGACGTGCGCGATCATGAGACGCTGACGGTGACGATTCTTCCTAACCGCATCCGCGAAGACGGTGGAGCCGGAGCCGCGGTCGTTCGGGTAGAACGCAGCAACACTGATCGCGACGCGCCCATTACGGTGCAACTGACGTCGGACGATCCCTCCGAACTTCAAGTGCCCTCCCAAGTTGTCATTCCCGCGGGACAGGCATCGGTACAAGTCGCCGTCGATGCGGTTGATGATGCACTTCTCGATGGAACGCAGACGGCGACCGTGACGGCCTCGGCTGATGGCTATGTCCCGGGAGCCGATTCGGTCGACGTCGATGACGCCGAGCGGATCCTTTTGCAACTCGATCAAACCGAAGTCGGTGAAAACGCGGGCGCCGGAGCCGTTCATCTGACGATCACTCGAGAAAACACGGACATCGATAGTAGTCTCACCGTTCAGCTTGCCTCCAGCGACACGACGGAAGGGATGTTGCCTCCAGAGGTCACCATCCCTGCGGGACAGGCGTCGATCGATGTCGCCGTCGATATCGTAGATGACACGCTCCTCGACGGTGCGCAACACGTATCGTTCTCCGCATCGGCCATCGGTTACCTCGAAACCGCGCCCGTCACGCTGACGGTCCTCGACCACGAAACGCTGACGGTGTCGGTGTCGCCAAGCGAACTGGACGAGGAGCCGGAGGGAGTCGGGCAGACGGACGTTACCGTGCGGCGAAACAACACCGATATCGATACGGCCGTGACAGTCACGCTACAGACCGACGCTACCGAGCTCTCCCTCCCCGATCAGGTCGTCATTCCGGCGGGCGAAAATGCGGTGGTCGTGTCGGCGACCGTCGTGCGAGACTACGTTATCGACGGAGACCAGAATGTCGTCGTCACCGCAGTGGCAGCGGGATACGTGGACGGCCAGGCGAGTGTTACCGTCCGCGACGATCCCTTCCCGTGGTATAACGACCGCAATCCGTTCGACGTCAATGATGACGGCTTCGTGACACCGTTGGATGCGCTGCTGGTCATCGAATACTTGACGACAGGGGACTCCAACGATCCCAATCCCTCTACGCCCCCACCCCCGTTCTACGACACGAACAACTCTGGAGACATCAGTCCCATCGATGTGCTGGGTGTCGTCGATTACTTGCAAAACGGGGGCGAGGCCGAAGGGACGAGCCGGACTTCCGACCCGCTGGGAAACGGGGACCTCGGGCAGCATTCGAGTTCGCCGGAGTCTGAGGAGGCAGGATGGATCGGCGTCGCCTGCCCGGCGCCACCCGCACCCCCGAGCGCTGTAGAAGCATTCCACTTGCAGCAGATTCTCGACGACATCGCCGAGGATGTCGCTCGGGAGTGGAAATCGCGAGTGAAACCATAAAAGGCTCTCGGTGTTTCATCGCTGACACGATTCCCTCGCCTCACGAACGCCAACTTCCGCCTTCCAAACTCTCACCCAAAAAACACCGCTCTGCGTTCTCTGCGGCTCTGCGAGAAAAACTGACTCTGCGAGAAAAACTGACTCGCGCAAAGACGCGAAGACGCAAAGAACTGGAAACACAGAGTGAGTCTCACCGAAGACTCCGTGCCCTCTGTGCCTCTGTGTTTCGTTACTGAAACAATTCCCTGGTTCCCTGGCCTCACGAACACCAACTTCCGTCTTCCAAACTCTCACCCAAAAACAACCCTCTGCGATCTCTGCGGCTCTGCGAGAAAAACTGACTCTGCGAGAGAAACTGACTCGCGCAAAGACGCGAAGACGCAAAGATATGAAAAGATAGGGAGAGTCTCACCAAAAGCTCCGTGCCCTCTGTGCCTCTGTGTTTCGTTACTGACACAATTCCCTGGTCCCTGGCCTTACGAACACCAACTTCCGTCTTCCAAACTCTCACCCAAAAACAACCCTCTGCGATCTCTGCGGGTCTGCGAGAAAAAAAACGCCGCGCTTTCAAAGAAGCGCGGCGATAGCAGTTCTCGTCGGCCCGAGTCAAAAGATGGCTCAGCCCGAATAAACTTCGTGGAAAAACTCCTTGCTGGCGTTGGGATCGGGCTTGATCGTCTTCTCGCCTTTGTGCCAGTTGGCCGGGCAGACCTCTCCGTTCTCTTCGAAGTATTGAAGCGCATCCACGATGCGTAGCGCCTCTTCGGTGCTCCGCCCCAGCGGCAGGTCGTTCACAAGCTGGTGCCGGACAATCCCGTTTCGGTCGATCAAGAAAAGACCACGCAAGGCGATGCCATCGGGCAGCAGCACGTCATAGGCCTCGGCGATGCTCTTGTCGAGGTCAGCTAGAATCGGATAGCGGATGTCGCCGATACCGCCTTCGCTTCGAGGCGTGTTGCGCCATGCCAGATGCGTGTAGTGGCTGTCGACCGAGCAACCCAGGATTTGGACGTTACGTTCCTCGAACGCCGCCACGGCATCGGAGAACGCGATGATCTCCGTCGGACAGACGAACGTGAAATCGAGCGGGTAAAAATAGAGCAGAACGTACTTCTTGCCTGCATAGTCGGACAGGCTGATCTGCTGGAACGAACCGTCGGGCATGACGGCTTGAGCCGTAAAATCGGGAGCCTTCTTCTGCACAAGGACGCTCATCGTTTCTCCTCCTAGCGAATAGGCCAAATGCGAGTTCCGAAAATCGATCGTCCCGCTCGCTGGGGACGTCGCACATTATCGCTCGGCCGCTCCGTTTTCCGGGCGGCGCGTCCACCGGAGCCGACTCCGATGACCGCTCCCAAGTTAGCGGAGCCGCTCCCGATTCGGCAAGGGGCTGGCGCGCCGTCACCCCACCGGCCACCGCAAGACGTGCTCTCCGCTTCAGTGCCCCCGGATCCCCACTGCCTCCCCTTCGACGATCAAATCGGCTATAGTGAGCCTCGATGTTTTCGGAGAATGCGTCCGACCGCCGTTGTTGTGGCCGGCAGCGTGCTCGGTGGCGATGGAGGAACGCGCGAATGAGCGATGAAACGGTCCGTCTAGAGTGTCCCCGTTGCCGGCTGCTCATGCGGCCGGAAGAATATGAGTCCCATCAGGTCCTCTTTTGCAGCACCTGCTGGGGATACTGGCTGACCGCAGAGACGCTCCAAGCTATCCTGGATGACCATCGCTACCACTTTTCCGACAGCGAGCGGAAGACGATCTTGACGTTGATGCAACGCGTCGGGGATGTCGACCGAGGCAACGAGTCGGAAGCCATCTCCTGCCCGGAATGCGGAAAGCCCCTGACTCGCAAGAAGTGGCTCGAAGGCTGTCCCGTCGAAGTCGACCAGTGTCCCGATCACGGCGTCTGGCTCGATCCCGGCGAAATCAAGGAACTCCAGATCTTCGCCGAGTCCCAGTCGAAGTAGTCGACGGCCCCGCGGCTATTCGAGAGACGGGATGCCGTGCTCGCGGCGGTATTCCTCGGTCCGCATCGATGCCGTCGGCTCGAAATGCTGCAAGTCGACCGCCTTCCAGTCGTCGCCTACTTTCTCGAAGTAGAGGACGACATACCGAGGCACGTTGCGCGTGCCTCCCATCGCATCGGGGTCGCTCCCTTCGACGACGACATTGAACGTGGCAATCGCACGCTCGGGTCGACTGTTCCGCTCGACCTTCACCCGAAGGTTCGACTTCACAGACACGCTATGGATCCGATAGCGCCTGAGCTGATATCGCATGATGCGGCGAAGGCCCTCTTTCCGAGGATGGATATAACTTGCCAACGCATCATAGTTACCACCCTCAATGGCGTCCGCCGCGTCGTGGATGATCCTCGCAATCCGCTCTTCCTCGGTTTCGATGGCAAGGCTGAGCGCCACCAGCAATAGCGTGACCACCGCGGTGACGATGGGGATTCGCCACAGCTTCGGGTATTCGGGGAACCGACTCGCGACAAAGGCGGCCGCCGCAGCGAGTGCTCCGCCACCCAGCGCCAATTTCCAAGGGTGCTGCAAGATCCAGCCGATCATGACGGTTTTCCCGCTGGATGTTCGCGACTGGCGGAACTCGAACTCTCAGATCGCGACGCACTCACATCGGCCCGCAACTTGGGACGCAAAACCCGGCGCCACACCTGCCACCACGACACGATGGCAATGGCCGTGAAGAATCCGTAGCCCCCGATCAGCCAAAGCCGCTCGCGCTCGTCCAATTCGCCTGTGGTCGCTGCCTCCCCCGTCGTCCGACCGGCCACGCGAGCTCGCATTTGGGCATTGGCCGCTCGCTGCGAGCGCAACGCCACAATCTTGTCGCCTCGCACCATCAGCACCGCCAGGCAAAAGATTGCGAAGAGGTGAACCCAGAACCATGGAGAGTGGACCAAGTGAGGCGGCGTCGAAGGCGACATCGTCGGTTCCCCGCTGGCCGATCAGGTGCGAATCAGCGTCGGTCCCGCGTAAACGGCTCCTTCCCCCAGATCCTCTTCGATGCGCAGCAGCTGGTTGTACTTGGCGATCCGGTCGCTCCGCGAAAGCGAGCCGGTCTTGATCTGGCCGGTCCGCAAAGCCACCGCCAGGTCGGCGATCGTCGTGTCCTCGGTTTCCCCGCTGCGGTGACTCGTGACCGCCGTGTAACCAGCCCGATGTGCAAGATGAACCGCGTCCATCGTCTCCGACAGTGTACCGATCTGATTGACCTTGATCAGGATGCTGTTGGCGATGCCTTCGTCGATGCCTCGCCGGAGCCGGATCGTGTTCGTCACAAAGAGATCGTCTCCCACAAGCTGCACGCGACTCCCCAGCTTCTCCGTCAGCAGCTTCCAGCCATCCCAGTCGTCTTCGGCACAGCCATCCTCGATAGAGCAAATCGGATATTGCTCGGTCCAACGATACAGGAGGTCCACGATGCCCGCCGAATCGATATCGCGGCCGTCGATCCGGTACAGTCCGCTTTCGGCGTTGTAGAACTCGGTCGCCGCCACATCGAGTGCCAACCAAACGTGCTCACCCGGCCGATACCCGGCTTGCTCGACTGCCTGACAGATCAAATCGAGCGCCTCTTGGTTGCTACCCAGATCGGGAGCGAAACCACCTTCGTCGCCCACGGCCGTGTTGAGTCCCTTGTCGCGAAGGACCTTCTTCAGTTGATGAAAGACCTCGGCGCCGCACCGCAATGCTTCTCCGTAGCAGTTGAAGCCCAACGGCATCACCATGAACTCTTGGACGTCGACCGAGTTGTCGGCATGCTCGCCGCCATTGACGATGTTCATCATGGGAGCGGGAAGCAAGTTAGCAGCGGCGCCTCCGAGGTAGCGATAGAGAGGCTGCTCCGTGGACTGAGCCGCCGCATGGGCCGCCGCCAGCGAGACTCCGAGGATCGCATTGGCACCGAGTCTCGATTTGTTCTCGGTCCCATCCAACTCGATCATCGCCGCATCGAGCGCCCGCTGATCGCAGGCGTCCATCCCGATCAGGCGTTCCCGCAACTCGCCGTTGACATGAGCCACCGCCTTTTGGACGCCTTTGCCTCCGTAGCGTTTGGGATCGCCGTCGCGCAGTTCCCACGCCTCGTGAGCCCCCGTGCTGGCGCCGCTCGGCACCGCCGCACGCCCGAAGGCGCCGTCATCGAGGCCAACTTCCACTTCGAGTGTAGGGTTTCCGCGGCTATCGAGAATCTCCCGTCCGTGAATCGATGTAATGAGGCTCATGCTGGCTGCTCGTCTTTCTGTTCGCTGGTGACCGAGAAACCGCCGACCCGATCGTCTCGTCTCGGGGCCGGCGAGGCAGGAATCGACCTGACCTCCGTCGCTTCCCAAGGGAGAAGCGAGCGACCATTGAAGATACAGCCGGACAAGTCGCCGAGAAAGGGGGCGGTGGTTCGCTGGCATCGCGCCGCCCTGGAAAGGCTGACGCCCCAATGCCGCATCGTGGCGACTCTGACACGGACGAAACCATAGGCTGGGAGGGCGAGGCTCCTGCCGAGCCGGATTCCCCTATGCCTGTCACCAGATGACGCATGACATGTGTGCACGGGGTTTTCGCCGATGCACGTCCTTTGTGCTGGACCAACCTGCCATCGTCCCTCCTGATACGGACCATGCGCGACGTGCAAGTCGGAGTCCACGGTACCGTAATGGCTCCTTTCTTACGGCTCGGCAGGAGCCTCGCCCTCTCAACTCGGAAAACATCCTTCTCGAAATACTACGATTGGCGACTTTCACGATTACAGGGCCCCAAAAGGCTTCCTCGAACCTCCTTTCGTCCCGAAATCGCGCAAGGTGATTTAGCTCCCTCCCCAAAGACGCCAACTTTCCCAAATCTCCTCAGATCTCAACCGAGGCGCAGATCCCACACCGCAACGCTATCCCCCCAGGACCGGGCATGCCAGGCCGTGCATGCACTCATTCCGCCCTGGACAGCGAGGGTGCCGTTCGAGTAATTTTCCGCCCTCGAAAAGAACGCGCCGAACCCTCGCGGCAAAGAGGGCTCGGATTCCCTTCGTGGCGGATGACGGATCCCCATGCGGCGCATCGCTCAGTGGCAAAACCTGATCTTGCCGGTCGGCATCATCTCCAGCATCCTCGTGATCCTGGTGCCGCTGCCGGCGATGCTGATGGACGTCCTACTGGCGGCCAACATTACGCTCGCCGTCATCGTCCTCCTGACGACCGTCTACGTCCGAACGCCGCTGGAATTCTCGATCTTTCCATCGCTCCTGCTAGCCACAACACTCGGCCGACTCGTCCTCAACGTCGCCTCCACTCGGCTGATTCTGACTCGAGCCGGCACCGACCGCCTTGAAGCCGCCGGACGCGTCATCCAGTCCTTCGGCGAGTTCGTCGCCGGCGACAACATCGTCGTAGGGCTGATCATCTTCGGCATCATCGTCATCATCCAGTTCGTCGTGATCACCAAAGGAGCGACGCGCATCAGTGAAGTGGCCGCGCGCTTCGCCCTGGACGGAATGCCCGGAAGGCAGATGGCCATCGATGCGGACCTCAACGCAGGCATTATCGACGAACATGAAGCTCAACGGCGCCGCGAAGAGATCACGCAACAAGCCGACTTCTTCGGTGCTATGGATGGTGCTTCCAAGTTCGTGCGCGGAGACGCCATCGCCGGCATCATTATCACGCTGATCAATGTCATCGGCGGGCTGGTGGTCGGCGTGTGGCAAAGCGGCATGTCGATCACCGACGCAGCAGGACTCTTCACGAAGCTGACGATCGGCGACGGCCTGGTCAGCCAGGTCCCCGCCTTCCTAGTCTCGCTCGCGGCGGGTCTCCTCGTCACCCGGAGCTCGCAATCCTCGGACCTGCCTCGTCAGTTCCTCCGGCAACTCTTCTCCCGGCCGCAAGCCCTCGCCGTGGCCGCAGGCTTCCTCGGCGTTCTCGTCTTTACGAACCTGCCCCGCGTTCCGCTGTTCATGCTGGGAGGCGGCTGTGCGGCACTCGCCGTGCTCCTGAACCGGCGAGAAAAAGAAGTCGCCGCCAAAGAAGCTCAAAAGGAGCAGGCCGAACGTCAACAGTTGGCGAAAAAGGAAGACCGTATCGAAGACTACCTGGCGGTCGACCCGATGGAGATGGAAATCGGCGTCGGGCTGATTCGCCTGGCCGACCCGAAGCGAGGCGGAGACCTGCTTCCTCGCATCACCGGCGTGCGCCAAGCCATCGCCGCGGACGTCGGGATCGTCCTGCCGAAGGTGCGCATCCGCGACAACATGCGGCTCGACGAAAACCAATACCGCATTAAGATCGCCAACAATCCGGTCGCCGAGGGACGCGTCTACCCGGGACGCCTGATGGCGATGGCCTCGGCGGCAACCCAGGGCGATCTGCCGGGCGAGGAAACCGTCGATCCGGCGTTCGGACAGCGGGCGATCTGGATCGATCCGCAGCTTCGCGACCGCGCGGAGATGATGGGTTACACGGTCGTGGAACCGGCAGCCGTTTTGTCGACTCACTTGCAAGAAGTCGTACGCAAGCATGCCGACGAACTCCTCACGCGAGACGCCACGCGTCACCTGATCGATGAGTTGAAAGAGACCTCGCCGGCGGTGGTCGATGAACTGATCCCCGGTGTGATGCGACTCGCGGAAGTCCAGCAAGTTCTGCAAATGCTCCTGCGCGAGCGTGTTCCCATCCGGCAACTCGGTCTGATCTTGGAGGTACTCGGGGATCACGCGCCACGGATCAAGGACCCGATTTGGCTGACCGAACATGTCCGGCATCGGCTGGCACGCACGATCTGCACACGCCTTCGCGATGCCGAGGGCGTCCTCCACGTCGTGACGCTCGATCCGGCCGCCGAGGACCAGATCGCCGCGGGTATCGAACACACCGAACGCGGCCTCTTCATTCGACTTTCGCCCGTCACCATCGAACAAATCTGCGATGCGATCGCCAAGCAGGTCGTGTTGCTGACTCGAGCCGGACATCCGCCGGTCGTCCTGGTAAGTCCGCAGATCCGACCGGGTCTGAAACAGATGACCGAATCGCATTTGCCGCAACTCCACGTACTCAGTTACAACGAAGTGACCCGTGATACGAAAATCGAATCCGTCGGTATGGTCTCGTTGATGACGGGAACGCCCGCCGGCACATGACTTCGATTCCCTAGGTTCGGAAGGATGGACACATGGACATGGATGTCAGGACGTTTCGAGCTCGCTCGCTTCCAGAGGCCTTGCGCATGGTCCGCGAGGAGCTGGGGCCTCGAGCCGCCGTATTGCAAACTCGCGAGGTTCCGAAAAACCTGCTCAGTTGGCTGACCGGACGGCGCTGGGTCGAAGTCCAGGCGTCGACCGGCGTCCAGGTCCCCAGTCGGCTCTCCAGCCCTTCGCCCCCGCGCCGCACCGATCACACGAGCGATCAGGCGTCGCGCCTCGAGTCACTCGTCGATGCGTTGAACCAACGCGAACAGACGCGTGTCGTGAGCGACCTCCCCAGTACCCTCTTTCCGCTCTTTACCGACCTGATCGATGCAGAAATGCCCGAGGAACTGGCAAGGGAGTTTCTCGAGCGAGTCCGGGCGGGAGCCAGTCCCCATGATCTCGACGACCCCGTTCTCTTGAAGGCTCGATTGACGCGCATGATCGAAGACGAGATCGCGATCGCCGGCCCGATTCGCGTCAGCCCCAATGAGCGGCGATTGATTGCTCTGGTCGGTCCCACGGGAGTCGGCAAGACGACGACGATCGCTAAACTCGCCGCCAATTTTCACCTCCGCGATCGACGGAAGGTGGGACTCGTCACCGTCGACACCTATCGAATCGCGGCCGTCGAGCAGCTACGTACCTACGCCGACATCATCGACCTGCCGATGGAGGTGGTGACGACGCCTCGCGAGATGCGCCAGGCGGTCGCCAATCTGGCCGATATGGAGGTGATCTTGATGGACACGGCCGGCCGCAGCCCTCGCGATGAAGTGAAGATCCAGGAACTCCGCTCGATGTTGCAAGAGGCTCAAGCCGACGAAGTCCATCTCGTGCTCAGCAGCGTCAGCGGCCTGATGAGTCTGAAGCGGACGGCCGAACGGTTCCAACGCGTCGGCGTCACGTCGTTGATCCTCACGAAGCTCGACGAAACCACCGGCCTGGGACATCTGGTGCCTCTGCTTCGCAGTTGCCGTCTGCCGCTGAGTTACGTGACGAACGGGCAGAACGTACCGGACGACATCGCGGCCGCCGACCGGCGGTTGTTGGCTCGAGCCGTCATGGGGCTGGAATCTCTGGACGCTTGCCGGTGAGGACCCGAGCAATGATCGATCAAGCAGCAGCCTTGCGCGACTTGGTTCGGCAACAGTCCGCCGCCCAGGATGCCGCAAAGAAGCGGGGCTCGCTTCCCCTGACCCTCGTCGTCGGCAGTAAAGGAGGCGTGGGAGCGACCACGGTGGCGGTCTATCTGTCCGCGAGTCTGGCTCGGCTCGGACGTCACCCTCTTTTGATCGACGCCGATTTGTACCGCAGCGATGCGGCCACGATCTGCGGAGTCACCGAAGGAGGGCCGCTCGTCGATGAAACGGGAGGCTGCCGCGATCTCGAAACGGTCGTGCGTCCCGGCCCGTGCGGGCTGTCGGTCCTCCCCGGAATTTGGCCGACCGGCAAACCCGTGGCGGTTACCGATGCCACGTGGCACCGCATCCGTCGCTCCTTCGAAAGCTTGCCCGGTCAGATCGACCACGTGGTGATCGACAGCGGAAGCGGCCATGGAGAGGTGCGACGAAAGATGTGGGCCGACGCCGACGATGTGATCGTCGTCACGCGTCCCAACGATCTGGCCGTGATGGACGCCTATGCGTTGATCAAGATCATGCGCGACGCGACACTCCAGGGCCGATCCACGCGATTGCATCTGGTCGTCAACGGCGTCCGCCACGCGGCCGAAGGAGCCGACGTGTTCGCTCGGATCGACCGATCCTGCCGGCGTTTCCTCGGACTTGGATTGAACGATCTGGGGGCGGTCGTCGAACATGCGGCTTTTCAGAGCGCCCGCGAGTTCCCAGCGGCACTCGTGGCGGCCTCCGATTTCACCGATATGGCCCGCCGCTTTCAACAGGTGCTGTCCGAGTCTCGGGAGGCGGCCGCATGAGCGACAAAGCGATTTTCTTTCATGTCGCGGCCTCGAGCTGCCGATATGGTCAGAAGCACGGTATCCGCCAGTTCGGTTCAAAATGGATGATCTGGCACGACTTTGACACGGCCGTCGTTTCTGCTTATGGCGCTCGCGCGAATCTACGCCGAAATCCTCGGGCTGACCGCCTTTACCGTGGTGCTTCTGCGGGCCCTCGGCCACGGTGCCGACCTCGAGGCCGCTGCCGGGTCGGCCCTCGCGGCGCTGGTGCTTTGGGGAATCGTGGGCTGCCTGGTCGGAGCGATCGCCGACCGAGTCGTGACCGAAGGCGTTCAGGCTCAACTGTTGAGCCAGTTGAAGCAGCGGGCGGAATCGGGAGACGCTGCCAACCATTCGTCACCGGCGACGTCAGGGACGTAAGCACGTCGCCGAGCCGTACGCGGCAATGAACGGAAACGGAAACAGCAGAAGATTTACAAGATAATCGACCAAGCCGAATGAGTCGGCTCCATGGCTGATCAGGGAGGATTGCATGGCGCTCACCGTTAGTCAATCGAAGCGGTCTCCAGAAGAAGTCCAGCGACTCTGGAAGGAATACAAGGCGGATCCCAGCCGGAAAGATCTGCGGAATCAGCTCGTCGAGCAGTATTTGCCGCTGGTGAAATACAACGGCGAACGGATCTGGGCACGCCTGCCCGAAGGTGTGGAACTGGACGACCTCATCTCCGCCGGTGTCTTCGGGCTGATGGATGCCATCGATGCGTTCGACCTTTCGCGAGGCGTCAAGTTCGAGACCTATTGCGTGCCGCGCATCCGCGGAGCCATGCTCGACGAACTCAGAACGATGGACTGGGTACCGCGCCTGGTCCGTTCGAAGGCGAGCAAGTTGGCCGAGGCGACCAAGACGCTCGAAGCGAAACTAGGAAGGCATCCCACCGAACAGGAACTGGCCGATCACATGCAGATGACGGTCCCCGAGCTGGAAAAGATGATGCTCGACGCCAACGCCGTCAATCTGATCAGCCTCAACAAGAAGTGGTACGAGACCGACAGCTACAAGGATGTGCGCGAAATCGACATCCTTGAGGACAAAAAAGGCGAGGACCCGACACGGCGCATCCAGAAGAACGACCTGATGCGATTGGTCACGAAGGGACTCAACCGCAACGAGCGTCTGATCATTATTTTGTATTACTATGAAGAGCTCACGATGAAGGAGATCGGCGCGACGCTCGATCTGAGCGAAAGCCGCGTGAGCCAGATGCACAGCAGCATCATGCAGCGTCTGAAGCACCACCTCGGGCGAAGAAAGCCCGAATTCGGTACGTAGGTCAGGCTTTTAGCCCGTAGGTCAGGCTTTTAGCCTGACCAGTGCTGCCGAACCGCGTTGCGGTAATAACGCGTTCTGGCAATTCCGTCAGGCTGGAAAGCCGGCGTGCGGTGGGGGAACGCGTTTCGGTAATTTCGTCAGGCTAAATCACCGTGCGTGATTCTGGGACGAAAGGAGCTTTGGGGATGCCTTTCGGGGTGGCGTGGCCCTGAAAGCAGCCAGTCATAGTGTTTGAGAACAGCGTTTCCCGAGTTGGGAGGGCGAGGCTCCTGCCGAGCCGCAAAGGAGCCACAACGGCATCGCAGACACAGATCCGCAAGTCGCACATGACCGGCGTCTGGACGGACGATGTCAGGTTCGTCCAGCATACAAGACGCGTGTTAGCGAAAGCCCGTTGCACACCTGCCATGCGTCACCCACCGATGGGCATATGGGATTCCGGCTCGGCAGGAGCCTCGCCCTCCCAGTCTATGGATTCGTCCACGTTAGAGTCGCCACCATGCGGTATAGGGGTGTCAGTGTCTCACAATCGCGCACGGTGATTTAGAAAGCCTGACCTACGTCGGTGGAACACGTTTCGCCGATTCCGTCAGGCTAGAAAGCCTGACCTACGGGGTGTATCGGCGCAGGATCGCCGCGCCGGCTTGCGCCTGAGGTGAGGCCGCAGCGCACAGAAACACGTCGCCCGACGCCTCCTCTCCCGTCGCCGCATGAACAGGGCACTCCGGGTCGGGCTCGGCGAAGTTGGGCAACCGGAAGAGGTGATTCTCACGAAGAGCCGCAATGCCGCCGACCATCTGTAGGAACCCGATGGCAGCTCCCGGATTTCCGACACAACCGCCCACCGACGTGACCGGCACGGACGCCTCGTCGAACAGGTCGCGCACTGCCGCCGCTTCGGCCGCATCGTCTGCTCGCGTACTCAACCCCTGAGCCTGATAATGGCCGATCTGGTCCGGTCTCATCTTCGCATCCCGCAATGCCGCTCGCATCGCCTGATGCAACGCCTTGCGGCGATCGGGACGGCCGTCGGCGGTGTAAGCCGCCGCTGAACCGGCTCCAACAACTTCCGCCAAAATGGTCGCTCCGCGAGCGTTCGCCGCCGACGCCTCTTCCAGCACCAGCACGGCAGCCGCCTCGCCAAGGACCATGCCGTTTCGCCGAGCATCAAAGGGGCGAGCCACAAACGCCTCGGGCGATTCCCCTCGAATCACCTCCTCCTGCATGGCAATGTGGATCGTCCGCAAAACGTGAATCCGCGTCCCGGTCGCTCCCGCCAACATCATATCCGCGTGTCCGCGGAGAATCGTGGTGGTGGCTTCTTGCAGCGCCGCCAACGACGACGCCTCACGGATCGTCAGCGAATTGCTCGGGCCGCGCAGATCGTTGTAAATCGCAATGTGGCTTGCCGGCATGTTGGGAAGGTACTTCAACAGCCACAGCGGAGCGACCTTGGGGATGGCGTGCTCGCCCCACCGAGCGTACTCGAATTGGCCGTCGTCATCCAAACACGCTCGAACCGCCCCCTCGAACTCATCGGGAGTGGTCAGAATGTAGTCCGACCCGAAGACCATCCCGCTGCGATCGGGATCGTAACCGCCTTCTCCCCAACCGGCATCGTGCAATGCCCACTGAGCGGCCGCGACGCCCATTTGGATCTCGCGGCACATCACCTTCAGGCCCTTGCGGATCGCCCGCTTCTTGTCCTTGGGAAGAGGCCCGAAGTCGTCGATCTTGCCCGTAAAGGATGCGGCCTCCGCTCCGCACGCCACCGGGAACGACGAGGGGAGTTCCCGGAGCGGCTGCACGGGGTTTCGTCCGGTGTACAGACCTTGAGAAAAAGACTCCAGGTCGTTGCCCAAAGCACTCACCAGGCCGACGCCCGTGACTACTACCCGACGTGAAGAGGCAGGCTCGCTCATGATCGATCCGACTTGGAACTGCGGCTTCCAAACGAACTCGCCGCCACAGGGCGTCTTGCCGCGTCTACGATTCCCGGCGACACTCCGCCGCCGCCAATTCTAGTCGCGACATTGTAATTCGTCGGGTCCCGGGCCGGTAGCGGCAGTCTTTGAGGGAAAATGGCCGTCGCCAGGTTTCTCAGGTACCCGAACGATCGGCCGCACGCAACCGCACCTTTCCGCATCCCCAACCCCTCTTTCCTTTGCGTCTTCGCGTCTTTGCGCGAGGCCCTTCACTTTTGCGCGAGACTCTTCCAGGCGCACTCTACAACACCGGCCCGATCGCCCATGGCACGAACTCGTGCCGTCCGTACCCCAGCGATTCGCTGGCCGTGGCCTCCCCGCCGGCCACCTCGAGCATCCGCCGAAAAATGGCCTCACCCACCGCGTCGATCGGCTCTCCTTCGAGCACCCCGCCCGCGTCGATGTCGATGTCCTCGGGCATGGCTCGAGCCAGTTCGCTGGTCGTGGCGACCTTGAGTGTCGGCACGGCGGCGGCTCCAAAGCAGCTTCCCCGGCCTGTCGTGAACAGCACGAGGTTGGCCCCGCCGGCTACCATCCCCGTCACACTCGGCGGATCGAAACCGGGGGTGTCCATGAAAACGAGTCCCCCACGAGGAATCTCGGCGCCGTAAGGCACCACAGCGCGCAGGGGCGTCGATCCGCCCTTGAGTATCGCCCCAAGCGATTTTTCCGCGATCGTCGTTAGGCCGCCCGCCTTGTTGCCCGGCGAGGGGTTCTGGTCGAGTTGCGCTCCAAAGACGCCCGCGTACCACTCCCACCACGAGAGACGCTCGAGTAGCGCCCGAGCCACTTCCGGCGTGGCGGCTCGTCTCAGCAGCACTTGCTCGGCACCCGCCACCTCCGGGGTTTCGGAAAGCACCCCGGTACCGCCGCATGCCACCAGCCGGTCGATGGCTCGTCCCACGGCAGGGTTCGCCGTCACTCCTGAAAACGCGTCCGACCCTCCGCACTCGGTGGCCACGACCAGGTGCCGAGCCGGTACGACTTCGCGGCGCCAGCCGTTCAGCTCGGGCAGCCACGATCGGATCACCGCCTCGCCGCGTTCAACAGCCGCCCGCGTTCCTCCCGCTTCTTGGATCACCAGTGTCTCGACGCGCCGTCGCTTGGCTCCCCCTGGAAGCTCGAGCGGGACGACATCGTCGACGGCCAACTGTTCACACCCCAGGCCGACCACGAGCGCAGCCGCGACATTCGGATGCCGCATCATGCCTTGCAGTAGGCGCGCTAGCATCTTCCATTGCAAGCCGCCTCGAGGCAGACCGCAGCCACCGTGATGGCCAAGCGCCACAACGCCGTCGACGTGCGGCCACTCGGCAAGCTCCTCCTGCGAAAACCGCTCGGCAATCTCGCACGCTACGGTGACCGCACAGTGGACGCTGGGAATCACGACGATGTAATTCCGAGTTCCCACGGTTCCGTCGTCGCGAACGTAGCCGCGGAACGTTGGCGGCTCGAGTGCCGAGTGAGAACCCTCGTCAGGCCGTTCGGACGGTGTGATCTGCTCTGGGATGTCCGAGGTTCGAGCCGGGTTCTGGAGGTTGTGCGAGTGGACCCAGCTACCTCGGCCGATGTCGGACGTAGCGACGCCGATGACCTCGCCGTATTTGCGCACCATCTCGCCGGCGGTCACATCGACGACCGCCAGCTTGTGGCCTCGCGGAATCGGCTCGCTCACCTCCAATTCGCCCACGCCGACAACCTCCCCCCGCATCCCTTTCGCGAGTGGCTGAAGCGCCACGGCGACCTGATCTTGCCGGTGGAGTCGGAGTACGGGAAGTGCCATTCGGGGACCAACACAGGAGAGACGACGGGAGTCTCCGGATGCGCCCACGATCAACGTCGAACCGAGGGGGACCGGGCGATTGCCAATGGTACGCCAGGGGCCGGAAATACGCTATAATGGACAAGCACGGTTCTACCCTCATCTCGCCCCGCGGAAGGATACGACTTCATGGCCATCGGCACTGCTCCGTCTCCTCCCGTTTCGGTCGAAGACGCGGACCTCGTCGTCGAGCGCCGGCTGACCGAGGCGGCTCGAGAACTGAAATGGTTCGAGTTCCTGGTGGCCGGAGGGAAGCTCGCTGCCGGGCTACTCGCCGCTCTGCTGGGGGTCGTCGCAGTCGACCACTGGGTTTGGCCTCTTCCGGCATGGGCTCGAGCCATCACGCTGGTGGGGCTGCTCGCGGGAGCCGGCTGGTACTTCTGGACACGTATCCTCCCGCTGCTCATCTGGAAGATCAACCCCGTCTATGTGGCACGCCGGATCGAACAGGCGACACCGGAATTGAAAAACAGCCTCGTGAACTGCCTGACGT
>WFWZ01000117.1 GCA_015490875.1 Planctomycetaceae bacterium
CAATGTCATCGACAATCAATCTGCCCTCAAAGCCGATTTCTGGCAACTCCGCAACGACGAATTCGAACAGGAGATGTTTCGCCGTCGGTTGTCAGTGAACTTATTCGGAACACCCGCCTGGATTGCCACCGCCGAGGACGTCCTGCTGCACAAGCTCTACTGGAATCGATTGACGCCTTCGGAACGGCAACTACTCGACGCGGCCGGCATCTTCGCCGTCCAGAGGGAATCTCTCGATCAAGAGTACCTCAGGAAGTGGGCCATCAAGCTGCAGGTGACTCCGCAACTGGATGACCTGATCTCGGGAAAACTGCGGCCTAAGACGACGTGACGAGATTTCCAGGCGGCGGCAGGATCCATGACGCAGCGGCCGGTCCACGTTGCATGAGTTTGTGTCAAAACCAATGAGAGACCGGCCAAATCTGGCACGTCGAATCTCGGCTATTGTGACGCCACCCCCCCCCCCTCATGTCAAGTACTCACATTGAGGTTTCTTGGGGGATTTGGTCGCCCCTCTGTAGCGGGTTGGTGGAGCTCCCACTCAACAGAATTTGTGCGGTCGTAGCGGATGAATGGCGGGTCCTGCTACGTCGCGACGTGCACCCACTGCACCTTCACGAACCAGAGGTGCCTCAGCATGAACAGTGAATGGCATGGCACCCATTTTCCTTTCTTGACGATTCGGCGTTCCAGCTTCCGAATCAAGCGAGCCTCTCCGATTGAGGGGACATTATGTGCACCCGATTGGCGGCCAAATGCCATCTGTCATGCTCACGATTCGGAACAGACCATGCCATCCCTCCGATTCAGCAGAACTCAGACGGCCGGCCACTGCCCCCAAACGCAACCGCCGAGGCACGCCGGTGAAAAGTGACGCTTCCTGTGAGTCCAGAATGCGAGAATGACGGTCTCGAGCGTCCTGAGCATCAGGTGAAACCGGTATTATTTCTGTCCAGTTTGGGGTCGAACTGGACAAAACAATGGCCGGTTTTGCTCGGCTCGGCAAGCGGACTCAGGCCCTGAACCGGTTGATTCGACCCCTCCGGGTGCATACACGGACTTGTAGTTGTAATGCCCCTCCAGAGACAGGCAGCGATCCCTTCTCGTGCTGAGATGGAAGCGACCGCCAAGGCGACTGCGCATCTGCTGGTGTAGCCTGACGTCATCCATGGTGTCGCCGGTGAATGACGTTTCTGCCACTCTTCCGGCCCAACGGGCCGGCACAATCGAGCCCGGGGCAAAGCGATGGCGGCGGCCACGCCGGCATCGCGCCGCCCTGGGAAGGCGTGGAAAGAGCTCCCAAGCCCCAAGCGGGGCGCTACAAAACGAGGCGATGGTTCGTCCTCTCGTGAGCACTATTCTCTCGATGAAGATCTCGCAAGAGGTGAAGATGGATCGCAACACCATGCGCTAACTCCTGTTGCGCCCCCGTTGGGGCTTTGATCGTTTGGGGAACCGTCGACCTAGGGCGACGCTCCGCGGCTGCGCCGCTTCGCTTGCCCCAGGCTGGATTGTTCGAGCCCCTTCGGGGCGATTCGCTTCCTTGCCTTTGCTAGCTCCCCTTCCTACAGAAGCCAGGTTTCCCAGGCTTCCGCTGACTCATCTCCATAGACGCTCAAATCACCAACTCCAATGCCTCTCCCCCACCCCGGGCATAGAAGTCCGGATATCCACCCGCCGCTCCAGCCAGCACCCGATCGAATTGCAAACATCAGAGGATTTTGATACGATAGGGGCCGACTTGCGCGAGCCAAGCGGGGTGTTGCACGGGGGCGAGAGGGAGGTTCGGCCATGTTGACGATTTTCGGAAGGCCCGACAAAGGCCGAGGCTTTTGTGACGGACTGAGTCGCCGCAACTTTCTCCAGATCGGCGGCCTGGCGATGGGCGGATTGACGCTCCCGCAGTTGCTCCGTGCCGAGCAGGAACAGGGAGTCGGCCGGTCGCATAAGGCGGTCATCAACATCTTTCTTCCTGGCGGACCGCCCCATCAGGATATGTGGGATATCAAGGTCGATGCCCCTCGCGAGATCCGCGGCGAATTCCAACCGATCAAAACGAATGTGCCGAGTATCGAGATCTGCGAGTTGTTTCCGCGCATCGCCGCGATGATGGACAAGTTCGTGCCGATCCGGTCGATCGTCGGCGCGAGCGGAGCACACCACAGCTTCGAGATTCTGACGGGCCGGAGGAACGTCAACCAACCGGCCGGCGGCTGGCCGTCGATGGGAGCGTGGATCTCTCATCAACTCGGGCCGGTCGTTCCCAGCGTTCCACCTCACCTGAGTCTCTTTTACAAGACCGGACATGCTCCGTGGGGCAACCCCGGCGGCGGCGGTTTTCTCGGTGTGGCTCACGCTCCCTTCCGACTCGTCGGCGGCAAGAACGAGACGAGCAAGATCGACAACATGGTCCTCAAAGGAATCACGCTCGAACGGCTCCAGGACCGCCGTCGTCTCCTCCGGTCGCTCGACACGCTGCGCCGCGAAATCGACACGACGGGCAACATGGAGGGACTCGATGCCTTCACCGAACAGGCGGTTGGCATCTTGACGTCTTCGAAGCTGGCCGAAGCGATGGACTTGAGCAAGGAAGATCCTCGCGTGGTCGAGCGTTACGGGAAGGGGGACCCCACGTTCCGAGCCGATGGGGCTCCGAAAATGACAGAGAACTTCCTCATCGCTCGCCGGCTTGTCGAAGCGGGTGCCCGCATGGTCTCCCTGAATTTCAGCCGGTGGGACTGGCACGGCGGCAACTTCAAAAGGGCTCGCGAAGACATGCCCATGCTCGACCGGGCACTGTCGGCACTCGTCCAGGACCTCCACGACCGAGGGCTCGATCGCGATGTGTCGGTCGTCTGTTGGGGCGAGTTCGGGCGGACACCGAAGATCAACAAAACGGCGGGGCGGGACCATTGGCCGCGCGTCTCCTGCGCCATCCTGGCGGGAGGCGGTATGCGCACCGGGCAGGTGATCGGAGCAACCAACCGACTCGGCGAATACGCCACCGAGCGGCCGGTGACGTTCGCCGAGGTCCTCGCGACACTTTACCACAACGTCGGCATCAATCTCCGGTCGGTGCGCGAATTCGACCTCCGAGGCCGACCCCAGTATCCGGTCGACCCCGGTGTCGAGCCTATTCGCGAATTGATCTGACACGCACGTGTCAGGGCTTGGGTGGTTCTACCTCGCGGATCTCAGCTCCTTTTTCATCGCTGAGGACCAAGAGGGCGAATCGCTCCACCGATGCCAACTTGTCGGTGCTCAACGTCGCGTAGTCGAAACGTCCTCGCAGATCGGTGTAGCCGTCCTTGTAGAACCCGACCTCGCCTCCTCGGAGCTTCGCGAAGACCTTGACATAGACCTGCGGCAGCGGCCGACCCGACTCGCGATCGACGACGCGCAGCATCCCGTGCGATTCGACGAGTTCGACGTGGAGCCGACTGGCGAAACGAACTCGCGTTGCCGTCATGCCGTCGCCCACCGCTTCGACGAGCAGATGTTGCGACTTCAGTTCCTTCGGCAACTCGATCACTTCGTCCTTCTTTTCGTCCTTGAGCGGGAGGTCGATCTGGACGTGAGGATAGACCTGCCCGAACTGCCGGCCGAACTGCTGCACGAACGGACTGCGGCTGAAGAGGAGCTCGATATCCATCGGATAGAAATTGAGCTGCACTCGTTTCACGTTTCGGTGATGGAGCAGAACGCGATCACCTTCGACTGCTAACTCCAGGACGGGCCGGGATGCGGCAGCGGCTGCCATGCGCTGGTCGCGGTTTTCGGCATCGACTAGTTGTGTGCGACCGGTTTCGATCTCATCGAGTTGCGCGAGGATCTCGCGGAACGCGTTTCTCCAGCGAGGAACCGGATAGTCGGCATACTGCTCGGCGATCGCGCGAGCCAGTTCGGGGTCGGGACCGAAGAAGCGCAGGTAGGCGGAGCAATAGTCGTATTGCATGCGCCGTTCGATCTTCTCCTGGTCGATCGCTGCGAAATGGTCGAGCGCTTCGGCGATGCGATCTTGCAGCAGCAGGTAGTAGACGAGCTCCAATCGGTGAGCGTCCGAGACTTCCGGCAGTTCACAGAGCCAATCGAGAAAGGCCTGGTACTGCTTGAGCAGTCCGACGTTGAGGATTTCGCGTTTGGGACCGATGGGATGGGCTCGAGCATTCACCAGTGGCCGAAATTCGACGTGTTCATAGCGGCCCCGTTCGATCGGATCGAGATCGAGCAGCGGGGATGACAGCGCCATACCGCACTGATTGACGAACGCATCGGCGTGTTCGAGGAACCGGCGGATCCTCGGAGGCCGATCTTGGTGCAACAGCGCATAGGCTGCGAGTCCATGGTCATAATAGGATCGTTCTTCCAGAAGTCCCATCACTGCATCGTAGAACCGACGATCGCGCATGCGGGGTGTGATGAGCTTCAGGTCGGTGCGGAGGAGCGAGTGGTTCTTCAGGTAGTCGATCACCTCCTCGGTGCTTCCGTTTTTGGCGACATCGACCCACGAGGACTTGTCGAGGCGTGACCGCTGACGGACCACGCGAAGCTTCTGCGGAGAAGCGAACGCGGCCAAGGTTCCTTCTTCGGAAACATGAGCCGGGAAGTGATCGAACTCACCTTCCTCGGGAAAGTAGAAGAAGTACTCGATCGACTGCGTCGCATAGGGTTCGAGCACGGCATGGTGGC
>WFWZ01000118.1 GCA_015490875.1 Planctomycetaceae bacterium
CTTGCACGGTGTGACCGGTAGCGGGAAAACCGAGGTCTACATTCGGGCGATCGAAGAGGTCGAACGTTTTGGACGCCAGGCGATCGTCTTGGTTCCCGAGATCAGTTTGACACCGCAGACATGGGAACGTTTTCAATCGCGGTTTTCGCGAGTCGCCGTGTTGCACAGCCAGTTGACGCCGCAGGAGCGTCATTGGCATTGGAGGCAGATTGCGGAGGGCCGGGTCTCCGTTGTAGTGGGAGCTCGCAGTGCCATCTTCGCCCCCGTCCCCCATCTCGGCTTGATTGTCATCGACGAGGAGCACGATGCTTCGTTCAAGCAGGACATTGCGCCGAGATACCATGCTCGCACGGTGGCGCAGTGGCGCGCCAAGAAGTCCGGCGTTCCACTCGTGCTCGGGTCGGCCACCCCGTCGCTTGAGACCTGGCGTGCCTCCGAGCGCGGCATCGTGCGGCGGCTCGATTTGCCACAGCGCGTCGCCGGACGATCGCTGCCCGAAGTGCGCCTGGTCGACCTCCGTTTCGACTCGAAGGGATCAGGCGTGTTAAGCCACATTCTTGTGACAGAAATGCGTCGGGCGCTCGAACAAGGCGGCCAGATCATTCTTCTGCTGAACCGCCGAGGTTTTTCAACGCACATTCAGTGTCCCAAGTGTGGCACGGTCGTCGTGTGCCCTCACTGCGAGATTCCGCTCACGTTCCACCGCCACAATACGACGGCCAAGTGTCACTATTGCGATCACGAAGAAGCAGCTCCCGCGCATTGTGGCGAGTGTGGGAGCGACGCCATTCGGTACAGCGGGACCGGGACGGAGCGACTGGAGAAGATTCTTCAGGCCTGTTTTCCCGATGTCGCCTGCCTGCGGATGGATGGCGAGACGATGCGGGGTACGGGAGCCCACGAGGAAGCTCTGGCGAAGTTCCGCCGAGGCGACGTGCAAATCTTGCTGGGAACGCAGATGATCGCCAAGGGGCTCGACTTCCCCGAGGTGACGCTCGTGGGTGTGGTCAACGCCGACATCGGACTTCACTTGCCCGATTTCCGAGCGGCCGAGCGGACGTTTCAATTGGTAACGCAGGTGGCCGGACGCACAGGGCGTGGCCGTCAAGGGGGACGCGTTATTGTCCAAACGTTTACGCCCGATCATCCGGCCATCGCGGCGGCGATCCGCCACCAATACGAAGCGTTCGTTCGGCAGGAGTGGGAGGCTCGAAAAAAGTTCGGCTATCCTCCGGCTGGGAGACTGATTCGCATGGTCGTGCGCGGTCCGGAGGAGGCTCGAGTCCGCGCCGCAGCGGACCGGTTGGCCGAAGCACTCGCTAAGCGTGTGGCCACCGTCGCGGACGCGAGGCTCATCGGGCCGGCCGCGGCACCCTTGGCTAAGCTTCGGGGGAAATATCGTTTCCACGTGCTCTTGTTGGGGCCTCGTCTGCCCGAGTTGCGACGGGCAGTGGCGGAAGTGCGGGATACGGTCGATTTGGGCGAGCACGTCCAGTGGACGATCGACGTCGACCCGCTCGATATGCTCTGAGGGATGGGTTCGGACCAGCAGCCGCCTTTTGCAAGTCCGTTTATGCACCTTGCAATGCGGAGGACGACTGCTTCGTCTGGGAAATGTGGCTCCAGCTCGATAGAATGACGTACGTAGCGTTGCCACGGTCGGCAGCCGGTTCATTCGCCTTTCCATCAAGAGCCCATGGCGTATCGGCACATCAAGCGCGTTTTAGGCGAAGGGAGCCTCGAATGGAAGAGTCGCTTCCTGTTCGGCGCCTGCCTCGTCGTGTTGGTCGGCGGAGCCTTCTGGTCGGCCGAACGGATCGCCGTCCGTGCGGCTCGAGACGCCACGCGTGAGAAGGCTCAGTACCTCGTGGATGTGACGGTCCTCTTGCAGCATGCGGGAACGTGGCGGATCGGGATCGACGAGGCGACGCGTGATTTCGCTCGACGGCTGTCGGAGCGGATGATCGAAAAGCGGAAGTACCGGCACGAGATCCTTCACTTGACGCCCTCGTCGATTCAGGACTTGAATTCGCGCGGCCCGGCCGATCCGGAGGAGCGCCGGCTGCTTGAAGAGATCAAACGCAAGTATGACGCGTGGATTGCCGAGCAGGAGCGGGAACGGGAAGAGCTTCGCAAGAACGACGGCAAGAAGCTGCTGACGCCGACTGACAATGTGCCGCGCCGGCCGCCCGAGCCGATCTTCGCCGAGCGGGTGACGGTCGGGAAGAAACGCTACTACAACTACTATCAGCCGGTCTACTGGCACAAGCTGTGCCACCACTGCCACGAAATCAAGACGGCCGAGTTGGGAACGGCGGCGGCTGCGGCAGCCCCCATTGATCCAGCCAAGCAGGAGGCTCAGCGGTTCCGTGTGGTCAAAGTGAGCCTCGATTATGACGAGATTCAATACAACATCGACAAGGCTCGGGCTCTGTTGGTCGGGATCGGCATCCTCACGGTTTTCCTCGCGATGGTGGCCTTGTATGTCATCTTCCGGTACGTCGTCATCAAGCCTCTGCAGCACTTGCGCGAGGTGTCGGAGTTGGTGAGTCGAGGCCAGACGAGCACGCGTGCGGAGATCCATACCGGCGACGAGTTCCAGCAGTTGGCCGAATCGTTCAACCGGATGTTGCGGCATCTGACCGAGGCGCAGCAGGAATTGCAGCATGTCAACGAGGAGCTGGACGCGAAGGTCGACGAGTTGGCGAGGCTCAACTTGAAACTGCACGAAATGAACCGGATGAAGAGCGAGTTCATTTCGAACATGAGCCACGAGCTGCGCACGCCGCTCAATAGCATCATTGGGTTTGCCAATGTGCTCAAAGACAACCCGTCGCTCGATCCGAAGCAGAAGAAGTACGCGCAGAATATCGAGAAGTCAGGCCGCGTGTTGCTCGAGATGATCAACGACATCCTCGATCTGGCCAAGATGGAAGCGGGAAAGACAGAGGTGCGTCCGACCGAGTTCGCGATCGACAAAGTCGTGCTGGCTCAGTGCGATGTCGTCCGCTCCTTGAGCGAGCAGAAGGGGATCGATCTGGTGGTCGATGTCGACCCCGAGCTCGAACCGCTTTATCAGGACCAGGCGAAGATCCAGCAGATCCTGACGAATCTGCTTTCCAACGCAATCAAGTTCACGCCTGATGGCGGGCGCGTCGTCGTGTCGGCGGGGCGTACCGGGACCGGAGAGTTGATTCTCAAGGTGGCCGACACGGGTGTGGGGATTCCCGAAGAGGACCGGGAGCGGATCTTCGAGAAGTTCCGGCAGAGTTCAGTGGTGGCCGGCGAAGACGGCTTGACGCGTGAGTTCTCGGGAACGGGATTGGGGCTGTCGATCGTGCGGGAGATCTGCGAGTTGCTTGGAGGATCGGTCGACTTCGAAAGCGAGGTCGGAAAGGGGACGACGTTCTATGTCGTCTTGCCGTGGCGGTACCGCGAGACCGAGGATTCGGTGATGATCGGTGCCGCGGGCGACCGCGAGGAATGACCGTTGAGTCGGCGTTCTTTTCGCTTCGGATTATTCGGCATCACCGAACGAAAACGTTGCACGGCCTAACGCGTTCGCGGAGCGCGCAGCGTCGAAGCGGGAAGTCACTCGGCATCACCCAACGAAAACGCTGCACGGTCCGAGGCGCTCGCGAAATGCGCAGCGTGGAGGCGGAGAGTCACTCTGCATCACCGAACGAAAACGTTTCGAAGCGTTGGATGCGGACGCCGGGGGCCCAGAAGTCGGGAGGAAGTCCCGCCTTTTGCTTGAGAGCTTGCCAGAAGGCGGTCCGATCGGGAAGGGATTTCCAGACGGAAGGAAGGAGGAGACCTCGGCGGCCGTTATACTCAAAGACCAGCCCATCGATGCCGGGGCGCACCTGCTCGAGGATCTCTGCTTCGGTTTCCCCGGGGATTTCACTGAGCGGCCCGAGGACGGAGATTTCGTATTGGAGACGCGGGTATTCGTCGGGTTGCAGCAGAGGGAACCGCGGGTCTTGGAAAGCGGCCGCGAAGGCGTTGACGGCGACATCCTCGACGAGAGGCCGGTACGGGACGACACTGCCGATGCAGCCGCGCAAACGACCGTCGATTTTCAATGTCACAAATGCGGCACCGGGCCGCTGGATTTCGGGTACGTATTGGTCGGGTTCGACCACCAACGGAACGCCCGTCCGCAGGCCGACGGCGATCGATTCGCGTGCTACCTCGAGCAACTGGCGTTGAGCATCTTCGGAAAGGGTGAACCGCGCCGCGGCCGGAGAATCGGTCATGTTTCACCTGTGTAAGACATACGTGCCGTACCCGACGACCTGCCGCTTATCGCCGGCGGTGTCCCCCGAGTTGCGCACGTCGATCGTCGTGACGTGGTAGTCGTGTTGTTGAGCCAGCTTGAGCAACCCGCGGATGCCGACATAGCCGCATGCCCGCTCGCCGGTCAACCCCTGCCAGTTTCGCTGTTCAATCATCTGGGTCGTTTCGGCGTCGATGGCTCGAGCCGTCCAATAGTCATGATAGTGGCTGAGATCGGAACTGATGACGATGAGTGTCTCCTCACCTCCCCATAGCGCCTCGAGGACATCGGCCACTTCACTGGGCGTAGCTTGACCGGCCACTAAAGGAACGAGCGTGAAGTCGTCGAGCACCATTTGGAGAAAGGGCAAGTGTACCTCAAGGCTGTGCTCGGACTGGTGAGCTACATCGGAGATCTGAATTTGAGGCAAGCTCCGAAGGATCTCTTTGGCTTCTTCGTCCAGAGGCACTTCGCCCAATGGAGTGGCGAAGGCGTCGGCGGAGCTAGCTGCGAGGCCATAGAACGGGACGCGGTGGGAAGGTCCCACGAGGACGACGCGGCGGATCTTGTCGCGCACGTTCTGCACGAGACGGTAGCCGCTGGCGGCCACAGGCCCGGAATAGACATAGCCGGCGTGCGGCGCGATGAGTGCCTTGGGGGCCGGGCCGTTGGGGGGAGCCGCCGCGAGGTATTGTTGGATCATTTGGGTGAGCTGCCCGGGGTCGGCCGGATAGAAGGCTCCTGCGACTGCCGGTGGCCGGATCGTGCGAATCATGGCTGGCTCCTCGCGTCAGATCGAACCGAGACTCCCCCGCCTCTTTCTTCCACCCTAATCGACGTTCCGCCGTCCGGCTTCCCCAAACGCTGGGGGCCACGTTCGGCGACCGCCGGCTTCCCGTCCCTGAATTGCACGGCGTTGAAAACTCCGCGACCTTCTCGCCAGGGACCGGAAACCTGGCGGCTGATGTCGCAACTTGTGTGCCACCAGCTCTCGACGATGATATCGTGCATCCCTGCCAGCCGTAGACCGAGAAAACCGGTCGGTCTGACCGGGCAATGTGACGCGGTGGCTCGGTGTCAGCGGGTCGCGGCAAGTTGGACGATGCACGCCGGCAGTCCCCTCACCCGTTGCCGTCCAATGCATTCGCCGTGTCCACTCCGTCCGCCGTCCACTTAGTCCGCTGTGTCCACCTGGTCCACCGTCCCCTCCCGCCAATTGGAACACGAATTGCACCCGCTATAAGCTGCCGCTCCGGCAGCAGAGACGCGTTGTCGGCGGCGTGGTTGGGAATGGCAGTGGTGACCTGGAAGGGAGGGTGAGACCATGAAGCGGTATCTGGCATTTGCGGGATTAGATGGCAATCTGGATGCGTTGAAAGCATTGGAACCTGTTATCGCCGAACGGAATCCCGAGGCGCTTCTGTTCGCGGGCGGCGTGAACTGCGAGAAGTGCGTCTCCTCGGCCAAGAAGCCAGATTTGACTCCTCAGCAGGCCGAGCGCTATGAGAAGTGGTTCGAGTGGCTCGGCAAGCAGGAGATACCGGCAGCGGTGATTCCGGGACCGTATGAGGTTCCCTTGGAAGCCTATCTCCGAGCGGGGATGGGGGCCGAAGTGGACTACCCCAATGTTCACCTGGTCGAAGGAACTCTCTGGGAGGTCGGTGACACCGCCGTGTGCGGTGCCGGAGGGACATTGACGGAGGACACGACGTCGGAGTATCCGGAGGTTCGCTTGTCCCGAACGATGGCCGAATACGCACTGCGGATGCTTGGGCGCTCCGACCGCAGCATCAAAGTCATGCTGTTGTCGACTCCTCCAACAGGTAAACTGGGAGGCGAGTGCGGATCGAAAATTGCCGGTGAGCTCATCGACAGTCTGCATCCGCATTTGGCGATCGTAAGCGGCCCCAGTGCCCATCGCGGCATGGACCGGGTTGCCCACACGTGGATTGTCAATCCGGGCCGACTGGCCGACGGTCACGCCGCTTGGATCGATTGGACACGTCCGGCTGAGGAACGCGTCGAGCTGATCGAAGTTCCTTCGCTGGCTACTTCCTGATCGCAGGCAGCGCCCTGATGCACCGAAGGGATGACGGCTGGCGCACGTTCGGTGAGTCGCCACGGAAGGCGGCAGCTCACTAAGCCGTCCGGGGATATGCGAAAAGGGGCGATGACTGCAATAACGGGAGGTGCGAAGATGGCCGAGGCGACGAATGCGGAATTGGAAAAGGCGACCGAAGAAAACTTGGTGACCGATCCCGAATTGCGGCTCGATTCGCCCTACGTCGTACCGACCAAGTACTGGCACCGTCTCGAGGACGGTCGCGTCCAGTGCGACGTCTGTCCCCGTTACTGCAAACTCCACAACGGACAACGCGGCTTTTGCTTTGTGCGCGCCTGTGTCGATGATCAGATCGTCTTGACGACCTATGGACGCTCGAGTGGATTCTGCATCGATCCCATCGAGAAGAAGCCGCTCAATCACTTCCTTCCAGGCACCCCCGTCCTCTCGTTCGGAACGGCCGGTTGCAATCTCGGGTGCAAGTTTTGCCAAAACTGGGACATCAGCAAATCGCGGGAGGTCGATACGCTGGCGGACTACGCACCACCTCAGACGATCGCCCAGACCGCGTACCAACTCGGTTGCCGCAGCGTCGCCTTCACGTACAACGATCCGGTCATCTTCCTCGAGTACGCCGTCGATGTCGCTAAGGAATGCCGGCAACTGGGCATCAAGACGGTCGCGGTCACGGCCGGCGAAATCGCCCCCGCGGCTCGCAAAGAGTTCTTCGAACACATGGACGCCGCCAACGTCGATCTGAAAGCCTTCACCGAGGAGTTTTACAAGAAAGTCTGCCTTGGGTGGTTGCAGCCGGTCCTCGATACGCTCAAGTACCTCAAGCACGAAACCGACGTCTGGTTCGAACTGACGACCCTCCTCATCCCCGGCCATAACGACTCCGACGAGGAACTCGACCGGATGACGCGCTGGGTCGTCGAAGAATTGGGGCCGGACGTTCCCATGCACTTCACGGCGTTCCACCCTGACTACCGCATGCTCGACGTCCCACCGACTCCCAAGGAGACGCTGCAACGGGCTCGCCGGATCGCCATGCAAAACGGCGTCCGCTATGCGTATACGGGAAATGTCGTCGATGCCGAGGGTGGGACAACATTCTGTCATCAGTGCGGAGCCGCTTTGATCGAGCGTTTGGGTTATACGATTTCCCATTGGGCACTCGATGCGGAAGGCAAGTGCCAACAGTGTGGAACTCCGTGCGCGGGCGTTTTCGAGGCGACGCCCGGACATTGGGGCAGCCGTCGGATGCCCGTGCGACTTGCGCGGTGAGTGGCTACGCACGATCTTGGGAGTTCCGCAACTCGCGGTACTTGGCGCGAGCCTCTTCAAAGAAGGCGTGGTATTCATCACGCCGATAGTCGGGATAGGTCCAGGGCCAATCCCGCCAAGCGCCTCGGTGATAGTAGAGCGTGCATTCAGCGAAGATACCTTGGCCGATGTAGAGCCGGTGTTGGCGGTCCTTGGTCGTTGCCAGCACGAACTTGGCTAAGGTCAAGTAGCCGGGGTCGAGATTGAGCGGCCGTGGTGCGTCGTGCGGATGCGCCTCCGCATAGGAGGACTCCCACGCATTGGCCCGGTGTTTCCGCTCGGGCAATTCGGCAGGGTCGAAGAGACGTTCGAAGGCGACGAGGACCTTGCGAAGCCCCGTCCCCATCGTCCCGGCATAGTACTCGGTGTCGTCGAATGCGAAGGGCTCGCTCCGAAGCAACACCTCACCCCATGCGGAGGCTGCCGTCGCGATCCCCCACTCGATCGCCGGCTCATATCGGGAGAAGAGCGCCAGGATCGGCAACACCGGCTCGTGTTCGCGGATCGCTCCCATCTCATTTCATGCCCATCGGCTGCGTCGAAGCGAGCCGGCTAGTAGGCCTTGGCGAAGACGGCCCAACGGTCGGTCGGTTCGCCCGTAAAGAGACACTTGCCCGGTTTGGGTTCGGCATCGAGCGGAACGCAGCGGATCGTCACCTTCAGTTCTTTCAGTTTCTCCTCGACGGCCGGCGTGTCCACGAAACGGGCCATTGCGAATCCGCCATGAATCTCCGGCCGCTCGGGGTTCTGCGGCGTGAAGAACGCTCGAAACGCATCCCAGTCGTCGAACCAATGGGAATGTTCCTTCTGCAGCTTCAATGCTTGAGCAAAGAGATTCTGCTGGATCTCTTCCAGCAGCGACACAACATTGGCCAGGAATTCCGAGCGGGGTACCGATCGTTTTTCGCCGGTGTCACGCCGTCCGAGGAAGACGGCCTCTTGCGCCAGATCCTTCGGGCCGATCTCGAGCCGCAATGGTACGCCTCGCTTAATATGCTGCCAGTTCTTCTCGCCACCTCGGATGTCTCGATCGTCGAGTTGCACGCGCAGGGGTGCCCCATCGAACGATAGTCCCTCGAGTTCAGCTCGGAGAGACTCGCAGTACGGGAGTACCTCGGAACGTTCCTGGTCATTGCGATAGATGGGAAGGATGACGACGTGGCGGGGAGCCAGTTTCGGCGGCAGGACGAGTCCGTCATCGTCGCTGTGCGTCATGATGAGGGCCCCCACAAGCCGCGTCGAAACGCCCCACGACGTCGTCCATGCGTAGACTTCCTGGCCGTGCTGATCCTGGAACTTGATCTCCTGGGCCTTCGCGAAGTTCTGCCCCAGGAAATGAGACGTCCCCGCTTGCAGGGCCTTCCGATCTTGCATCATCGCTTCGATGGTGTACGTCGACACCGCTCCGGGAAAGCGTTCGCCTTCCGTCTTTTCGCCTCGGATCACCGGCATCGCCATGTACTCTTCGGCGAACGTGGCGTAAACGTCGAGCATCCGAGCGGTCTCTTCGCGCGCTTCGGCTTCCGTCGCGTGTACTGTATGGCCTTCCTGCCAGAGGAACTCGGCTGTGCGTAGAAACATCCGCGTACGCATCTCCCAGCGAACGACGTTGCACCATTGGTTGAGCAGGATGGGCAGATCGCGATACGACTGCACCCACTTGGCGAACATAGCTCCGATGATCGTCTCGCTGGTGGGGCGAACGATCAACGGTTCTTCGAGTTTGCCGGCTGGCACGAGGCCTCCTTCGGGGCCCGGTTCGAGCCGGTGGTGCGTCACGACGGCGCACTCCTTGGCGAATCCTTCGACGTGCTCGGCTTCCTTCTCGAGAAAGCTCATCGGGATGAAGAGCGGAAAGTAGGCGTTCTCGTGGCCGGTTTCTTTGAACATGCGATCGAGCGTCGCCTGCATGTTCTCCCAGATGGCGAACCCCCACGGTTTGATGACCATGCAGCCGCGCACCGGGGAGACCTCGGCCAGGTCGGCAGCGCGGATCACCTGCTGATACCATTCGGGGTAGTCTTCTTGACGTGTCGGTTCGATGGCCGTCCGTTTCTTCTTGCCCATCAGTGCGATTCCTCATCCTGCGGTGGCCGGAGGGGACCTAGCCCCAAGGGTGGCATTGCCGCGACATTGTAAGAAGGCACCTTGGTACTGCCCAGAGGACAGGGACGTGGCGACCCGCCTGGCCACCTTGCTATACTCATCAGAAACGCTGTTGTTTCCTTCCCCTCCCCTTCCCGCCTAGAAGGCTCTCGACTTCATGAACCCACCGGATTCCGCAGGCTCCCCTGCTTCTCCCCATCGCAGCGCGCGCCGTTGGTGGCAATCGATCGGCCCAGGACTGGTGACCGCGTGTGTGGTCATCGGCCCGGGGAGCATCATGACGAGTTCGAAAGTGGGGGCGGCCGACGGCTTCAGCAAGACGTGGGTCGTCGTGGCGGCCGTCCTCTTCATGCTGGCTTATGTCCAGATGGCCGCGAAGCTGGGAGCCGTCACGGGCCGTTCGACGCTCGATTTGGTCACCGAGCGCGCCGGTCGATGGCTGGCGGTGCTGATCGGCGTTTCCGTCTTTCTGATCGCGTCGATGTACCAGTTCGGCAACAATCTGGGCGTACAGACGGCACTCGAAGAAGTGGCGGGAATGGTGCGAACGGCTCTTGGCAAGGCACCACCACCGGAGACGTCCGCGCAGCAGAGTGTTTCGTTTCCCATTTGGATCGTTGTGCTGAACATTCTGGCGCTACTCTTTGTCTTCGGTTTGCACAATCTCTATGCTGCACTCGAGAAACTGATGATGGTCCTCGTTGCCATCATGCTCGGGTCCTTCGCCATCAACCTGGTCTTCGCCCAGCCCGATCGAGCTACCATCCTGCGTGAGTTGCCGCCTTGGACCGGCTCGAGCGAATTCAGCTTGGCGCTTCTTGGGTTGGTCGGAACGACGTTCGTCATTCCCGCGGCGTTCTACCAGTCGTATCTCGTGCGGTTCAAAGGCTGGACCGTACGGGACCTCGACTCGGGACTCGTCGACAGTCGGGTGAGCGCCCTGCTGATGTGCGGCATCACGTTGATGATCATGTTTACGGCTGCCTCGGTCCTTCGCGGAAAGGAACTCAACACGGCAGCCGATGTCGCCAATCAGCTCGAACCCCTGTTCGGTGAATCGGGCAAGCTCATCTTCTGTCTCGGGCTCTTCGCTGCCGCGTTTTCCTCCTTTATCGTCAACTCGATGATCGGCGGGTTTCTCTTAGCCGACTCGCTCGGCCTGGGCGGAACTCCCCGCGATCGTTTTCCCCGAGTGCTAACCGCGGCCGTCCTGTTGACCGGCATGGGCATGGCGATCTACATCCTGATGCGCACCGGCGTCGCTCCCGTCTTTGCCATCGTTGCGGCGCAGGCTGCCACAGTTTTGGCTGCGCCCCTGCTGGCCGGAACACTGCTTTGGCTGACCAACCTTCCGAGCGTCATGGGGGAACACCGCAATGGACCGGTGCTCAACGCGGTCGGCATCGTCGGCTTCCTGACGCTCATCGGCGTCGCCGCCAACATCTTGATCAACCAGTTGGGACCGACGCTGCAGAAACTCCTTGCCGATTGATCTTTCCCAACGTCATCGAACGGCGGCCCCACCGATCACGAACCCTTTTTCCTCGAGTCCTTTCCGTCGCGTTCGCTGTCCGGTTTCTTCTTGGGAGATCGTTGGGTCGAGCCATCTTTCGCCTCGGGTTCGTTCTGGCCGCCGTCGAACTCGAGCACCTGGTTCCCGACGCGCAGGACGACCGGGCCGTCCAGTGCAATGGCTTGAGCCAGAGCCGAGCCGTTCTGACGGATGAGTGTCAGAGCTTCCGGGCCGAGCTTGGGGACGGCCTTGGCCTTTTCGAGTTCTTCTTCCTTGAGCGTGCTATCGACCCATTTGCCGTTTCGGAAGAAGAGCGCCCAGCGCCCGATGTTTTGCACGCGGAGTTGCTGCGGGCTCTCGGATACGTCGCCGCCGAGACCTGCTTGCAGAGCCCCTTGGCTGCCAGGAGGC
>WFWZ01000119.1 GCA_015490875.1 Planctomycetaceae bacterium
CAAGAAGCCTTCGCCGATCGTCGTCAACGCCCGCAAGAAACTGCTACTCGGCATCTTGGAACGCCACGGACAGGAAGAGCTCGGTATCCAGGGCAACTTTCCCGACAAATCAATGTTTCGTACGGTATTGCTACACACGGGCCTGTATCGAAAGGACCGAAACGGCCGTTGGGGATACGTTTCGCCGCAGGCGCTCGAAGACGCAGGTCTCAAAAAAGTCTGGCGACGGATACAAGAATTTCTCACGGTTCCGAACGACACGCCGAAGAATATCGCCGACTTCTTCGACGAGTTAGTCAATCCACCTTTCGGCGTTCGCGCTGGCTTGCTGCCGATCCTCTTCGCTGCTGGCCTCAAGGCGTTTCCGAGTGCGATATCGCTGACGCGGAATGGCCAGTATGTCGACGATATCCTGCCATCAGAAATCGAGCAGCTTTGCAGAACGCCGCAGCAATACCGATTGGCCGTGTTGGACATCGATGACACGCGCGTCACTTATCTACGAAAGTTACACCAGCTATTCACGCCGGTCAAAGGTTACGAGGCGGCTGAAAGTGACCTGATTCGACTTTGTTACGATGCGATCGAAAGCTGGAAATCCCAGCTTCCCCCCGCCGCCATGTCGACGCGGCGCCTCTCGGAACGAACAACCAGATTCCGATCCGCAATTGCTCGGATAAGTGATCCGCTACGCCTGCTCTTTGAGCGAATTCCTGAAGCATGCGAAGCGCCGATTGAAAAGCCTCGCACGCTCTTTCCTCGCCTGCGACGCTGCATGGAAGAGCTTTCCGGTGTCGCTTCAATTTATATGGGCCATGCAGCTTCTACGGTCCTACACAACGTTGCCCTGGGGGGAAATGCAGGCAATGATTCCGTTCGCGCCGCCGCTGCCCGCTGGGCCAGATGCTTTTCGGGCCATTTCGTCGAGTCGTTAACCGATGGAATTGCCAAAGGTCTCCTTGCTCGCATGCAAATGCCCTACGACTCTGATGAGCTTTTGCTTGATTCTCTGTCGAGCCTGCTAGTTGGAAAGTCGCTTAGTCGCTGGGACGACAGTACGGTTGCGGTCTTCGATCGAGAGTTCCAAAATATAGTGCGTCGTATCGAAGACATCGCGCTCTCGTCCGACGGAATCCTTCCTGAGGGTGAAATTGCCACCGAAGGCATCAGCCAACTCGTTCAAGGGCGCATGGCAGAGCTTTTCGCGCGACTCGCAAAACTTGTGGGTAGGGAGCAGGCACTAGCCGTCTTGGAGTCCGTTCCTCACCAACTAGAAGGCACTGCACATGGCAACGATTAATGAAGCACTTGAGCATGCAGACGATCCGACCGTTCGCCACATTGTGAGCATTTCTGGTGGTAAGGACTCGACGGCGTTGGCGATCTACATGCTTCAAAAGTACCCCCAGATTCCGGTCGAGTACGTGTTTTGCGACACCGAATGCGAATTGCCCGAAACCTACGAGTACCTCGAGCGGCTCGAAGCATTCCTGGGCAAGAAGATCACGCGGCTCAGTGCCATCGATTTGTTGAACTTGAATCCGACCAAACACCACAAGCGCAACCCGTTCGACATCTGGCTGAATGAGGTCTACAGTGGTTTTCTACCTAGCCCGCGTATGCGTTGGTGTACCCGAGTGCTGAAAATTCAACCATTCGAAGCCTACGTCGGCGACGACTACGCCTACAGCTACATTGGCATCCGCGGGGACGAAGACCGCGACGGCTACATCGCTAAGAAGCCTCCGTCGCTTTCCGAGCGACCGAACATCATCCCAGTTTACCCGTTCAAAGACGATGGTCTTGGGCTGATGGACATCAAGACTCTCCTTGAAGAATCCGGCCTTGGCCTTCCCGACTATTACCGCTGGCGTTCCCGGTCTGGCTGCTACTTCTGCTTTTACCAGCAAATCGGCGAATGGCAGCGTTTGAAGGAAGAGCACCCCGACTTGTTCGAGCAAGCCAAGAAGTACGAGAAGACAACTGGCGACAAACGATTTACTTGGACCGAAGGTCGCACCCTCGACGACATCGCGGCCCTTCCCGATAAGTACCCTTTGCCAATCGCCGACGATGGCGAGGGTTGTGCGATTTGTCATTTGTAAACTAGGTAGATGGTGGACAGTATCCGGAAAACGCACGCCATGTTGACTCAAGGATACGCGTCATCATATCATCTTCTATGGGATAGTGACATTGATTGCCAGATATAATTCAGAGTTTGAGGAACTTTGCATGCCAAGGCAAGAGACGGAAGACTGGCCACCACTGAAGGTCGGTACAGGTTGGATTGATCTAATCGCAGTAGCTGAGCCAATTGCTAAGTATACTTCTCGCGGCTATGCAGTGGTTCTGCCTGTTCGTGTACTCTCGACGAATCTCGAATACATTCTGTACTTGTCAGCGCGCACGCTTGCAGAACCAATCGAGCGACTGCGCGAAGAAAACGACGGCAGATTCACTGGTCTTCGGTTTCGAGTCCGAAAAGAGAGTACTGATAAGCTAGCGAAGTATATAGTCGAGGGAGTAGGTTCGAGGACCGCAACGTCGAACAAGCCGCGGTGACGCTGTTTTTCGGTCGGGAACAAACTGTCTCTGAGACGAACAATCTCTGTTAAGATGCCAGCGCTCGGTAGTATCGATATTTCACTAACGAACACGGCTAGTGCGACACGCGAGGAAGCGTTGAGTTACATTAACGCGCTCGACATTTTCCGAGTAGTGAATACGGTGACTCCCCGAAACTGGCGATTCACTATGACCTTCGACTCGCAAGGGCGCGATCATCTGCACATTGAATCCGCTCCGCCCCTGGAGTCTTCGGAACTACTTCAGATTTTAGATGGACGACTCCCAATATTGTACGCCTTTGACAGATTAGTATTCATAAAGGACCGGTGTCCCTACGTGATTGACCCAGCTAGCGCAAAGGTAAGTCCACGGTCGACTTTTTTTCGTGCCTCATATGATCCACGTGAGCACGTCCAGGGACAGATCAAGATTGTTGGTTACCCACGCGGTGCACGCCCCGAGTCCGCTTCGGAGTTTGAGAGATTCATCGCAGAGTCGACGTGGTTTGGTAGCGTGAAACGTTGCGTACCGGATCGAGAGTTGCGACTAGTGCTTTTTGGACATGGCTATACAGTCTCGCCGAGTTCCTTGACTCGACAACATCGCGACTGCTTCTCTGAAGAGGTACCGCTCTACTATGAAGGGAAGATGATTGGCACACTCATCGCTGTTTTCGCGCATGCGATTAGAAACTCACTGCGCCATAGTCGGTATGGTGTCGTACCAACCATCCCGTCGGAAAAGGAGTTCTGGAAAACCGTCGTTCCGAATCGGTTTACAGGGGCCTGCTTAGAATTCTCCGTGCCAGAATTGCAATGGTACACGTCTCGAGGGCCGAACAATTGGCGATTTCTTTCGCAGGTCACTGAGTCGATTTCCCAAGCGGTTCTTTCCTTGCAAGAACAACCAGGTTTCCGATCATTCTTATCTTCAGTTGAGTTGTGCCATCGTCGTCAGGCAGCGCGTCGGCTCGAAGAGCGTCAGGAACGGCTTCGAGTACGTCCACGGCTATCCTTCGGCAGCCAGACAGAGTTTGTCGTTCCGGCCTCGGAAAACGAATTGGTGGCATTATACATGAAACTCGAGGCAGCGGGGTGCCTACCATTTGAGTGCAATGTACTTGAATACACTTCGCATATGGACATTGACGCGCTAGGCGACTTCCGTTTTGACGAGCATGAGACACTACAGAGGCATGCCCCGATTGAGTTCGAGTTCATGCTAGAGAACTATTTCGAACATGGACATTTGCCCGAACAGACTGCGCTTATCATTTGTTGGGATATGGCGACGGAAACTGACCGGACCGTCTGTTATCCCTTTCAAGACAAACCGTGGTTGGCAGTGATGCAGCTGGAACAAAGGCGGGTGCCGGTAATTCTTTTGAAATATATACCAGCGATACAATAACTCTCGCTTATTTGTTTTCCGTGGAGACCAAAACATGACGATTGGAACAATCGAGGGAGTACTAAAGAGGCAGATCGGAACACAGATCTACTTCATAGGGACTGTGGACTCTGATAAAATCAAAGGGATTAGTTTTGTCCCGGTGATCGAGCATAGCCGGAAGACCTATCTTGTAGAGAACATAGATCAGGGTTATCAGCGTCCTGGATCACTAACTCGAATGCGACATTTCATGAGGTTTCTTAGGAAAAACCCAAATTCAGTTGTACCTCCCATTCTGCTTTCAACACGGGACGGATGGGAATTCGTACCTTCTCAGGAGAACCCGAACTACGGGCAACTTCGCGTTAATGAACCTGCTGCAATTGTAGACGGACAGCACAGGGCGGGTGGATACATCGCGCTCTTTGACGAGCACGAAGAGATTAGGCCAGTAGATTTTATCGCTCTTTTTGGGCTTAGTGTCGAAGAAGAAAAACAAGAGTTTATTACTGTGAACAATACGCAGAAGGGTGTTCCCAGAGCGCTCACCGCATACCTTGAGGATACTGAAGAAGCAAGGCTTGCGTGGGCCTTGAATGAGGAGGAAGACAGCCCGTTTTATGGTCGGATTGCACGGACGGGAATGACCCGTGACAAGTTGTTCGCGCTTCATAGTGTGGCAAAACAAATTAAGCGCACATTCGATCACGGCAAGTTAGCGCAGCTTGACGAAGACGAAAAGTTCGAGATACTCACGAAGTACTGGACCATAATTGCCGACGAACTTGAGGATGAGTGGGCGGACATTGAAAAACTAGACGATCATAGTTGTCGAGGGCGGAAGGACTTCGAGTTTAAGTTGTTGGAACTTACTGGTTTCATAGCATGGTCCCTGATTGCGCCGGAGATTCTAGGACGTAGCTATGTTGATGGCGTTGGTATGAATTGGGACAATGTACGATCGCTCGTCCGGGCGTGCGCGCATGTCGATTGGCGAAAGAATGGCCAATATCAAGGGATGACGGGTGAGTATGGTGCTGCGCAGATCAAACGCGATCTTGAAAGAAACCTTCCTGCAGATTACGCGATTGACGAATCAGGTGAATGATCGAACGCAGTGGCCAGTTATTCCAAGGCTGCCCATCCAAGGCTGCTCAGTACCCTAAAGTTTGTGATGGAATTCTTCATGAGGAGTGGTACACGTCAATTTGAGTAAGTGTATGGGATGGTCAAGTTTAGCGGGACAGTGAGACGCATTACCGTCTTAAGATCGATTGTCCCAAAACTACTCGGTCAGACCACTACGAATTGTTGAGGCAAGGCAGTTTACCTAGCTCGCTGGCGAGCTAGGCGATGACCGCGAAGCTCTAGCTGTTTTTCGCTCAACACCGTCAGTAGCTGACTCCGTCGGTCAATCTGCTCACCGTCATTCAGCACGCCGTACCTTTCCTCTTGGCGAGTCAATCTCGAGAATCTTGAGTAGAGATCATGGTCCTTGTGGAGCAATTGTTCCTTCCGGCACAGGATCGGTGGGTCGTCCCAATCAGTATAGTCGAACAGGTCGATCGACAGCGTTGGCAGAGTCACTTTCACTCGTAGTCGAAGTGCTGGGTGCGGGTCTTTTTCGAAGTTTGAATAGACGAGGTAGCTGACCTTACCGGAAGAGCGGTGCAGCTTGATGACGTTGGCTTCGTCGATGTCACCGACCAGGGCACGCGCGCATCCTTCATAGATGCGCAACAAAGGTTGTAAGTAGTCTAGCGCGCTGCGATGAACGATCAGGGCATTGTCGACCAGCCGGCCGACCTCGGCCCGCTGGCAGGCGGCATCGATCGCTTCGGGATCGCCGGCTCGGAACAGCAATACGTCGGCCCGCGCGCAAGCGGTGCGGTAGCTGCCCAGGAACGCCTTGATGTCTCGCTGAATGGACGGTGGCAGTTGCGATAGCTTGGGGCGGCGCTGGAATCGCGACAGCGCAAGATAGACCAGCAGGTCTTCAACCCGTCGCTGGGCGATCTCTTCCCACGGCTGCTCGTCCGTTACGCGGCGGATCAACGCAAACGCCCGTTTCAGCGAACCAAATCGTTCGATGATTTCTCCCGCCTCAGGAAGTTCTTCAGGGCCAGGCAGCCGGCCGAGCCGCGTCAGCGCCTCCATCAACGGTTCGAGCACGTCCTGGTTTTGCTCGAATAACAATTCGGACATTCGCCGCCGCGGAACTGAGATGCGGCGATGGTAGCGAGTCGCGATGAATTGTTGCTTTGCCGATTCGTCCTTGAAAACGTAGAAGACGCCAGGCGCCGCGGGGATCGCGTCGCCGCCAAGCTCCACTTCGAGATACGTCCGCAACTCGTGCTGGTTGTAATACTTCTGGAATGTCCCCCGCGATGTAACCACACCGTCGGCGAACTCTTCATAGTCTTTGTTTGGCGCGGCAAATTCGACCTGGGCTGCGACGACGAGCATTTTGTCGCACAAGGTCCAAGCGCTGCGCAGCGCTTCAGATCGCTCATGGATGTCCTCAATGACGTTGATGACGTAACCTAGGTTGACCACGTCAGCTCGCTGTTTCTTGGACTCCGGCCGGAAAACCGGGTCCCAGCCACTAGCCGCGATGCCCATGGCGGCTAGCAGCTCGAGATCCTGCCCGCGACCACAGCCGTAATCGAACAGCGTCGTGGTCGAATCGAGCAAACCGTCACGAAGTAGACACTTGATCGGCAACGAAAAACTCGGCCGACGAATCGCCGTCTTGTGCCGCGCGATGTTGTTTGTATTCGTTGGCATGCAACGTGACCTGCTTATCTGTCCGCAGCACTGCTTCCTCGTCCCTTTTCAATCCGTGGTACGACGTGTGATTCCCAGTAACTCTTCCGCCCAATCCGCCGCCGGTCGACACCGGTCAGATTGAGGCAGACAGCTGATCGCCGCTTGCTCTCCTGCACGTCAAATCCTGTGTAGTTATCATCCACGAACAACCATTTGTGATGGTAGATCTCAGGATCAAGCGGTTGAGTTCGTCGTAGGACGCTCCCTTCTGGGCTGACGGTGACAATGTCCCCAACTGTTGGTTCAGGTGCGTCGTCAAAATTGGGACATTGGACGAATGACACAGCCCCTGTTCGATAGTTGTACTTCACGACATGGTATTGGAAACCCGGAGGTAGGTTTGCCTTTGCCTCCTGGACGACAGCGCCTAATCGGTCCTCATAGGAACAATGGACATACACCGCTCCTCCGATATCCTTACCAACGCCAAACTTCGCGGATCGTCTTGGAAGGCGCATTAAATTGGCCCTCTCGGAGTGTGGTTTGTCCGTCGCCACGCCGAGCCGCATTTCAAAGGCCTCGGTTTGGGCAGAGACTGTGAGCGCATTCTAACGGTACGGTGGCCCTGAGTTCAGGCCCATGTCAACCCATCGTCTCCTGCGAGAGAGTTACCCCTCCGGTTTAGAGCTACCCTCGTCCTCGCGCCCGCTGCCCGATGGCCGAACCCTTGCCGTTTGCTTCCGAGTTTTTCCGACCGAGGGCGACGTTATCTCCTGTGGTTGTAACGATTTGCGAGATCTGCCATGTTGAGAGTGGCTATGAAGAAGGTTGCGTTCGTGGAGGTACCCGACCCGTCAACCATGGTCCTGGTGAACGCTTGCCTGCCCATAGGATACTTAGGCCCTCATGCCACTTCCTCAATGAGCACCCACCCCATCGAGGGATCGCAAGAGTTCGCGTTACCGAAGCCCAAATCAGCACCCGGCTCCGACAGGTATCACCCGTCTCAAATGTTGTGAGGCTTCGCAAGAATCTTCCTCCGGCTTGTAAGGAGTCGGACGGTGGTCCGTCTTCCCCACGGGTCTTGTCGATTGTTGGAGGAGTTACCCAGCAGCATGGAGAGGTGGAGTAATGGACGGCTTTACAGACAGACATGTGGATTTTCGGGAGAGAAAAACCAAAGAGGCAAGGCGGCCTGGGAAGGAAAACAGCGAGCACCCGGTGTGCCGGTTCTCACCCGACAAGGAAAAATGCCGTCGATTCGTGGAGCGATTGAAAGAGGCTTCCGACAACATCGACCGTGACAGACGTCATTGACCGTGACAGACGTTGGCGAGCCCTGCGCGAGCCAGGTTGCGTACATTTTTCAATTAGGGAACGATGCAATGAAAAAGAGCTTGGTAGGTGCGAACATTGCACTGGTTTATGTTATTGCTGCGTTTGTGTTGGCGCCCTTGCCTTCCGCGGACGCCCAGAGCGGCAGTCGGACGCGGGGCGGAGCATCCGTGCCCTTCGAAGTGAGGTTCTGGAATTGGCTTACGCAAGTCCAATACCGGAAATGGGCAGTGCCCGCCGGCAAAGACAGGAACGAGTTGTACCCCGGCGAAAGTCCTCACGGAGCGCTGCTCCGCGTCTATTTGAATGAGACGGCTGCCGCGCATCCCAAAGAACTTCCCCCCGGATCGATCATCGTCAAGGAGAACTATAGCAAGGATCGACAGCTCAAGGCGGTAACGGTGATGTACCGCTCGAAAGGATTCGACCCGCAGCATCGCGACTGGTGGTACGGCAAGTACATGCCCAACGGTCAGATCGCGACAATGAAAATGGAGGGATCCGGCCGAGTAATGAAACTGGCGGGGAGTGTGCAGAGCTGCGTGAAGTGCCACAGCAGCGCCGACGGCGACGACTATGCCTTCTTTAATGATTGACTACATCGGAATTCGAGGCGAGCATCATGAGCGGAGTCCTGGGGTCGTCCGCGGAGCACTACGACCTTTGGGATGCAGTTACGGTTGTGATACCCGCCTTGAATGAAGAGAAGTCACTGCCGCTGGTGTTGTCTGACATGCCTCGAGTGGGGCAGGTGATTGTTGTAGACAACGGATCGACGGACGGCACTGCGGCAGTGGCTTCTCGTCACGGCGCGACGGTGGTCGCAGAACCGCGTCGCGGTTATGGTTCGGCATGCTTGCGAGGCTTGGCGGCGATCGAGGCGTCCATTCGAGACGGAAACGCCGCTCCTGAGGTCGTGGCGTTTCTCGACGCCGACTATAGCGACCACCCCCAGATGTTGGTGGACGTGGTGACACCGATCCTGGATGATGTCGCTGACTTCGTTGTGAGTTCTCGTCTGGTGCAACCACCTGATCCGGGTGCGATGCCGCCTCACAGTAGGCTTGGCAACCGGCTGGCGTGCTTCCTGATGCGACTCGTCATCGGCCATCGATACACCGACCTCGGGCCGCTCCGGGCTATCCGTTACGAATCCCTCCAACGGTTGCAAATGAGCGATACCAATTTCGGATGGACCATTGAGATGCAAATCAAGGCGGTGCAACACGGGCTGAGGATCCAAGAGGTCGCCGTGCCCTATCGGTGTCGAATCGGCAAGAGCAAAATCAGTGGCACGATCCGTGGTTCTCTATGCGCCGGCGCGAAGATCCTGTATTCGATCGCAAAGTACGGTTGGGCCGGCGGATCGATGCACGCGAGTGCTGATGGTAGGAGCAATGGGCCGATCTAACGCTCAGGCCACCGCCGAGCTAGCTGGTCGATGCGGCGTCGAGATGCGGAGCTTACGACAGCTTTACTTCTTGGCACTGGTTTCTTTGGGAATCTATCTAGCGATTTCCGTTCTCAGCCGGCGCTTCGTCTACCATTATCCTCTCCGGGACCGGCCGATTCTGATGGTCGTAGGTTTGTTAGCCGCCGCGTTTTTCGCCTACGTGGCAGCGATTCTCGTATGCAGACGTTGGGACGACGATCGCCAAGCGATGCGTGTCGTCCTCGGATCAGCGGTGCTGTTTCGCCTGGTAATGGTCCCGTCCTATCCGATTCAGGAAGTGGACATCTATCGCTACTTGTGGGATGGCCAGGTCACCTTGGCGAAAGTGAGCCCCTTCCGTTTTACGCCGAGGCAAGTCCAACTCGCGGATGACGCCCCCGCGCTGGACCCTTCGCTGCGTCGCCTGGTCAAGAGGAAGCGTGAAGACCGAGTGACAGCGGAAGTCCTGCGCCGAGTTCATTATGCCGAGTTGCCTACGGTTTATCGCTCCGTCAGCCAGATCGTGTTTGCATGTCAATTCCGGCGAAGGAGTAGGCCAAGTTTCCGGTGAAATGAGGACCAGCGAGTTGGTTGCCCGGCGAGGCGATTTCGGCTCGAATGAACGCTGGCTCCAACGACACAACCCCCGGCATGACGGCTGCCTCCGCCCCGTAAATGCGGCGGCAGCCTCCACCCGGTAAACACGGCGGCTGTCTCCGCCCGGTAGACGTGACAAGAACCTCCGCACGCTAAACACGTTGGCGGCCCCATCAGCCCGATAAAGAAGTCAACGCAAGTAGGGCACCGGCCGGCCGACCAACGCGCAGAGCTCCAACGCCGCCACATAAAGGGACACCCCTCGGACAAGACGCCACAACTCGAGCTGATCACCCCCGCGGCGGCACGCAAAGCAGTACCACAGACTCCGCTCCCTATCGATGCTCAATGAGCGATTCGATTCGCCACAGTCCGCCAGCAGACACCGACCGCGCAGCCGATCGTCCCACCCGACCTTCGGCTGAAACGCCCAATGTTCCAGGATCCGCGAGATCGGCACCGACTCGCGAACCGCCCGATAGTCGATCAGTCGATACCTTCGGGGCATCCGACCCGCCATCCCATTCTTCTACTCCGGCGCCTTCTGGATCCGCTCAACCCGGTACGACTTCCCTTTGATCTTCAAGATGATCGCGCCATCGACCACCCGGTCCAAGAACGCCATCGCCAGCGGAGGATCTCCCAGATACTCCGCCCAAGCCTCGAAGTCGACGTTCGTCGCCAACGCCGTGCTGCGCCGGCCACTGCGCGCATCCAGAACCTTGTACAGAAGACTGGCCGCCTGGTCGCACATCTGCCGCTCGACCTTGTCGAACCCGAATTCGTCGATGATCAACAGGTCGAACCGCGACCAGTACCGAAGACGCGAAGCTAGCGTCTGGTCCGCCAGCGAAGCCGTCAAGTCCTGGATCAGCGAAGCACTCGTCGTATAGCGCACCCGATAACCGAGGGAACAGTGGCGCCGACCAAGCGCCTGCAGAAGATGGCTCTTGCCCACTCCCGATTGACCGACCATCACCAAGTTGTCCCCCCGGCGCACGAACTCTCCCGTCGCCAGTTCCTCGATCTGCGAACGCTGAATCGACTCGGCGTTGAACGTCCAATCGAAGTCTTCCAGACGCTTCACGTCCGCGAACCGAGCCTCTCCAATACGGCGTTCGATCGCCCGCTCCAGAGCTACTACCAAGTCGCGTCGATGATACGTGGCCAGCAGGGCCAACACGTTTTCCGCCTGCCTCCAGCAGTCCCGATGCGCCTCCTTCAGCCCCACCAAGAACCGCTCGCCGATCTCCCCCAGTTCCGCCAGTTCGGATCGGATCTTCTCCCGCCGTATTCTTCGATTGCGCGGCGGACGATGCTCAGGACGCACCTGATCCTGTTTCTTGGCCGTAGAAGGCAACAGCACATGGCGGGCGATCTCTTCGATCTCCCGGCCATAGATGATCAACTCGTCCTCGGTGATCTTGATCGGCAACAAGGCGCCCGGTCGCGTCGCCTGCCACGGTACGGAGTAGCGATTGCCCCGCCAATGCACGAAGCCTTCCACATCCACCGTGCGATGCACCACCTCGGCTACGTCATAGGGATGAGCCGGCAACTCGATCAAGTGCGGCTGTTCCTCGGCATGTCGGTCGATCGGACGCTGTTTCGTTGTCCCATGGATCCGTATATCGGCGACATTCTCCAGCCACCACCGCGTGACATCGTTGAGATGCTCGAGCGATCGGAACTCGCGACCGTTGAGCAGGTTCTTCTCGACATAGTCGAACGGCCGCTCCACTTTGCCCTTGGTTTGAGGACGCCGCACCCGGCAGGCAATCGGCCGGAAGCCGTAGTGCGTGGCGAACGCCAGAAAGCGGGGGTTGTAGACCGGTTCACCATCCTCGTATCGCGACACCACGACCTTCATGTTGTCGTAGAGACAGCTCGCCGCCACTCCACCCAGATGCTCAAACGCAATGCTGGTGCCTCCGTCATACCCCTCACGCCGCAGTTCCTCGAAGATCCGCTGCACGGTGATCTTCGGGTACCGGGCCAGGAGCCGAACGATTTGAGGCTCGAACCGATCGACCTTGCTCGGGCGCCGCTTGCGGCCTGGAGCCGGCGAATCGGCTCCGTCGCGATGTTGTTGATACTGATCGATCACGCGTCGTACCGTCTCGCGAGACAGATGCAACTCCCGCGCGATACTCCGGAGGGAATGGTTCTGATGCCATCGGCGAATGATTGCGTTGCGGGTTTGAGGGTTCACGTCGAGGTCATCTCCTGCAAAAACGCTTCTCCATGTTCGGTCACGGCACGCGCCTGCCGCACCAATCGCTCCAGCGGGTCTTGGAGCAAGCGGAAATCTCCGTCCGCCAATTCGGATCGGCCGCGCTGGGCCAGCCAGGTTTCCATCGCGGCCAGGCCGTCGAGCAGCCGCACCAACTGCCGACCTTGCGTCGGAGTCAACAGTCCCACCTGGAGGTCGTTCCGTGCTTCTTCGCACAACTTCTCCAGCAGCGCCAAACGGCGGCAGACCCAGCTCTTGTGCCGCCCCAGCAGGGACGCCACCGCAACTTGCGACAGGCCGTCGTCGTGAACCAACGATTGCACGATCCAGGCTTCCTCCAGTTCTCGCGGCGCGCGGCCGATCAGATTCAGGCGGTACATGGCGGCTTTGGCTTGGTGTTCGTCGACTTCGATCAGTCGCGTCGAGAGTGAAGTAAACCCCCACAGGGCACGCGCTGCGGCAAGCCGCTTGAAGCCATCGATCAGGACGATCGCTTCGTCGCGAAGGCAGGCGACGACCGGCGCAATCTGGCCGTCACGACGAAGCGAAGTCTCCATCTGTCGCTGGTCGGACGGTGTGAGAAGCCGATAGCGGCGCAGACGTTCGTCGAAGTCTTCCAAGGCGACGCTACGAACTTCCATGATGGGCCACGACATACATGGTTCCTTTGCCAGGTGGCTTGGTGGATGGAGAGAAGTCGAAACCGCTCGTAGCAGCCGGGGCGGTGGCAGGGAGAAAAATCGGAAGAGTCCTCCTTATGATGGCCCTCGCGCTGGGGTTTTTCGCCACCACTGGCATCCTGACGGTTCTCTTGTTGTCTCTCTCGGATCCGCTGGCGGCGCCGGCGCGCCTGCTCTCTTCGCTTGGCCTTGCCGCCGGGTGAGGCACGGTAGCGCCGGGCAGCCAGGTAGCCCTGGTGGCGTCGGGCGGCTTGGACGCACGCTGGGCCGCAGTAGCGACTGAGCGGATGAGGAGGATCAAAGGGCAGCTCGCAGCCCTTGAGGAGGCAGATTCGTCGTCGAGGCCGAGGAGAATCGGCTTGCCGACGACGGGATCGGGAGTCATGCTGGAATTGGACCATGGGAGAGGTGTTGTCTCCCGGACGTCAAGTCTCGGAGAGGAGGTGCTAGTCCTCTTCGAGGCGTTTTTTTGGGGTACACTTCTGTTCAGGAGGGGGCCGGCGCCGGCCGAAGAGGTCGGTACAATGGCCTACTCCTCCGCCAGAATTGACAGATAACCCTTTCACTCCTGTTTCTTGGCTGTCACCAACGCCCCTTCGGTGCATGAGGACGTACGGTATCCCGTCCATCCGTGAAATCTTGCATCAGCAAATCCGGCGTCCGCCAGCATCTTGAGGAGCGACCGCTCCCAGATCGCACCGGCAATTCAGTCGGACCACGATCCTTTGGTTGCTACTTCTTCGGGTGTTACATCATCGTGGAGGAGGATGTCAGCCATTTGGAAGCGACCACCGGGCCGTAGTACTCGGAAGA
>WFWZ01000120.1 GCA_015490875.1 Planctomycetaceae bacterium
CCTACGGCTGGGAACTGCATCGATGGATGTGGGAATCGCTTTCGAAACCGCGCCCAGAGATCCTCGAATGGTTGCCGCCGGAGTTGTGGAGTGAAGTCTGGGCGCCGTTCTGGATCTTTGCTGCCGGAACCGTGGCGGCTCACATCGCCGCGTGGCGACGGATCGATTGGGTCGAAACAACCGTCCTGGCCGCTCTGCTGTGGCAATCATGCCGCCATCACCGTCACGTGGCCCTCTTCGTCATCGCGGCGGCATGGTGGGCTCCGTATGCTTGGCGCGAGTTAGCTATGCGGTTGCGGAACACTCCGGCGAAAGAGACTCACCCGTCGCCACTGGCCGCACGCGTGATTTTGGCGGGAGCCCTGCTGGCAACGATTATTCTGGGTGGGATGACACTTGCGCGGTGCCGGTCGATCGTCGTCCTGCCTCGCACTTACCCTGTCGAGGCCTTTCAGTTCATGCGCGAAAATGGCCTGACCGGCCGGCTCGTGGTCCAGTTCCGCTGGGCCCAGTACGCCTTGGCGGCGCTTGGAAATCATGAGGATCCGCGCGGACAAGGAGGCACGACGGTCGCCTTCGACGGCCGCTTCCGTACATGTTATCCCCAGTCCGTCGTCGACGCGACGTTCGACTTCCTGATCGGTGACGAGGTTCCGCGGTACCGATCTCCCAAGTCTCCACCCCCAGATCCTACGCGCATCCTGCGGATGGGCGACCCCGACCTGGTTCTCATTGATCGGGAAGCCACCGTGCCTTGCCAAACCATGCGGTCTTTGTCACACGACTGGGTCTTGTTGTACCGAGACGACGTGGCGGAACTGTGGGGTCGACGGACTCGATACGACGTGCCCGGCCATCCCGATTATTTTCCACCCGAGCGTCGCCGCATAGGAAACACTCGCCAGGACGCCCCCGTGCCCTTTCCCGCCTTTCCCGAAGACCGCCCGAGCCCGACCGGCGGTAAGGAACGAGCCGTCCAAAAGCATCCAACTTTCGACGTAGGAGAAACCTATGATTGAGACTCCGCAAAATGACACATTTATGGCACCACCTACTGCCGCCGCAGCGCCGCTTGCTCCACTGGCACCCTCGAGCCCCGACGTGGCGAAACGCGTCGAGCAGCAGTTGGACGAGCTCATCGACCTGTTGCGGTCGGAAGAGTCGGCGGAGGCTCCTCCTCCTTTCACGACGCCCCCCGGATTCCTCCTTTCCGTGGTGATTCCCGTCTATAACGAAGCGGAGACAATCAAGGAGGTGGTCCACCGAGTCGAGCGATTGCCGATCCCCAAAGAGATCGTGCTGGTCGATGACGGAAGCACCGACGGAACGCGAGACATTCTTCGAGCCATGGACCGACATCGCGTGATACTCAAGGAACGCAACGAGGGCAAGGGAGCTGCGCTCCGTGATGGCTTTGCCGCCGCGACCGGTACCGTCGTGGTCGTACAAGATGCCGACCTCGAATACCACCCGGCCGATATCTTGAGGTTGCTTCCTCCGCTGCTGGAAGGCGAGGCCGACGTCGTCTATGGCTCGCGGTTCCTAGGTGAACGCGTGCGCGATCCTTCATGGCTTCATCGCGCAGGAAACGCCCTTCTCACGCGCTTGTCCAACTGGGTGACCGGGTTGTCGCTGACCGACATGGAGACATGCCACAAAGCTTTCCGACGCGAAGTGCTTGACGGGCTTCCCATTGTCCAGAACCGGTTCGGGTTCGAGCCGGAAGTGACGGCGAGGTTGGCTCGGCGCGGTTGCCGCTTTGTGGAAGTACCCGTCGACTACCAGCCCCGCGGCTATGAAGAGGGCAAGAAGATCGGATGGCGAGACGGACTCAACGCCATCTACTGTATCCTCCGGTACGGCCTGTGGGAATAACGAAATCGCTCGGTCGGCCCCTTTGCCGGTAGCACGGGAGCGTGACCGGTCTACTCGCCGCCAGATCCAGATGAGGAAGTGACCTCGCGCACGACGACGCGATTCCCTTGGATTTGCACGACGCGCACCGATTTGCCGGCGTCGATGAACCGGCCGTCGGCGACGACGTCGACGAATTCCTCGCCGAAGATGGCTCGTCCCGCTGGGCGAAGCGGCGTGTCGGCGACGCCTTCGTCTCCAACGACCACGAGAGGACCGTCGCCCACTGCCTCATCGCCGTTTCCTGCCACCGCTTCATCGGCCGTCGGAGGCGCCAGGACGAGTCGCCGGAAAACGGGCATCGCCTGGAGTCTCGGTCCAAGTACCAAGAGGGCGACACTGGCACCACCTAGCGCAGCAAGTACGGCGAGGACCGAAGTTCCCGCTTGGGCCAGAGCCCAACGACTGTCCGGCAAGTGCCCCTGGTAACTGGCCATCACGATCGACGCGATGATCAAGAGGATGCCACCGATCCCGGCAACGCCGAAGCCAGGGATGACGAAGATCTCCATTGCCAGGAAGACGAGCCCGGCTAAGAAGAGAATCACTTCCAGCCAGCCGGCGGTTCCGCCCAGGAAGTGACTCCAGAAGAACAGCACGCAACAGAGTCCTGCGATCAGCCCGCCGACGCCGGTCCCGGGTACCGAGAGTTCGATAAAGAGTGCCACGAGTCCGACGAAGAGCAGGACTCCCGTGCCAAAGCCGCTGTTGAGCACGAGAATCAGGATGTCGACTCCGGTTTGTTTGAGCCGAACCGGTTCCTCGGTCAGTTTCAGTCGCTCGCGCAATTCCCGTTCGTTGGCGACGGTCGCCGAGGCCAATCCGTAGTGGTGTGCCGACTGGCCGTTGAGTGTCAAGTACTTGCCAGCCGCCGACTCGGGAATCTCTTCGACCGCCGCCCATGGCCCTCCTTGGTCCGCTTCCTTCTTGGGCACGACTTTCCACGGACCGCCTCCTTGAGGCTGCACGCGGACGAGCACCAGATGCTTGTTGACCATCGCCTCGGCCAGCTCGGGCGACTTGCCCGTCTTGCTCGCCAGGTCGCGCACGACTCGCGACAAATAGGAAACGATCTTATCGGGGGCTTCGCGAAAGCGAGCATCTTCGCCCTCGATCACCGGCCCGGCATCGCCGATCCTCGCATCAGGGTGCAGGACGATCTCGTCGCAGCCGAGTGCCATGATGGCTGCACCACTGATGGCTTCTCGGGGGACATACGCCGTGGTATGAGCCCAGTCGAGTTTGGCCAGGTGTTCGGCGATCTCGACACTCGGTCCCAACATGCCGCCGGGGCTGTCGATTTCGATGACGATTTTCTTGACGCCCAGAGCTTGAGCCCGGCTGAGTTTGCGCATGAGCAGCGCTTGCGACAGCGGTGTAATGGGACCGTGGAATTCGATCCAAGCGCACTCGGCCGCTCTTGCTGGAGGGCCCGAGTATGCGGCTACGGTCAACAGAGCCGCCAGGATCGTCGAGGCGCACCGAGCCCCCCGATGCCGCATGCCCGATCGCCGTCCCGGTCCCTTCATCCGCAAACTACCTCGTGATAAAGTGGGTGTCGCTTTCGCCGCCACTTGTGTCATTGTACTGCGCCGGTCCTCCTTGACGAGCCAGCCCAAGCTCTCACTGGCGCCCCAAAGGTCCAAGATCCCAATTTGTTCAGGCTGATTGAATCATGATGAGCCGCCGAATCGTACTGTTGACCGAGGGCCACAGCGAGCCTCATGCGGCGAAAACCGCCTGCAGTCTGCTGCGTTATCGAGGGGAGGAAGTGGTCGCCGTATTGGATTCGACTCAGCGAGGCAAGCCGGTTGCCTCGGCGCTGGGAGTCGGTACGCCATTGCAGTTCGTGGGTTCTCTCGAGGAGGCTCCCGAGGCGGATACGTTGCTGATCGGCATTGCTCCTCCCGGAGGCCGCATTCCCGAGTCCTGGCGACCGGTCGTCTTGGACGCGATCGGGCGAGGGATGAATGTCGTCTCGGGGTTGCACGATTTTCTCGCCGACGATGCCGAGTTCGCAGAGGCAGCTCGCCGGCATGGCGTGCAATTGGTCGATGTTCGCCGCAACAACTTCCGAGAGATTGCGCGGTACGTTCCACTGCGCCGCGAGTCGCTTCGTATTTTGACAGTGGGCCACGACTGCAGCGTGGGAAAGATGGTAACGGCGATCGAGACGACGCGGGAACTCGAGCGGCGAGGGGAAGACGCGTATTTTATCGCGACGGGACAGACCGGCATCATGGTCTCTGGCGACGGTCTTCCGGTCGACTGCATCGTGTCCGACTTCGTCAGCGGTGCGGCCGAACACCTCGTAGCCAAACACCAAGAGCGGGATTACCTCGTGGTCGAAGGCCAGGGGAGTCTGGTCCATCCGTCGTATTCCCCCGTGACTCTTGGACTGATCCATGGAGCTCGTCCCCAGGGAATGATCTTCTGTTATGAAATCGGCCGCGAGACGATTACCGGCATTCCTCATCTGCCGATTCCGCCGCTCGATGAAATCATGCGTCTGAACGAACAGGTCGCTTCGGTGTTGCATCCGTGCCGCATCATCGGATTTGCGATCAATGGTCGTTTGGTCGGGCCTGAGAGAACCGACGAGGAATGTCGAGCGATCGAAGAGCGCTACGGTCTTCCCGCGTGCGATGTCCTGCGCCACGGCGCCGCCAAGTTGGCTGATGCCGCTTGCCAACTCCGACAGGAGCTTCTCAGTTCGGCTCGGTGAGCGCCCGGTTCTCGAAATGAAGTCAACCGTTCAGCCAAGTGAAGTTGGCGCGGGTGAAGATAACGGAGGCCGTGTGTCATGAAACACAGAGGCACAGAGGACACGGAGTCTACCTTGAAAACTCTCTCTGTGCTCTCTGTGTCTCTGTGTTTCCCTACTACTCTTTATCTCAATCTCATCCGTCTTCGTATCTATTCCCGATTCGGAAAGTCGGCCTGTCGTACAAGACGGACCGTATTGCCGTTGACCACGATGACCGGTTTGTTCTGCAAGACATAGCGGTTCTCCTTCGTTGCAACGACCTGACAGGCTTGAGAGAACCGTAACATTGTACCATTCACTGTGATCTCGAGAATTCCGTTCTGGTACGAGGAGTTCGAACTCAGGTCACCATAACTTCCGATGCACGAGCTTGTACCTGGGCCGCTGATTTGCAACGTCCCCTCCTCGTAAATCCCTTCGATGCTCGCTCCAGCAATGGCAAGCGTAAACTTGTCGGTAGCGAGAATCGCATATTCTCCTTGTTGGGAGAGACGATACGCGATGGACGTATATCTGCCGTTCCTAAACCCGTATGCGAGAAAAACGGCAAGGAAGACCTGGAGGGCGATGAGACTGCGGATTCCGACTTGAGGAAGTTTCCGACGCATGACGACGCTCAAGTTTGTGCTGAGCCGACACAGCAAAGGACGTTAGGTGTTTGAACGCCTAAGAAACGGGGCCGTCTGGTAGCAGTCACGTGCAGGGGCGCATTTGAGCATACCGACTTCCCTAGAAAGATGCAACGGATCCAACCGCTTGTTTGTTTGCAACGCGGTGATCATGCCTCAATAGGGACCGCAGCCGTCATCCTCCTTTGGAACGAAATTTAGGTGAGTGCCACGGCCATCTTGCTTTGCTTTCCGGATGTGTGTTTAGGCGAGCCATTGCCGCGCCGGGAGCCCTTCGGTAGAAGCCGGAGGATCACCTGCAGACGCGGAGATGGGAAACGCCTTGCCTGATGACTAGACTAAAGAAGAAGGAGTTCTTGCAAAGGGACGACAGAGTGGGAGGCCAGAAAGGTCGCGGTGGACCCGAAAGGCAATTCTTCTTGGCTTGCCTCCCGGTTCGCCACTACAATAGATAGTGAAAATGGTGCACGCGGGTCGTGCGCGGGAGTCATGGAAAATCACTGAAGGGGTCGAGCAAGGGAGCACTTTGGTGGAATCGACCACAGGCATCGATTGGAATCAGGGCTCGCAGTTCGTCCGGGCTCGCCGCCGCCCTGCGTGGCTCGTGTCGCTGGCGGTCCACGTTTGTCTTCTTGTGCTGTTGGGTCTGGTTCTCCGACCGGCCATTCCCAAGGGGCTCCCCAGCGGTGATCGTCCGGGTGGCATCGTTCTGGCGCAGACCAATCTGAAGGAGGTGCGCTACGTCGAACCGGAAGGTGTGCCGGATGCCGCGAAGTCAGCGCCCGCCAGCTCGCCCGATGCCGCCGACCTCCCGGCCGAAGCGATGGCCGGCATTGATCTTCCCTCCCCTCTGGATGCTCCCAGCGCTTCGTCAGGGGTTCAGATCGGCCAGGCTGATGCCAGCGGCGTGGGCCGACCGACGTTAGGCGAACATTCTCGCGGGACCGGATCGGGGCCCAAGGCGTCCCTTCGGCCCACGCCCCGTTTCTCCGGCCCCACCGCCAAACTTTCGGTCTTCGGGAGCGGTTACGCCGAAGGCAATTCGTTCGTCTTCGTGATCGACCGCTCCAAGAGCATGGGAAGCGACGGGCTTGGCGTTCTCAGTCAGGCCAAGACCGAGTTGATGCAGGCTCTGGAGACGCTGGACGAGCGGCACAAGTTTCAGGTCGTGGCCTACCATCACAACCGGGTCTATCTCGACCGAGCCGGCTTGCTGCCGGCCACGCCCGACAACCGCCAGCGTGTCGCCGGGTTCTTCGACGGGCTGGCCGCCTTCGGCGGGACGGATCACGAACTGGCTCTCTTCGCTGCACTCGGGATGAAACCCGACGTCATCTTCCTGCTGACCGATGGGGGTTCTCCGGGGCTCACTCCCGGCCAGCTTGCCGATATCGTCCGCACGGCCAACCGGATGCAGACGACAATCCATTGTATCCAATTCGGCTTTGGACCGGCCCCTGAGAAATCCTTCATGCTCGATCTGGCCCGCAAAACCGGCGGCTCCTATCGCTACGTGCAGCGATGACGCACAAGTGTCATTCCTGCGGTCGCGATTTCTCCTGCTGCAATCGCCGAGCGACTTCTTCGGCTTCCCGCAGCACCCGCAGAATGTTGCCGTAGAGGATCTTGTGGATCTCCTCTTCGGTGTATCCTCGGTTGAGCAACTCCTGCGTGATGTAGGGATACTTCGAGACATCCTCGAGTTGCTCGGGAAGGAGTGACACGCCGTCGAAGTCCGACCCGAGTCCCACGTGGTCGATTCCCGCGATGCGGACGATGTGGTCGATGTGGTCGACCACGTGATGGATGGTTCCTCGCTGCATCGGATGCGACTTCTGCCAGCGAGCGACCTGTCGCTTGTACTCGTCTGGGTCGGGGTATTGTTCCTTGAGTTTTCTCATATCGTGGAACATGGTTCTCATGCGACGAGCCGAATCAGGATGGACGAAACCAGAAAAGAAGTTGACCATGACGACGCCGCCGTTGCGAGCCGTCAGGCGCAGCACGTCGTCGGGCACGTTCCGGACATGGTCGGCCACGGATCGCGCCGACGAATGGGAAAAGATGACCGGCGCTTGGCTGACGCGCAATGCGTCCTTCATCGTTTCGACCGAGACGTGAGAGATGTCGACCAGCATCCCCAGTCGGTTCATTTCGCGCACGACTTCTTCGCCGAAAGAGGTCAGTCCCCCGTGTCGATGTTCGTCGGTCGCCGAGTCGGCCCAGTCGAGCGTGAGCGAGTGTGTCAGGGTCATGTAGCGGGCGCCCATGTCGTACAACCGGCGGAGGTTACCCAGCGAGTTCTCGATCGAGTGGCCTCCTTCCATGCCGATGAGTGAGGCGATCTTGCCTTCCTTGCGGGCCCGTTCCACGTCGTCGGCCGTGAGTGCCAACATGAACGTATCGGGATAGCGCTGGATCATCGCCTTGACCAGGTCGATTTGTTCGATCGTCAGCACGAGCGAGTTGCCGGTACGCAGCGTATCGGCGGGGACGAAGACGGACCAAAACTGAGCACCCACATTGCCTTTGCGCAAACGGGGGATATCCGTGTGCATGTCGGGCTGCGGCTGGGAAATATCTTTCTTGGCAAACGAACTCGAGGCTACAGACCGAATCGTCCATGGCAGATCGTTGTGTCCGTCGAAGACGTAGCCGCGCTGATGGATGGCGAGTGCCCGGGGCGTCAACTCGACCGGCCGTTTTCGATACTCGGCCGTCCGGAAAACGCCTTGCCCTCGCACGACTCGCCCGGGCCGTGCTCCTGTGTGCTCGCCGTTCTCGATCACGAAGGTCCCATTCACCAGAACATGCCGGACTCCGGTCGCATATTGGTGCGGCTTGCGGTAGGTCGCATGGTCGGCAATGCGCTCAGGATCGAAGACGACGATATCGGCGAAGTACCCGGGACGTAGTCGACCTCGGCGCCGGATTCCCAGTCGCTGAGCGGCGAACCCCGTCAGTCGGTGGACGGCCGCTTCCAGGGGCACCAGCTTTTCGTCGCGAACGTACTTCCCCAGCAGTCGTGCAAAACAACCGTACGCGCGCGGATGGGCGCTCGACTTGAGGAACACGCCTTCAGGAGCCAAAGCGGCGGCATCACTGCAAAAGGTGACGCAGGGAACACGGATCTTCTTGCGCACGTTTTCTTCGCTCATCAAAAAATAGACACACTCGACGCGGCTGCCGTCCTCGATCACCAGGTCGATGGCCGTCTCTTCGGGACTCTTGCCGCGCTGCCGGGCGACCTCGGCCAGCGTCTTTCCGGTGAGTGGCTTCAGCTTCGCCGATTTGAAGCCGACCAGCAGCACGCGGTCGGCCGACCCGGCCATGCGCAGCAGGTTCTCCCAACCTTCGGCCGGACGCTGCATTTCCGCCACAACGCGCGCCCGAATGGCGGGATCGAGCAGCCGTCGCCGCCACGCTTCGTACCCTCCTTCTTGAACCCAAGGGGGCATCGCCGCGGACAATCCGGTAGCACCCGCAGTGTAGGTGTAGATGTTGGCGGCGACACCAAGCCCTTCGGCGCGAGCGTGTTCAATGCGGCTTAGGACCCGATCGAGTTTCTTCCAATTGGCTTGTCCGGCTGCCTTGAGATGGTAGATTTCCGATTCGATGTTCGCCTCGCGAGCGATCTTCAGCAGTTCCTCGAGCGCCTCTTCTAGTTGGTTGCCTTCGCTGCGCAGATGCGAAACGTAAAGTCCGTCGTATTCGGCAGCCACTTTCGCGAGCGCGATGAGCTCATCGGTGTCGGCGTAAAACGCGGGAGCGTAAATGAGCGACGAGGCGACTCCCAAGGCGCCGGCTTCCATTTCCCGCCGCACGAGTTTCTGCATTCGAGCCAACTCCTCGGGCGTTGGCTTGCGGTCCTCATATCCCAACTCGTGGATCCGCACCGTGGTCGCTCCGACGAACGACGCCACATTCGGGGAAATACCTCGGTCGACAAGATGATCCAGGTATTCCGCAAGTGTCGTCCAAGTGACCGGATAGCGGATGTCGCCTTGGTCCTGAGCCAATTCCTTTTTCATGCGCTCGTTCAGCGGACCGTACGACCAGCCTTCTCCAAAGACTTCCAGAGTCACCCCCTGTCGGAGATCGCTCTGTCCTCGTCCGTCGGCGATGAGACTTTCGCAGGCCCAACTGAGCATGTTGATGAAGCCGGGCGTTACGACGAGCGACTCAACGTCGACGACTCGCTCCGCCTTCGCGCCGGAGAGGTTGCCGATCGCCACGATCGTGTTGCCTCGGATTCCGACATCCGCCTTGCGCCTCGGCGCCCCCGTGCCGTCGACCACCCAGCCGCCACGCAGGATGACGTCATAGTCGGATGCGCTGGCGGGCGTCAGGAGGATTCCTCCCACTACCAGAACAAGACCGGAAAACCACTTCAGACGATGAAGGGAGTTCGCTGACAGACGCAACATCGTTGTCCTCAACGCGGATAGGGTGACGGAAAGGCAGATGACCGAGAGGGAAACGAACCATACCGCTGAGCGATCCTGGGAATCGACTCGGCTGTTCGCGATCCCCGAGATTCGATTGTCCTCTGGCCGGAAGACGGATGTCATTATAGGGACTGCCGGAGAGGAGGCCACGTGGCAGGCACCCGGGAAAGTCGGCTCCCGATTGAATTGGCGTCGCCCCTGTGAGACACTCGCAGCGAGAACTCCATGGTTGGGGCCGCGAAGTCGGCAGGGGAAGGGGGCACCCCATACGATGCGGCCGGTGTGCTCAGAAATGAACACGAGGATCGACGATGGCAACGACGCAGCGCGAACCAACGGCCGGGGGTGGCTGGCAGGCCATTCGATATTGCCTGAACGCGGCTCGAGTAGCCGGCGGGTTCTTTCGACTTTATCGGGCACTCCGCTCCAAGAACGCCTGCAAGACCTGCGCGCTGGGGATGGGTGGACAGCGAGGCGGCATGGTCAATGAAGTGGGGAGTTTTCCCGAGGTCTGCAAGAAGTCGGTCCAGGCGATGGCTGCCGACATGCAACCGGCGATTCCCGAATCGTTTTGGCGGGAACATTCGGTTGCCAAGTTGCAGACCTGGTCGCCTCGCGAACTCGAATCGGCCGGGCGGCTCGTGCAACCGCTGCGACTCGCGCCAGGAGCGACTCACTACGAGCCGATTTCGTGGCACGAAGCGTATCGGCGAGCGGCCAAGGAGTTTCGAAACGCCGATCCATCCCGGACGTTCTTCTATTTCAGTGGCCGCAGCTCCAACGAGGCCGCGTTTCTGCTCCAGCTATTCGCTCGCGTCTACGGATCGAATCATGTCAACAACTGTAGTTACTACTGTCACCAGGCGAGTGGCGTGGGGCTGACGAGTGTCACGGGAAGTGGAACGGCTACGATCGTCTGGGACGACCTTTACGCTTGCGATCTGGTCTTCTTGATCGGAGGCAATCCCGCATCGAACCATCCTCGCCTCATCACCGCCCTGGCCGACGTCCGCCGGCGCGGCGGCGATGTGATCGTTGTGAATCCGGTGCGTGAATTGGGGCTCGAGCGGTTCAAGATCCCCAGCCGGCCGCTGAGTCTCCTCTGGGGAAGTCCCATCGCCAGCCAGTTCATTCAGGTCGACGTCGGAGGCGACCTGGCTTGGCTTTGGGGCATGGCCAAGCGACTTTCCGAACTGGGGGCCCTCAATGAAGAGTTTTTGAACTCGCATTGCAGCGGCACCGAAGCGTATCTCGAAGCGCTGGAACGCCTGACGTGGGAGGAAATCACGGACAACTCCGGAGTCGAATTCGACACGATCGACGGGGCGGCGCGGCGCTACGCCCAGTCGCATCGGACGATCTTCGCTTGGACGATGGGGATCACGCATCATGAGCACGGCGTGGCCAATGTTCAGGCGATCGCCAACTTGGCGCTGGCAAGAGGCATGGTGGGGCGCCGCGGCGCGGGTCTCCTTCCAATCCGCGGGCATTCGAACGTCCAGGGCGTCGGTTCGGTGGGAGCCGTTCCGCGGCTCAAGCCGGCAATGGTCGACGCTCTTCAGCAGCGGCTCGGCATCGAGCTTCCCGCGCATGAGGGCATGGACACGCTGGCCTGTATGGAAGCGGCCGACCGCGAGGAAATCGACGCGGCGCTGTGTTTGGGGGGCAATCTCTATGGCTCCAACCCCGATGCCCAATTTGCCAGTGAAGCACTCGGACGCATCCCGTTCATCGTCTACCTCAACACGACGCTCAATACGGGCCACTTCCACGGCTGCGGCCGGGAAACCTTGATTCTGCCCGTGTTGCCTCGCGATGAAGAACCATACCGGACGACCCAGGAATCGATGTTCAACTATGTCCGCATTAGTGACGGAGGTGCGTCACGTCACATCGGGCCTCAGTCGGAAATCCACGTGATCGCCCGGCTGGCTCGAGGGATCCTTGGCGAAGAGGCACCGGTCGATTGGAGACGGTTGAGCGAGCCAGGAGAGCTTCGCCAGTGGATTGCCGAGATTGTTCCCGGGTACCGCAGGATCGGATCAGTCGACCAAAGCCTCCAGGAGTTCCAGATCGACGGCCGGACCTTTCATGTGCCGCAGTTCAACACGCCCGATGGCCGAGCTCGATTGCACGTGCATACGTTGCCGGTTCGGAAACGCACGCCCGGTCATTGGCGGCTGATGACGGTGCGCAGCGAAGGCCAATTCAACACGGTGGTCTACGAGGAAGGGGACCTCTATCGAGGGCAGGAACGCCGGGATGTCGTGCTGTTGCACCCATCGGATATCGAGCGCGCGGGTTGGCAGGAAGACCAGCCGGTGATCGTCGAAAGCGACGCGGGTTGCTTGAAGGTGCTCGTGCGTCCTTTCGAGCGGATCAAGCCCGGCAACGCCCTCATGTATTTCCCCGAAGCGAACGTGCTGGTTCCCCGCCGGGCCGATCCTCGGTCGCGCACGCCCGCATTCAAAGGAATTGATGTCACCATCCGAGCCGTCAACGCATCGACGGGCGGTTAGGCGGGTTGTAAAGCCTCGACGTTCTCTTTTGGGGCGTCGGTTGTCCCAGCCGTTTCTCGCTTGCGGAAGGGATGGGCATCGGTCGGTTGGTCGCCGAAGCTGATCCCCAAGGCTCGCGCGGCCTGCACGGTCGAGCTGTCGGGGGAGACTCGAGAGAGTTCCTGGACCGCTTCGCGCAGCGGAACGCCGACGATGGCGGGGGGCCGGTAGCAGACCATTTCGCCGAAGCGGCCTTCTTCGACGAGGCGCACGGCGTGAGCGCCGAATTGCGTCGCCAAAACGCGGTCGAACGTCGTCGGTGGACCGCCTCGCTGCAAATGCCCCAATACGACGACGCGCGTTTCCCGCCCGAGTCGCCGTTCGACTTCCGAGGCGACAATGTTGCCGATGCCACCGAGTCGCGTTTGGCGGTTTCCTTGTTCTTCCTCTTGAGTCACCAAGCCGCCGTTCGGAAGTTCGGCTCCTTCGGCTACGACGATGAGTGTGAACCGCTTGCCTTGTTTCTCACGATCAAGGATCTTCTGACAAACAGCATCGAACGTCCACGGGATCTCGGGAATCAAGATCACATCACCGCCTCCGGCGATCCCTGCATATAACGCGATCCAACCGGCGTGGCGGCCCATAACCTCGAGAACCATCACTCGTTCGTGACTGGCCGCCGTCGTGTGCAAACGGTCGAGGGCGTCCGTCGCCGCAGTGACGGCACTGTCGAAACCGAAGGTGAAGACGGTGGCGGACAGATCGTTGTCAATCGTCTTGGGAACACCGACGACGGGAATGCCGTTTTGATAGAGCTGTTCGGCGATCGTCAACGAACCGTCGCCGCCGACACAGATGAGTCCGCTTAGGGCCAATTGCTCACAGGTAACTTGGACTTCGGCAACCAGCTCGGGGTCAAGGGAGAGCCGCTGGTCGACGCCGACCGTGGCGGCAAAACGTCCTTTGTTGGTCGATCCGAGAATCGTGCCGCCTTGATTGAGGATGCCCGACGTGTTCTTGTACGACAGAGGCATATAGGTGACTGGGTCGACGAGTCCCTCATAGCCCTTGATGAAGCCGATCGTATCGTAGCCGAGTCGCGTGGCCGATTTCACAACGCCTCGAATGACTGCATTGAGTCCCGGGCAGTCACCACCCGAGGTGAGAATACCGATGCGCTTTTGCGGATTGGCCATGGTTCAATCTGATCTCCTGATGGAACGCCGTGATGCCGGAGAGCCGGCCGTCTGTAGCGGATATGCCGAAGGCGCGGAGGCTTTGCTAAGAGAGTCGCCGCCGCACGTGCTTCCAAGCGTAGGTTACGCTGTGGTGCGAGGGCGGCTCAGTCGGTCGCGAATCCCCAACTGGCCGATTCGCCAGAGAGCGGCGAAGGCATCGGTCAGTCGGATCTTGGACTGTCCGAATTGCCGATCGACGAAAAGAATGGGGATTTCGGCGAACACGGCCCCGGCACGCTTGAGGTGCCACAGGATCTCTTCGTGGAATACGTACCCGTGAGCTCGAACACGGTCCAGCTCAAGTCGCTCGAGTGTGGCGACGCGAAAGCACCGGTAGCCGCTGCTGCAATCGCGGAGGGGAAGTCGGAGCCAACAGCGAGCATAAACGTTGACGGCTCGACTCATCCACCGACGGTACCAGGGCCAACCATGCGTGCCGCCTCCTGGGACATAACGCGAGCCGATAGCCACGTCGACCTTTCGGCCATCCGCTGGTTCCATCGCGGCGATCAATTGGGGAAGGACGCTCGGATCGTGGCTAAAATCGGCGTCCATATTGATGAGGTAACGATAGCCGTGCTCAATGGCGTAGCGCATCGCAGCGACGGCCGCCGTCCCCAGTCCCAGTTTCCGCTCCCGCGGCAGATACTTCAATCTCGGTTCGCGCTCGAGTTGCGATTCAACCCATTGGCCTGTTCCGTCGGGGGAGTTGTCATCAATGACGAGGATGTCCACGTCGGGAGCGGCTGCCCAGATTTCCGGGAGGAGGCGAGGCAGATTCTCGCGTTCGTTGTAGGTCGCCACTACAACGAGATCCCGCACAGTCCCCACCCCCGACC
>WFWZ01000121.1 GCA_015490875.1 Planctomycetaceae bacterium
ATCTCGAGGTGACTCAGGCCAATCTGGGCACCGCTGGTCGCATCGCTGTCGACGTCGACATCACGGCGGCGGCCACGCGCGCCGAAGTGACCAATACCGGATTCTCGGCGGCGACGCAGGCGACGGCAACGCTCCGGTTCGCTCCCGAAGCTATCTTGACTGGATTCACGGACGCGAACGCCGAGGTAACGATCCGAGGAACCAAGGCTGGGACGGACCTTGAAGGCATCGCCGTCTCGTTCGTGGCCGACAGCGCTACGGCGGTCGGTTCCGAAACAGCCGTCTATGATGCGGACAACAAGACGCTGAAGATCTATATCAACGATACCAATGCCACGACGGCCGCCAACGTGGCAACGGCTGTGAATGCTCTGGCCGAGTTTGATGCCTCGGCGACGGGTGCGGGTGCCATCGACGGGAATGATGCCAATGACATCGCCGTGACCGACACGACCGATGCCGACGAGATCGTGATCACCGCCGCTTCGGCCGGTCCGGACTTCAACAACTTGGCGATCAGCGTCGAAGTCGATTCGGCGGTGGCGACAGGATCGCCTCAAGCCGTTTATGATTCGACTGCCAACACGTTGAAGCTCCGCATCAACGACACGGGCACGACGACACTCGCCAACGCCGCGACGGCCATCAACAACCTGGCTCAGTTCACGGCCACGGCCAATGCTAACGGGGACGGCAACCTGCTCGGCACCAGTGCCGATGCCAAGGCGATCGCCAACACCGACACGACCGGTGGCGGCACGCTGTTGGACGATCTCGTGCTGGAAATCAGCGGGTTGGCCGGCGTCGAAGTCTTCAACTTCGAAAAGGGTGCTTCGATCAACCAGGTCACCGACGCCATTCAGCTGGTTTCGGATGCCACTGGCGTGACCGCTTCGTTCTCCAGTACGACCCTGACACTCCGGTCGACTGATTACGGATCGAAGGCGTTTGTCGGAGTCAAGGTGATCAGCGAAGGCCCGGCCGGTCAGTTCAAGACGAAACTGAGTGCCACGGAAGCATACGGAACCGACGTACAGGCTACGATTAACGGTACGAAAGCGACGGCCGACGGCAACTCGCTTTCGATCAGCACTTCGGCGCTGAGTTTAAGCCTCTCGATCGACGCCGGAAGTTCGACGAACTTCAACTTCGAGATCACCGGCGGCGGCGCGCTGTTCCAACTCGGTCCGGACGTCGTCAGCACACAGCAGGCGCGCGTCGGCATCAGTAGTGTCAACACGGCTCGACTCGGTGGTGCTAGCGGACGCCTCTACGAACTGGCCTCCGGCCAAGCCAAGTCGCTCAGGAACGACGCGGCCGGTGCGGCGAAAATCGTGAAAGAGGCGCTGACGAAAATCACCAAGCTTCGAGGACGTCTCGGGGCACTTCAGCGGACGGCGATCGATACGAACATCGCGTCGCTCAAGGAAGTCTCCGCCAACCTCACTTCAGCGCTCAGTTCGATCCGTGACGCCGACTTCGCGGCTGAGACAGCGCAACTCACGCGAAATCAGATCCTCGTCCAGTCGACCACCTCGGTGTTGGCGATCGCCAACCAGCAGCCACAAAACGTGCTGGCACTGCTGCGATAGGGCGAGTGATCTCCGGTCACCTTCGAAGCCGCTGGTTTCGGCTCGCCCGAAACCAGCGGTTTTCCGTTCGTAAATCAACCATCGTGATTGCGACTCGGGTTCCCAAGGCGAGTCTGCCGATTATTCCAACGAGGAAAACAAGCCAAGCGGGCAAGGTTCTGGGATGGGACGAATCCAATCATCTGTCGGACTGGTCAGCGGCGTCCCCATCGCCGACACCATCGAACAGCTCATAGCGCTTTCAGCGAAACCCCGTGACCTGCTCCAAACACGCCTCGAAGCCCTGAAAGCCCAACAGGTCGCACTCGGCGAGTTGACCGCCGTCACAATCGCCGTTGAGCTCTCCACGACCGCTCTTGGAAAACCCGAGCTCTTCGACCAACTCAAGGCAACATCCAGCCTGCCCGACGTGTTGGGTGCTTCGGTCGTCGGAACCCCGGCCGCCGGTTCGTACACCTTTACGCCTTTGCAACGGGCTGTCCATAACCAGTTGGTCAGCACGGGTGTGGCCGATGCCCAAGAGGCTCTCGGCACCTCCGGCAGCTTTACTCTCCGTTTTGGAGGCTTTATCGACGACCCTCTTTCGCTCGAACAACTCAACGGTGGCAATGGTGTCGAGCGCGGGAAGATCCGGATCACCGACCGCAGCGGCAGTTCGGCCATCGTCGACCTCTCCACGGTCCTCACGACTCGAGACGTCGTCGACACCATCAACAACACCGACGGTATCAACGTCCAGGCTCGACTTGTTGGCGACCAAATCGAACTCACGGACCAAACCGGCCTGACAGTGTCGAATCTCATCGTGCAGGAAGTGGGAGGAGGCCGTACGGCCGCCGACTTGGGTCTGGCGGGCATCAACGTGGCGGCAAGCTCCGCTACCGGCCAAGATATCGTCCGGCTCTCTGAGAACACCTCGCTTTCCTTGCTCAACGACGGAAACGGCGTCAGTTTCCAAAATGAACTCGCCGACCTTCAAGTAACCGTCGCCGATGGGACCGCGCTGACAATCGATTTTCAGACTTCCAGCAAGCAAGAAAAAACGTTGGGTGATCTGATTGAGACCATCAACGCCGTCGATCCAGCGCGCCTTCGAGCTCAAATCAGCGCGGACGGCGATTCGCTGGAATTGGTCGACCTGACGACTGGGAGTGCAACGTTCCAGGTCGTCAGCCTCAACGGCGGCACCGTTGCCGAAGACCTGGGACTCGATACGACCGCCTCCGGCAACACGATCACCTCGCGCCGACTACTCGGCGGCCTGGGAACCTCTCTCCTCACGTCGCTCCAGGGCGGCCGCGGACTCGGAACGCTCGGTCTGCTCGATCTGACCGACCGCAGTGGCGCCAGCGCGTCGGTCGACCTCTCTTCTGCTCAGACACTCGACGACGTCATCGAAGCCATCAACGGTGCGGGCGTCGCCATCACCGCACGACTGAACGAAGCCCGCAATGGATTGGAACTTGTCGACACGAGCGGTTCCACGGCATCGAACCTGATCGTCGCCAATGGAGACGCGACGAACACCGCCGACGCGTTGGGCCTGACAATCGACGCCGCTCAAGATCGCGTCAACAGCGGATCGCTCGACCGACAGGTTGTCAGTGAGCAGACACTCCTGGAAGATCTCAATTTCGGTAAAGGTGTGAACCTCGGCTCGATTCAGATCACCGACTCGGCCGGCCAGGTCAGCGCCGTGAATCTCAAGACAAGCAACGCCAAAACACTCGGTGACGTGATCGACTTGATCAATGGACTCTCGATTGGTGTCGAAGCAAGTATCAACGACGCCGGGGACGGAATCGCCTTGGTCGACACGGCCGGAGGCGGAGGCACATTGACGGTCGAAGACGTCGGCAGCGGTACCGCAGCCAGGGATTTGCGAATCGCCGGCACGGCAACGTCCGTCACCAAGAATGGCACCACCGTTCAGGAAATCGACGGCTCGACCACCGTGAAAATCGATATCGACGCCACCGACAGCCTCCAGGATGTGGTCACTAAGATCAACGATCTGGGGATCGGCGTCACCGCTTCGGTGCTCAACGACGGCAGCGGCTACACGCCTTACCGTTTGTCCCTATACAGTGAGCGAAGTGGACGCGAGGGCGCGCTCTTGGTGGATGCCTCCAATTCCCCTTTGGCCTTTCGTGAACTGATCGCCGCTCGGGATGCCGTCATCGCTTTCGGTGACGGAGGAACCGCCGTCCTGGCAACGTCTTCGACGAATGAATTCACCGAGCTCGTAGATGGGCTCTCTCTGCAAGTCGGCCAACCAACCGGACAACCGGTGACGGTCACTGTCGACGCCGACGATAGCTCGATCGTGTCCAAGGTAGGTCTCTTCGTTGATTCCTTCAACAAGGTAATCGAGAAGATCGACTCCTTGACGTTCTACAACGAAGCGGACCAAACGACCGGAACACTCTTTGGAAGTTTCGAGACGCTTCGGCTGCAATCGGATTTGACGGACCTGGTCACGGGACGATTCGCCGTCGACGGATCGATCCGCTCCCTCGGCGCCGTCGGAATCACGCTCAAGGACGACGGCACGTTGGAACTGGACGAAGAAAAACTGTCACAGGCCTTTGCGGAGAACCCTGAAGATGTGAAGAAACTCTTTACCGACGAAACATTCGGCTTCGCCGCTCGATTCAAACAAGTTCTCGACTCGCTCTCCGGCGAAGAAAACTCGCTACTGATCAACCGCAACGACGCACTTCAAGCACAAATCGACGCCGCCAGCCAACGCATCGATGCTATGAACGCGGCGTTGGACGCCGAGCGGGAAAGGCTGTTTCAGCAGTTCCTGCGCATGGAAGAAGCGGTCGCCAAGTTCCAGTCCTTGTCCTCGTACATTTCCCAGATCCGCGCCGTACCGCCCCTCGCCGTGGGAACGAAGACGTCGCGATGACCGCGCACACGGAACGTTGTGACGTGCGAGTCATCCCACGGAATAGCTGGGGAGAAGGCGTCTCGTCGGCACTTTGAGAGAATCCGCCCTGCCACACATCCAGGAGGCTCTACCATGGAACAGGACGTACAAGCCACTTACTTGGAAGCCGCTGTGGCGACCGCCACGCCGCAGAAGCTGCGTTTGATGCTCATCGAAGGAGCCATCCGCTTCGCCACGGCAGCGCGCGAACAGTGGTGCGATCCCATCTCCTATGAGGTGCTCGAGAACCTCCGCCGCTGCCATCAGATCCTGGCGGAACTCTACGCGAGTGTGCGGCAAGAGGAAAGCGAACTGGCCAAAACGACGGCAGAACTCTACCTCTTTCTTTACCGAGAAGTCCTCGCTGCTCCCGCCGATGCGGATCCCTCGCGATTGGACGGGGTCCTGAAAGTACTCGATATCGAACGCGAAACGTGGCGACAGTTGTGCGAACTCATGCCCGACGCACCGGTTCGCGAGGAGGACTCGGGACCTCGAGAAATCACGGCCGGAGATGTCCAGGTCGATCAACCGACGTACGGCGCGCCCTGCGACACGACTCCGTCATCAACGGGCGGCGAAGGGTTCAGCCTGGAAGCGTAGCTGAGATCGATCCGCGAGGCCTCTTTTCGCCCCCCGAGCTGTCTGCGACCGGGGCCGGACACCGAATACAGAGGCGTGTTGACGGATTCAGTCCCACCACCAGCGGTCAGGAGCCTCGGGAACGTGAATGTCGCGTCGAGCCTTGGCGACAGCGCCCTTCTCGTCGGGCAGGCGGTTGGTCGAGCGAAGAGCTCGTAGGGGCTCGAGTTCCACACCGCCGCCGATCGGCGTCATCAGCCGGTTGCCCCGCCAAATGGCGTTGACGGCGGCTTCTACCTGTTTGGGAGCCGGATACGTTTCGACGGGGAGGCGCCCTTCGTCCGCGAAGACGCCGAGTTCCCAACCGGCTCGAGCATAGAAGTCCTGCTGCTGGATGAAGGCTGCGGCGACTGCCAGATCGATGAGATTGCGCAACTGAGCGTACACTGGCTCGCGATCGGCAATCTTCGGATACTTCTTGGTAAACTCGGTACACCAGGCCCGGCTCGCTCGACTGCTGCGACCGGTCCCCTGAATCTGACCGTCGGCCGAAACCCGTTCATCCTCGCCTACGAGCTTGACGCCCCAGCCGACGAGTTCCATGGCTGTTTCATCCTCAGAAATGCGGACCGACTGGTAATCGGGAACAAACCACCATCGAACCATGTCTTGGGAACTGGTCGCCCGGTCGACGTAACTCTTCATCTCAACCGGAGGTTTTTCCAGGCCGATCCCGATCAGCTTCATGCGGTAGTCGGCTTCGACCAGCACCTGGGCAAAATGAGTCTTGGGAGAAACGCCCTGGATCGTCACCACGTGAGGTCCAAGAGCATGTTTCATGGCCGTGACCAACTGGGCGGTCTGATTCGGTGTAACATGGCCGCCAACGCGTTGGAGAAGTCGTTGGAGGCGCTGCAGACCTTCTTGCGTTGGGTCGATCGAGCAGCCGACCAATTGGGTGGGGTCGCCCGCCGGAGGAAAAGCTCGCAGCGCTACAATCAAGTCTTCCAACGCAATCACCGCTCGTCCACTTTTCAAGCCGCGCACGCGGCCGGTCAAATCTGGAGCGAACCCCTCGGCCGGACCGGCGATCACGATGTCATTAGTTTCCGGATAGAAAAAGACATACTGGACCCGGAGTAGACCGGCGAGATACTTCATCTCCTCGGTCGGTTTTTGGCCGTTGGCCAACCGAGCGGCAATGGCTCGTTCGAGTCGATTGAGGGAGATCTTGCGGAGGAGACTCGGTTCCACGACGTCAGGATTCAGGGATCGGCGAGCCGCCTGGAACTTTTCTCGCAAGAGACGACCTCGAGGATCTTTCACGATCTTCATACGAAGCACGCCGCTGGCATCAACGACGACACCGGCATTCTGCCCGCCGAAGCCTCCTCCGAAACCTCCGAAACCGCCCCCGCCCCCGCCGAAACCGCCGAAACCGCCGAATTGGCCCCACGCGGTCGACGCGGGACCGACGGCCAAGAGCGTCAGCAAGAACCCGAACCCATACACTCGCTTGCGTTGCGTGATACTCATGCGTCGCTCGTCTCAGTTCAACGTGCCAAAAACTTCTTGTCCGGTACGCTCCCACGCGGCGCCAACAACCCACGCGCCACGCGGGAACGGTTCGTGGTCGGTGGAATAGAGGCGTCCCGCTCGCCGTCCCCCGCAAAAATCATCTTTTCATTCTACTTTGCCCCACGCCGACTGTCCATGAAACGCCGGCGCCGTCGGTCCGTGGCAACTCTATGATGGTACTTGGCCGCCGGCCGAACCGCAAGAAAAATCGTCAAAACCGGAACCGTTTTGGAGGAAACCACGGCAACAGACCGAGCGGTCCCCCCCAACAGCGTTCTGTGACGTGGCGCCTGCGGCTAGCACGTGAGGCGGCCCCCCGGCTGAGGGCCGTCCCCCACGCGCCACGGACCTCACGTCCGCGCGGCCTCGCGGCCTCGCCGCGAATCGGTACCGTTCCCCTGCGGCCGCGCCATCAGGAGCTGGTGGCCGGCCCCCCCAAGCAACGCATCGATCCGCTCCCGGAGTTCCGGACCGATGGCGACACGCATCTCGGAGCGCAGAAGTACGCGGGCTCCATCCTCAAGGACAATCAACAACTCGACCGCCTGTCGGCCGGGATAGTAGCGGAGGATTTCCTTCAGTCGCCGGAGGGTCTCTTCGTCGTGCCGTTTCTCTTCGATCACGATGCGCAGACCTCGCGTGCAGCGAGATTGCAACTGATCCAAGGGAATCAGCTCTTGCACAATCAAGTTGGCTTCATCGCCTCCCCGCCGGTCTACCATTCCCCGCACCACTAAGATGGCATCCGGCCGAACGAGCTCGCCGTACTTCACGTAATCATCGGGCCACAGGATACAGCGAATCGATCCAGCCCGGTCTTCCAAGTCGAAGTTGACATACTTCGTGGCCGTCGAACCCTCGCGCACTTTTTTCACATGCGCGTGTTTGATGGCGGCCAGCATGCCCCCTAGAAGCACTTCCCCGCGATCTGGAATGTCCGCAATGTCCGCAGTCGTGCGGCACCCCACTTCGCGGAACGTCGACTCATACTCGGCCAGGGGATGGCTGGAAAGATAGAACCCCAGAGCTTCTCGCTCGGCCAAGAGCCGCTCGCGCTCTCCCAAGTCGGGAGCGTCGGGCAAGTCGGCGGCCGTGACTGCAGATTCCGTCTCCAGGCTTCCGAAGAGACTCCGCTGACCTGCCCGGCGATCCTTCTGCGCTTTGGCTCCCGCCTGAATAGCTCCGCTAACGGCTGCCAGCAATCTCCCGCGATTGGTGCACCACCCATCGCATGCCCCGGCTTTGATCAGCATTTCGATGGCCGTTCGATTGCAAATAGACGAGTCGACCCGTTCACAAAAGTCGTACAAGTCTCGAAACGGCCCGTTCGCTTTCCGCTCGGCCACGATCCCCTCGGCCGCCTTGCCCCCACACGCCTTAATCGCGGCCAACCCGAAATAAATCTTGCCATCGGCCACGGAAAACTCGACGTCGCTTCGATTGACGTCGGGCGGAACGACTTCGATTCCCATGCGACGGCAGTCGTCGAGATGTTCCACGAGGGAATCTTTGGTTTTGAAATTCCGGCCGGGAATGTCGCCCGACAGGAGAGCCGCCATGAACTCGAGCGAGTAATGCGTCTTGAGATACGCCGTCTGATATGCCACGAGCGCATACGCCGTGGAATGGCTCTTATTGAAGCCGTAACCGGCGAACTTCTCAATCATTTCCCAAAGCCGTTCGGCCTGGCTTTTCGCGATGCCCTTGGCCGTCGCCCCTTTGAGGAACTCGTCCTTGTTCTTGCGAATGAGATCCTCTTTCTTCTTGCTGATTGCCTTGATGCACGTATAGGCGGCCGCCAACGGGATGTCCCCCAACCGATTGAGAATCTGCATGACTTGTTCCTGATAGACCATCACGCCATGCGTCTCTTCGAGGATCTCCTTGAGAATGGGATGCAGATAGGTCGCCTGCTTGCGGCCATGCTTGACGTCGATATACTCCTGAACCATGCCTCCTTCCAACGGTCCGGGGCGATAAAGAGCATTCGTGGCGATGATGTCCCGAAAATGATCCGGCTTCATCTTCTGCAAGAGATCGCGGATGCCCCCGCTTTCCAACTGAAACACCCCCTTTGTTTCGCCTCGGCAAAGGAGCGCATACGTCTCGGGATCATCAAGCGGCAAACGATAGATGTCGAGCTTCTCGCCTCGCGTCTTTTCGATCATCGCCACCGCCTTGCGCAGGATGGTCAGATTGCGCAGTCCGAGAAAATCCATCTTCAACAGCCCGGCCGCTTCGACGTCCCCCATCGACCACTGCGTGATGATGTCCTCTTTCCCAGTGACACGACAGAGCGGCACATATTCGGTCAGTGGCCGATCGGCGATCACGACGGCGGCCGCATGCGTGCCGACATTGCGAGCCAGTCCTTCCAGTCGCCGCGCCAAATCAATGACTTCGCGCACCTCGCCATTTTCCTCGTACGCCCGGCGCAAGTCGTCACTGATCTGGAGTGCCTTGTCGATCGTCATCTTCGGCGCTTCGGGAACCATGGCCGTGATCGGGGTCACACGAGAAAGTGGCAATCCCAAGACGCGAGCCACATCCTTGATCGCTTGCCTCGCCTGCAACGTACCGAACGTGCCGATCTGAGCCACATTCTCTTCGCCGTACTTCTCCTTGACATAGCGGATGATCTCGCTGCGCCATTCCTTGCAGAAATCGATGTCGATGTCGGGCGCCTCGAGTCGGTTTTCATCGAGGAACCGCTCGAAAAGGAGTCCGTACTTGAGTGGACAGACGTGGCTGAGGTAAAGGGCGAAACAGACGAGAGCACCTACGCCGCTGCCGCGTGCCGTCGCCGGAATCCCCTGCTCGCGAGCCTGACGGACGAAGTCCCAGACGATGAGGAAGTAGTTGGAAAAGCCGAGTTTCGAGATGACGGCGAGTTCCCGATCCAAGCGTTCCCGGACCTGAGGCGCCAGCTCGCCGCCAGGAAGCATCGTCTCGTCGCCGGCATAGCGTTCTTTGAGTCCTTTCTCGCACAGTTCCCGAAGCAGCTGATCGGCCGATTTGCCTTCGGGAAGCGGAAACGTGGGAAAATGCCGTTTGCCCAACTCCAGTTCGATATCGACCGAGTCGGCGATTTCCTGGCTGCGAGCCACCGCATCTTCGAGTCCCGAAAAGGCGGCGTACATCTCTTCGGGACTCTTGAGGTAGTACTCCTGCCCATCCATCCTCATCCGATTCGTGTCCGCTCGGAACTTGCCCGTGTTGATGCACAGCAAGACATCTTGCACTTCGGCGTCTTCGCGGTCGACGTAGTGCGAATCGCATGTGGCGACCAGCGGCAACCCCAGGCGTCGGGCGATCTCGATCGACCGCTCGGTCACTTCCTGCTGGAGCTTCATTCCGTTGTTCATGATCTCCACGAAGTACCGATCGCCGAAGAGACGGTGGAACCACTGCGCGATCGCTTCGGCCTCCTCCATCCCCTCTGCTTCGTCCCTCCCGCCTCGAAGCGCACATGCGAACTCGCCGCTGAGGCAGCCACTGAGACAAATCAATCCTTCGTGGTGATCCGCGAGCAACTCGCGGTCGATGCGGGGCTTGTGATAGAAGCCTTCGAGATAGGCGGCGGATGCGAGCTTCAAGAGGTTGCGGAAACCGGTGCGGTTCTTCGCTAAGAGCGTGAGATGGTAACTCGATTCCTTTCCTTCGATCACCCGTTTGTCGAAACGGCTGTGCGGAGCCACGTAAGCTTCATAGCCGATGATCGGGTTGATCCCCGCCGATTTGGCCTTGCGGTAGAACTCGAGCGCTCCATGCAAGTTACCGTGGTCGGTGATCGCCAACGCATTCATGCCGTGCTGGGTGGTTCGTTCCACGAGCCGGTCGATCGAACTCGCTCCATCCAACAGGCTATAGTGGCTGTGGCAATGCAGATGCACAAAACGCCGCGCTTCCGTGTCGGTCATCGCGTGGATCCTCAATGAAGAGCAAGACAGTGGCAGACCGCTTCACCCGCGCTCAGGTTATCACTGCGGCACGCTGTCAGAAACCGGCCCTTGACAAACGAGCGAGAGGGGTTCTCGCGAACGTCCTCGCTTCACGCTTCGGGATCGCCGATCTGCCGCAAGTACTCCGACAACCGAGCCTGGAGTTCAATGAGGCTTTGCCAGCGAGGTAGTTCCAACACGACGGGATCTCGCTGTTCCTCCTCGGGGGCCGTGCGCCCGGAAGCAAGGATCGCGCGCAGGCGAACGTGGAAATACTCGAGCATTTCGGCAAGCTGAGCGGCTTGAGCGGGAGAGAGTCGATCGGGCAGCGGTGGCGGCTCGAGAAGATGCATCGAGGGACCAAGCTCTGAAGCGTCCCAGTTCAGTTCGAACTCGAGCGGCGACGGATCGCTACCCTCGCCAGGATGTTGAGTCGGTGCCTCCGTAGCGCCTCCGGCATTCCGCAGTCGATAAAGCCGCTCGGCAATCTGCTCCCGAGACCCAAACAACAATACCGACCGTCCGATGGTGATTAAGTCGCCGTACCGAAGAATGCGCAACTGGACGTCCTCGCCGTTCACCTTGGTCCCATTCGTGCTCTCCAAATCCGTTAACACGAGATGACCATTGTCCTCTTGGATCTTCACATGGAACCGGCTGACCCGCTCGTCATTGAGCTGAATAGTGTTGCCTTCTTCGCGGCCGATGGTGATGGGTGTCCTCAAATTGGGATACGACCGTCCGCGATCGCAGCCGTCCAGCACACGCAACGTAATCCCATCCATTCGATCGTTCCACCTGTTGTGTGAGGAAGAGATACGTCCGCCGCCGTTCCGCCCCCCAGCCCTCGCGTTGCTGCCGCCCACCGGGCAACCAACTATTATAACGCTCTTCCCCGAGCCCCGGTTGCTCCCGTCACCAGACACCCCGAGATTATACGGACGTGTCCCGAGGTCACGTCAAGGGACGGGACGCATGTCGATCTCCGCGCGGCTACCTGTTTCGCCTCTCAGTCCGCAAGCATCCCGATCCCGCACGGTGACCGGTACGAGCGATCCCATCGGGGCGGCCTCCTCGCTCACCACGACCGGCGCGTATCGGCAGGCGGTTCCCGCCCAGCCGGGGACGGGGTCTTCCACACGGTTTTCGGCAAGCACCTGCAACGTCCGACCGACGAGCGAATCCCAGTAGGCCCATCGAAGCTCCCGTTCCAACTCCGCCGCTTCCGCCGCCCACTCTTTCTTCAATTCCGGTCGAAGTTGATCAGGCATTTCGGCGGCCGGCGTGCCGCGCCGAGGACTAAAGGGAAAGATATGCATCTTGGCAAAGCCGACGTCGCGAGCGACTCGGCAGCTCGCCAGAAAATCCTCGCGCGTTTCCCCCGGGAAACCGACCATCCAGTCGGTCGTGAGGGCGGGATGATCGAGTCGCTCCTGGAGCAACCGGCAACGGTCCACGAACATCTTCGCACTCCAGCGGCGGCGCATCCGTCGCAACACCCGGTCCGACCCGCTTTGCATACAGATGTGCACATGAGGACAAATGCGATCGGGGCGGTCCGCCATTACGGCAATCAGCTCACGGGTTACCTCCGTCGCCTCGATGCTGGAAAGCCGTATCCGAAAATCGCCCGATAGCTCCACAAGTCGCGCCAGCAAATGTGACAGCCTCAGCCATTGGGACCTTGGCTTACGCCGATTCGACTCGACCCCGTAATGTCCCAGATGCACGCCGGTGAGAACGATCTCGCGATAGCCCCCAGCCACCAGCCGCCGCACTTCCCGCTCGATCGACTCCGGATCGCGACTGCTGGGCACCGGGCGCACCAACGGAATGATGCAATAACTGCACCGCAACAAACAGCCGTCCTGGACCTTCACGTAAGCTCGGTGCCGATTGCCGAACCCCGAGATTCCATCCGGCACGTCGACAACGCCGATCCGCTGGAGCCAATCGGGAAGCTCCCGCTTGTCAGTAATGACTTCCGTCACGCCGGGGAGAGTCGCCAATTCTTCGGGAGCCCGCGTCGCATAGCAGCCCATGACGACGATGCGGGCATGGGGGTTCCGCCGATGGAGTCGCCGAATCGCCTGGCGGCTCTTCGCATCACCCTCATTCGTGACGGTGCACGTATTGACGACGCACAAATCGGCCGGCTCGCCGTCTGCCGCATCGCGATAACCCAGCTTTTGCAGACCCTCTCGCACGAACTGGGTTTCATATTGGTTGACCTTGCATCCCAAGGTCAGCGTCTTCAAAAGCGGCATGGGCCCCTACTCGTCTACCGGCTCAATCGTGGCCCACATGGCGCCTTTGCAGTCGGCCACCAACCGATCCGGGCCGAAGGCGTGAATCTGATCCCGTTTCAACTCGGCATGTTCCCGAGTCGTCGTCAAACAGATGGCTCTCCCCTTGGTATGGACCTCTTCGGCGATTTGCAAGCCTCGCTCGAGCGGGTAACCGAACAGCTTGCGCATCATGCGGATGACATACTCGAAGGAGTGGTCGTCATCATTCCACAAGATGACGTGGTAGCGAGGCTGCCGCTTGGGGCGGCTCGCGCGCCGAGTCGTCGTCTGCGTTTCCGTGTCGACCGCCACAGTCTCTTCGCTGCTCACAGTTGTGGCTCCTCCTGGAAACTCCCCTAGCCATTCGGCCGATCGTGCCTTGGTCGATCGGATGACCAACCTCTATATTGTCGGAGCCTTTCGCGAAAAACGCAACAGCTGGTTCCCCGACTCCCCAAGCTGCGGCGGGTGGCTCGGAGCGGGGGACCACGTTTCCGCCTCGGGATGTGAGACGCCTCCGCCCCGGCTTCTTCCTCGATAGAAAGCACGCCCCCTAGCCATGTTAGATCGCAAGTACATCGTTGAACACGCCGAAGAAGTCCAGCAGAACTGCCGCCGTCGCGGCGTCGAAGTGGACGTCGCACGCCTGGTGGAACTGGAGCAGCAACGGCGAGCCAAGCTGCAGGAAGTCCAGGAGCTCAACCGGCGAGCCAACGAGGTATCCAAGTCGATCGGCAAGGCGAAAGATCCGGACGAGCGGGAGGCTCGAAAGGCCGAAGGGCGACGGCTTCGGGAAGCCAAGGAGGCGGCTCAGGCCGAACATGATACCCTCGAACAGGAAATCTTGGCGATCCAAGCGCGGATTCCCAACTTGACCCACCCCGAGGCCCCCGTCGGCGACGAATCGGACAGCCGGGAAATTCGCCGAGGGACCACACCGATTCCCCAGTTCGACTTCCCCGTCCGCGACCATGTGGAACTCGGCGAGGCACTCGATCTGATCGACTTCGAAGGAGGCGCTCGCGTGGCCGGCCACGGGTTCTACTTCCTCCGGAACGAAGCGGTCCTCCTGGAGTTGGCCCTCCAGCAATTCGCCGTCAGGCAACTCATCGACGCCGGCTTCACACCCGTCATCACTCCCGATCTCGCCTACCAGGAAATCCTCAACGGCGTGGGATACATCCCCCGAGGCCCCGAGACGCAGATCTACAGCATCGAAAACTCCAACCTTTCCCTCGTCGCCACCGCCGAAATCACGCTCGGCGGCTGGCAAGCCGGCCAAGTGCTCGACGCCGACGACCTTCCCATCAAACTGTGCGGCATCAGTCACTGCTTTCGGACGGAAGCGGGGGCCGCCGGCCGCGCCTCACGCGGCCTCTACCGCGTCCACCAATTCACGAAAGTCGAAATGTTCGCCTTTACGCTGCCCGACCAAAGCGAGGCCATGCACGAGCACTTCTGCCAACTCGAATGCCAACTCTTCGACGCACTCGGGATTCCCTACCGGGTGATCGATACGGCAACGGGAGATTTGGGAGGCCCAGCGTACCGCAAGTATGATCTCGAGGCGTGGATGCCCGGCCGCGGAGACGGAGGAACGTTCGGCGAAGTGACCAGCGCTTCCAACTGCACCGACTACCAGGCCCGGCGCCTCAATATCCGTTTCAAGCGAACCGGCGAAAAGGGAACTCACTTTGTCCATACGCTCAACGGAACAGCCGTGGCGATCAGCCGTGCCCTCATCGCCATCTTAGAAAACTACCAGCAAGCCGACGGTTCGGTGATCGTTCCCGAAGTCCTTCGTCCATGGGTCGGCAAGGAGAGAATTGAGAGGTGTGAGGAGTGAAAGAGTGAGGGGATGGTGATGAGGTTTAACCGGCGGTCGTGGATATGGACCGGAGTCGTGGCATACATCGGCTTCCTGGCCGCCGCTTTAGGGCTCCTCTTCTGGGCTCGCCATCGTGTCCTCGACCAAACAGACCCCCAGTGGGCGACCCAACAATGGCAGACGTGGGTCGAAGATGTCGAACGCCAGGCTGAAACGACCGGGCCGGTGAGGCGGAAACCGCCCGAGACGGCCGAACCGCCCGCTTTGCTGCTGATGCGTGATCTCTTCGGCGTCTGCGTCGCCGCCGTCCTCGTCTTTAGCACCCTCCTATTTGGATCGTTCTGGTGGTTGCTCGGCGGTGCCCTTTTTTCCGGTCATGTGCCCGGCAGTGAAGGACACACGCAGGATGCCTCCCCCGCTCGCCCCAGCGGGTCCCAAGGTACTGAGCAGCTCAGTGAACGATGAGTCTCCTCACGCCACCGTGGCGACGATCTTAGCCGGCTCCCACCCCGCGCTCGAAAGCATCTTGTTCGCGGAGGTAAAGGGCAAGCTCCGTTTCGAAGGTCTGGGGCTGCACGCGCCATACCGGTTCGGACTCAGAATGTGCATTGCAGTGGGCTACAAACATCCGGTAGGCGAACTTGAACAAATGCCTGGGAACGCGCAGATCATGCAGGGCTTGCAAGAAGCGTGAGAGCTCGATCGACGAATCGAGGAGATCGGTCAGCTTCGGAGGCGGATCGCGGTCGCTGCAAGCGCAAATGCGCGCGTTGGCCACATCGAGGAGCGCTTCGGGAGTCCACTCGAAGGAGGGAATAAGGTTCTGCTTGTCGAGTCTCGCTCGCTCATAAAACGCCGTATCCTCGCGGTCAATGAACGGCTTGAGTTCCGCAGGAAGCATCATCTTGATGCCAAGTCCAGGATGCTTGAGGAACTTGTTGTCGAACATGGGCCAGACGAGTGCCTTCATCCGCTCGGGCAAGCCGTTGATCCATTCGGGCTCATCGACACGATCGACCAAGACAATCACGCCGTGATATCCCAACCCTTTCAGCACTGTTTGAAACTTGATCAACAGCTCATAGCGGTCATCGGTACTGTCTTTGTCCGGGAGCGGCTGGCCGGTGAGATCTCGAGCGGGGATGGCCATTAGGCGATCGCGCAGCGTTCCGATCGTGTGCCGCAGAACCCGAGCGCGGCGGCGGATTCCCATGGCGCGCCAGGTTTCCCGGAGCCACCGTACTCCATACCACGACCAACCGCCGGCCAAGGCGGCCAACCAGAGATACCAGACCGACGTGAACCAGGAAGATCGCCCCTGCACAAAGAGAGCGATGACCGCGATGAGCCACAAGACGCTGGCAAGAATCCCCGTGGCCAGCGGACCCTTGGCTGCCAGGTTGCGATACTTGAGTTTCCTTCGGAGTTTATGCCACCTTGTTGTCACCGGTTGAGCGGTCGACTGATCGTAGCAGATGGCCAGCAGGAGGAGATCTCGAGCCATGTGGCGGGGCAGTGTTTCCAGACGGTGAGGTGGCACAGCCACGGATTCGAGTTTCTCACCGGTTACGGCGTCAATCAGCCTCGTCACGCCGAGCGACAAGATCGCGTCGATGTGGTCCCAGAGCCGCCACCGCTGCAGCAGCTTCTCGGGGCTCCGCCGCTGATATCCCAAAGTCCAACGAAAGCGATCGAGGAATGGGTTGAAGTCATCGTAGGTGATGACGTACACCCGATCATCGGGATGCTCGCGGTTGAACTGCTCCAGGTGACGGGCGACCTGCAACCGCATGGCCGTCTTCCCCGAGCCTTTCCGGCCGAAGACGATCGCCGTCGACGGTTCCCGAGGGTCTCCGTAGACTTTGTCCCACGCCGGATGGAAGGTATCGGCAATGCAGCCCTCTTTGAAGACCGGATCGGTCTGAGCGTCTTCCTCGGCGAACGGGTTGCGATGAATACCGTGGTGCTGCAGGAATTGCCGGATGTTCATATTGGGATGGTTGTGGCCAGAGGCATGCCCGCGACGGCCCCCGTGACCGCCCTCGGGGCTCCGGAAAGTATAGCTTGGTGGAACGGTTGATCTCAGGCAGTATTCCTGCTCCAATGCCGGGCGAGGCGACCGGTCGGCGGAGACCGGAGGTGCAGTGCCGAGCGGGTCGGCGGCCCGCAGACTTCTCTGGCTTCTTCAGGAGATCCCGTCGTGATCGTAGGCGTGCCGAAAGAGATCAAACGAGACGAATACCGCGTTGCCATCTTGCCGGTGGGCGTGGAAGAGCTCGTCCAGCGAGGGCATCAAGTGCTGATCCAGCGGGGAGCCGGCATTGGATCGGGAATTCGGGATGAAGACTATGCCCGTCACGGAGCTGAGATCGTCGACGGCCCCGACCCCATCTTCGCTCAGGCCGATCTCGTGGTCAAAGTCAAAGAACCCCTCGCCGAAGAATGGCCGAAGATCCGCGCCGGACAAATCCTGTTCACGTATTTCCATTTCGCCTCGAGCCGCGAGTTGACCGACGCGATGCTGCAAAGCGGCGCTGTCTGCGTCGCCTACGAGACCCTCGAAGAGAACGGTCGCCTGCCGCTGCTGACACCGATGAGCGAAGTGGCGGGGCGCATGAGCATCCAAGAGGGGGCGAAGTACCTCGAGCGTCCCCAGATGGGACGCGGCATCCTGCTCGGAGGCGTCCCCGGCGTGGCTCCCGCCCACATCACGATCCTCGGAGGCGGCGTCGTCGGCGCCAATGCGGCTCGCATTGCCGCTGGCTTCCAGGCCGACGTCGCCATCCTCGATATCAACATGGACCGCCTGCGGGAACTCGACAACTACATGCCGGCCAATGTCAACGTCCTTTTCAGCGACCGGCACACGATCCGCGAACAGTTGCAACTCGCCGACCTCGTCGTCGGCGCGGTGCTCATTCCCGGCGCCAAAGCACCTCACCTGATCCGACGAGATGACCTGAAGCTGATGAAACCGGGCAGCGTCATTATCGATGTCGCGATCGATCAAGGAGGATCCGTGGAAACGAGTCGGCCAACAACGCATAGCGAACCAACGTTCATCGAAGAAGGCGTGGTGCACTATTGCGTCACCAACATGCCCGGTGCGGTCGGGAGGACGAGTACGTTTGCGCTATGCAACGTCACTCTGCCATGGGTGATCCGATTGGCCGATGTGGGAATCGAAACAGCAGTACGGAAATATCCTCCACTGGCTGCAGCCGTCAACATTTACCGAAACGAAGTCACGAATGCGGCCGTCGGCGACACGTTCGGCCTGCCACACCGAAGTGTTTTGGAGCTGACCAGCTGAGTCGGACGATCGACTGAACCGCCATTGGGAGATGGATGCGGCCACCCAGTTCCCTTGCGTGCATTGGTTGCCTACGATCGAGCCCACTTCGACGCGGCGCCGGTGCCGCGACAACGACATGTAGACGCATGCTACAGGAGCCCTAGAAAAAATGAACTCACCGCAGGTTGCTATCTTGATGGGCAGCGATTCGGATTGGCCGAAGATCTGCAAAGCAAAAGAGGCGCTGGATGAATTCGGCGTTAGTTGCGAAGTGCACGTCATGAGTGCCCACCGGACTCCCGATCGCGTGGCCGAGTTTGCTCGCTCGGCCAAAGACCGAGGCATTCGCATCTTCATCGCGGCCGCGGGAGGCGCGGCGCACCTCGCCGGTGTCGTTGCCGCTCATACCACGCTACCGGTCATCGGACTCCCAGTTCCCACCGCCGAACTGGGTGGACTCGATTCGCTCCTTTCCACCGTCCAGATGCCGGGCGATGTACCGGTGGCCACGATGGCGGTCGGTATGGGAGGACCTCGCAACGCAGGGCTCTTCGCCGTCCAGATCCTGGCTCTGTCCGATGATGCGTTAGCCGAGAAATTCGCTGCTTTCAAGAAACAACTCGAAGCCAAAATCGCCGAAAAGGACTCTCGGTTGCAGGAGCAGCTTTGATGTTTGACGCCCGGCAACTCACCGGTCCCCCGTTGCCTTCGGTCCGCTGGGAGGGTGGTCGCGACGGCCGGTTGGTTTTGCTCGACCAGACCCGGTTGCCGCTCGAAGAACGGTTGCTGGCCTGCCACAAGGTCCCCGACGTCGTCGAGGCGATCCGCCAACTGCGAGTGCGCGGAGCACCGGCGATCGGCATTGCCGCCGCCTATGGGATCTGTCTCGCCGCCGCACGGCTCGATCCCTCTCAAGATGTCTCCCAGTGGCGGGAGGAGCTGCAGCACGCCCGCACCGAGCTCGCCCAAAGTCGCCCTACTGCGGTCAACCTCTTTTGGGCGCTCGACCGCATGATGCGCGTCTTCGAAGAAACCACAACTGCCAAGAACGTGTCACTATCAGAGTTGCAAGATCGCCTCTTGGCGGAGGCCCATGCAATTCGGGACGAAGATCGGCAGATGTGCCATTCGATCGGCCGGCATGGCGCCGACTTACTTCCACCCGGCAGTGGCGTCCTCACGCACTGCAATGCCGGGGGACTGGCAACCGCCGAGTACGGAACGGCACTCGGCGTTCTTTTCACTGCACACGACCAGGGTAAGCAAATCCATGTTTATGTCGACGAAACGCGACCGCTGCTCCAGGGAGCCAGACTGACGACGTGGGAACTGGCCCAGCACAGCGTCCCCCACACTCTCATCTGCGACTCCATGGCCGCTCAAGTCATGCGCGAAGGCCGCGTCCAGGCCGTTATCACGGGCGCCGATCGGATCGCCGCCAACGGCGATGCCGCCAACAAGATCGGCACCTATGGGCTCGCCCTGCTGGCTCGAGCGCACCAGATTCCATTTTACGTCGCTGCCCCGTCCTCGACGTTCGATCTGACGCTGGAGAGTGGCGAGGCGATCCCCATCGAGGAGCGGCCGGCCGAAGAAGTGACCTGCGGCTTCGGCCGCCGCACGGCCCCCGAAGGTGTGGACGTCTACAATCCGGCTTTCGACGTCACGCCTGCGTCGCTCATCACGGCTCTCATCACCGAGCACGGAGTCATCCGGCCCGTCGATCGAAGCTCGATCGAGCGGTGCTTGTCCCCCACTCCCCCGCTATAATTGAGATTGCTTCCATCCAGCGAAACTGGGTAAGGTACGCACAGAACGCGGCGTGTCCTCGGTTGCAGCCGCCGCGGCATGAAGGACCAAGGACGGGTGGAGCGCAGGGCGATGATGAAGCCACATATCTCGAGCAATTCGGTGGCCGGTCTTTTTGGGATCGCCTTGGTTGGGCTCGTCACGGCGTATCCGGCCGAGGCTCAACCACCGACCAAGTCGACTCGTGATGCTCGCGTCGATGAGTTGATCCGAAAACTCGGATCAGATGAATATGTGGTGCGTGAGCGAGCGTCGCAGGCGTTGGCCGACCTGGGACTCGACGCCCTCGATGCCCTCGCTCAGGCTCAATACGACGACGACGTCGAAATCGCCGTGCGAGCGCGCCGGCTCCTCCTCTCGATTCAAGTTCGGTGGATCACTGACACCGATCCGGCTGACGTACGGCAGATCCTCGAGCACTACGGGCGTCTGCCGCCTGGCCAGCGTGCTTCGGTGCTTGATCGGCTTTCAGCGCTGCATCACGCAGGAGCTCTCGTCGCCCTGGCTCGCATCGCCCGCTATGATCCGTCTCCGCAAGTCTCCCGGCTGGCGGCCCTGCACTTCCTCCGTGCCAAGGCACCAGCAGAACCGGAACGCCACAAGGTGCGACAAACCGTCAAACGACTCGTCGGCCGCAGCCAGCGCACATCGGCTCAGTGGCTTCGAATGGGACTGGCGTTGTGGGAACACCCCGAGCAAGCCATCGACATGTGGTCCAAGATCGTCGATCAGGAGTGGTCGACATACCTGGCGCATCCTCAACAGAACGGACCTGAAGTTCTTCGTGCACTCTTGCTGTCCCACGTGGAGGTTCTGCTCCACCACGATCGTCGTCAGGAAGCCCACCAGGTGGCCGAGCGCATCTTGCCGCTGTTGTCCGACGACAGCGCTCAACTGATCGAAATGGCCGACTGGCTGCTCGAACGGGAATGGCCCGACTTGATCGAAACACTCTATGCGCGATTTCACGACGCGTTCCATCAAAACACGGTCCTCATGTTCCGCCTGGCCGAATCACGCCGTAAGAGCGGGGACGAGGAACATGCCCGCGAAGCTGCTCGACAGGCCCTTCAGCAGGTCGCTCGTAACGGACCCCACGCCGTTTGGCTGCTGGGAATCTCCCTTGAAAACGACGGCTTCTTCCACTGGGCCGAAATGGCCTACCGCGAGTTGACGGACGTGCCAAAGCCCGATTACAAGGAACATGCGAGCGTCTTCATTTCGCTCGCCGAAATGCTCCACGACTTGAAACGCGATGACGAAGCAGCCAAGGCGCTTCAGAAACTCGTCCAAGCCGGCGCCGAACGACCACTGAAAGCGGCGATCGAGCGCGAAACGCGGCAGACGATTGATCGCCTCGCGGCTCGAGCCGCATTCTTCGAGGCATGCCACTACGGAGCCACTGGCAACCGGGAAGCCCAGGCCGAGGCGCTGCGCCGTTCCCTCTCCCTCTCCCCCATCGATTCAGATACGCTGATCCTGCTGTATCGCTGGGCTCAACACGATGCCGGGGAACTCCTCGTCGCGCGGCAGAAGATCGCCGAAGCCGTTGCCAAGTACCGGCAAATGATCGAAGCGACCAAGACCAAAATCCGCGAAAGCCGGAGTCGCCTCGAGCGGCTGCAAACCGAAATCGATTTGGCTCAACAATGCAATCAGGTTGCCTGGCTCATTTCCAATACCGAGGGCGATTACCAGTTCGCCCTTCAATGTGCCCTCGAGGCTCACCGGCTCTATCCCGACAGCGCCGGAATCCGTGACACGCTCGCGCGGTGCTACTTCGCCACCGGCCAGGTCGAACGAGCCATTCAAGAGCAGCGAGCGGCACTCGAACAAGACCCGCATTCACCACCGCTGAAAGCTCAGCTTGAAATGTTCCTCAAACATCGAGAAAAGGCATCGTCCAAAGCACCTTGATCACGGCGTCCGCGCCGGTGGAGCCTCTGGCTGTTCCGCCGAACGGATGCCAGAAACCGGAAACGTTACACGCAGTATCGATCGTAGGAGATGGCCATGGAAATCACATCTGCCGAATCGCTGACTCGCAAGAAATGCAAGCCCTGTGAAGGGGGTGTCGAACCGACAACTCGCGAGGAAGCACTCGCGCAGCTCGAACGACTCCCCGGTTGGCAACTCACCGACGACGGCCAGCGCATCCGTAAAGAATGGGTGGCCCGGAACTTCATGGCGGCGATCGAATTCTTCAACCGCACGGCCGCAATCGCCGAGGAGGACGGGCACCATCCCGACCTGCACCTCGTCCGCTACCGGCACGTCGCCGTCGAACTCTGGACCCACGCCATCGGCGGACTCAGCGAGAACGACTTCATCCTGGCGGCCAAGATCGACGCGATCGATTGGGACCATGAGTGACGCTAATGCGTCACTGGAGCTCCCACCCGCGGCGGTAGGACCCTCGGATGATCGGTTCTGCCTCAGGGAACGAGATGACTGTGTTTCTCTCGCTGTTCCATTCGATAACGTGGTCGGTTTGGAGAGCGAGCACACCCAAGAGCGTAATGGCGGTCAAACGCCACGCATACTCGAAGTGGCTGCTGGCGGGAGGCCCGTCCTTGATCGCATCGATCCAGTCGCGATGGTGTCCCTTCGATCGCGGAAGCGTCGGCTCAATGGCCGAAGCCGCCTCCCGGAGCGACTCGGGGTAGAGCGTCCCCGGTCCACCCGCACCTTGGCACACCAGAATCCCTTTCTCGCCGACGAACAAAACCCCTCGACGCGGTAACCGATCGCCGGCACTCCGCATCAGGTCGGGCCATCGCGGCTGAAGGCCACCGCTGTACCAGTGGACGCGCACCGGCCCCCGTTTCCCCTTCGCCGCGAAATCGAAATACCCGATCTCGCCATACGGAGCCATCCCCGGCACGCGCCGCCCGGCGCCGTGCATCTCGACGCGCTCGGGCAGGTCGAGATCAAGTGCCCAGACGGCGGAATCCAGGTCATGGCAACCGAAGTCCCCCATGGCGCCACAACCAAAGGACCAGAAGTCTCGCCACGAAACGGGAGCATACGCCGAGTGGAAACCGACCGGCTGCCGAGGCCCGCACCACAAGTCCCAGTCGAGCCCCTTGGGAACCGGCTGTGTCTCTGTCGGAACGGCCTGCAACGTCGGATTCCATCGAGTGGCCGGGACCCACGCGTGGACCTCGCGTACGTCACCGAGGACGCCCCCTTGGAGCCACTCGACTGTCTGCCGGATCGTGTCGCGCGAATGTCCCTGGTTTCCCATTTGCGTGGCCACGCCCATATTCCGAGCGACTTCGGCGACGAGAAAGGCTTCGGAAATGTTGTGGGTCAGCGGCTTTTCGCAGTAGACGTGCTTGCGAGCCCGCATGGCCGTGACCGACACATGCGCGTGCAAATGGTCGGGCGTGGCACACAACACGGCGTCAAAATCGTCGGAGCTGCCCTCCTCGAAGAGCCTCCGATAGTCGGCACACAATCGAACTCGAAACTTCGGGTCCTGCTGCTGATAATGCCGCTCGATCTCCGCCGCAACGGGCAACCGCCCCGCCTTACCCTTGTAATAAAACCGTTGCAGGTCCCACTCTTCGGCCGGGTCGGCGATGACGCTTATGCGCACATCGGGAAGCTTCATCAGTTCTCGAGCATTTCGGAGGCCGCGTCCGCCGGCTCCCACCAGCGCCACGTGGACACGATCGCTGGGAGCGACATGGCGAGCACCACCGAGGACGTGGGGAGACACAATCGTGGCAGCCGCCATGGCGGAACCGGTCTGAAGTGCCCGGCGTCGTGTCATTCGGCTCATTACAAATTCTCCAAGAACAACTAAAGACGAAGTGAAGGTCTTGCTTGACACCGGGGCCAACAGTCAGGCATCGCCAAAGATTGATATCATGCTTGTCGTCCCATACTTGGCGATGCCCATCCCGCTCTCCCCCGACACCGGCTAACCTTTTGTATTATTCGCCGAAAACGTCGTCGATGCTTTCGGCCGCGAGGATTCGTTCTGCCCAAACAAGAATCTGTGCCGAATCCGCCTCATCAATGCGCCGGCAATACTCCGAAGGAATCTCGCCGAATTTTCGCTCGAGCTGGCGAAGTAAAACCTCTGCTTCCCCTTTCTCAATCCCTTTCTCAATCCCCTTTTCAATTCCCTTCTCAATTCCCTTCTCAATTCCTTTCTCAATCCCCTTTTCAATTCCTTTCTCGAACCCCTCCTTGAGACCCTTTTCGATTCCCTTCTTGATTCCCTCCTGGAGTCCCTTCTCAATCAGCTCTTTTTCCCACTCTTTGATTCGCTCTTCCAACATGGCTTCGCAATCTCTTATTTCGACCAAGCCCTCAGTCAGTTCCTCGCCACCCGAACGTTTCTTGAAAAAGCGCAAAACCCACCGAAGTATGCGCCAAGCCGATTCGCGGTGAGCCGGATCGTCGCACCAGTCCCGCAATACAGCTCCCGCCTGCCGAAAGTCGTTTGGTGTCTCGCACTTCTCAAAGCGAAACACCACCGCCGCCAGGTTCGGCATCGCCGCCAGTTCGTCCGGATCCTGAGCGCGCTCTTCCAACAGGAAGTACCGCATGCTCGGTCGGTACACAGCCAACTCGTCGGGACACTCGGCGATCAATTCGGCCACATCCAGTGGCGCTCTCCATGGCGTCCTCCCATTATACAGCACAATCGGCAAGACCGGCGGTAGAGCCTCACCAGGGAGCACCTTCTTCTCATCGGCCAATTGCTGATAGAGTAGCCCCACGTAGACCATCAGCCGCAAAGCCATCAGCCGGTCGACCGTCGATTGGAACTCGAGCAACAAATAGACGTACAGCCACCGACCGCGGAACTTCACTCGCCAGATAATGTCGTTTTCCCGCCGCTGAAAGGTCTCCGACACGAAGCTCCCGCTGACCAGCTCAAGTGTCTCCAGGTCAAGGTCCTCGACCCATGGTTCATGGATGAAACCGCGAATCAGGTCGGCTACCATCTGGGGGTCCGAGAAGAGCCACCGGCGTCCTGTATCGTGCTCGTTCATGGACATCATTCTAGCAGAATGATGCACATATGTCCATGATTCATAACAACTCCTATGGATCCTGACCAGCACGCGACAGACTCCGAGACAGGCGATGTTTTCCTCTGACACGTCCTCGCTCGGTCGCGTCCGCCGCCGCCCAGCGTGGTCGATGATGCTCTCCCGTTAGAGTCTTATCACGCTCTGTCGAAACAACTTACGACCGGATCGACAGGAGCACACGAACCGTATCATCGGCCGCATGCACCGGTGGGAGTGCGGTGACCGCTACACCCGAGACGACCTTCGTGATGTCGTGATCGACCTTGCCCGCTTCGCCCCACACACGGCCATCGGCTCGCGTGATATAGATCGAGAACGTGTGATGCCCCGTCCCCGGGCGCTCACCGATGATGTGCAAGACCGACCGATCGCCCGAGAGCCCACCGAAGAGCGCTTCGCCGATACGGTAACCGGCCCGCACGCGTCCGGATGTCACCACGAGGTGCTCGGGAGCCACTCGAAAACCGGCCTCCGTCAATCGCTTGCGAACCCGCCTGAGAAACGGCTCGAGGTGCCCCGGATCGCTGATCGCCAGTGCATTCAGTCCGTCTGAAATGACGATCTGCACGTCATACGCCCCCGCGTGCCGGCGCCGCAGCGATCGAAGCACGTCCTGTGAATCGACACGGAGCCGCTCGCCCGTTTCCGGATGAGCAATATACTGCGCGCGATCTCGAGACGTCGTGTGCAACGCACGAACTTCGGGAACGGCCGCGACAAACTCAGGACTTAGCGTCGACCAGATGCTCTTCTTCGCGTCGTCATAGATTCGCCGAATGTCACTCGCCAACGAAGGAGCGAGATCCCACGGCTGCTTGCCATGTCCCCACGCAATAAACACGCCTCGTTTTCTCACTTCCTCCAGTTGCGCTTCTCCATCCGCTCGTATCTCCGATTCTCGACGGCCATCCCCTTTGCGCCTCTGGTACTGCACGAACACCCACAACGGATCTCCGAAGTACTGCGTCGGCCGACCTTTGTCATCGATCACACCTAGCTGCCGAAAAAAACTCTCCATTCGATCGTCCACACGAAACCCGAATCGCGATCGCAGTCGCACATGGTCCTGGAAGCCCGTCGTGAGATACCCGAGCATGGGATCGATCTTTGTGGGAAGTGCCATCAGATAGGCCGGGTTGGCCGGCATGATCTGATCGAGACACCAGTCGAGATCGTCCAGTGACACATCCATGTGCAGCGTCGTACAGACGTCGAGCCCCAAGCAAAGGCCGTGCAGCTTGCCCATGACGATATCTTCCAGACAACAACGCACGAGTTGCTCGCGAGTGCGGAAGACCTCGGGGCCGATGAACCCGGCGACATCGTTCAGGTGAACCCAGGGTCGATAGCGGCCGCCGTCGCGCCGCAGCGCCTCGTCCATTACCCGCGTAAGAGCTCGCGCAAAGCCGTACTTGCGCGACTCATGCAATACCATGTCGAAACCATGGCTGTGCCCGTTGGTGAAATCGGCGCCTTGTCCGGTTTCGAAATAAAGCCCATAGCGGCCGGTTCGACTGCGAGCATACTCCGCCATCTTCTCGACTGAAATGCCGAACGTGGCGTTGGCCGTATCCGTCCCTGCAATGCTCTGGAACCAAAGTGCCGTACTGCCGGGAGCCAACGACTCCACTTTGGACTGCACGTCGATGTGCGCGAGCACGCAATGAGGCAACACGTCCTGGAGCCCGAAGACCTGGATGAGGTCCTGCAAGGCACGCTCGATGGCGGCCACCGATTGCGGCTCGCTCGAAACAGGATTCGTCCCCAACAAGACGTCGCCAACGGCGTAGGACCACGCATCGAAAACTTGCCAGCGGATGTCGTCGAGATTGTCGGTGGGAGAGTTGGGTTGAACGCGAGCCCCCAGGTACCCTTTAGCTCCAATATGACTGCCGGGGAGAACATTGAAGATCTTCACGCCCAGCGTGATCAGCTCCCCATTGGTCATCAGTTTGACGAGGCAGCCGATCACGTGACTCGAGAGCCCCGGCATCCATGTTCGGATCGTCGCCTCGTCGCTCTCGAGCAGCTTTGTTTTGAGTTGGCCGAGCGTCCAGCGACCAAGACGCCGCTGGACTTGCCGGTCGAGTGCCGTCAAAGTGAACCGGTGAAGCGAATCGGCAAGAACCGGTCGCGCATCCAGATCGGCAAGTCGGGTGTTGGCCAGCAAAGCTCGCGCGCGCCGGCGAACGTCATCGTCGGCTGCCGCCACACCGACCAGTTGATCGCCTTCCTTGAATTCGTTGGCGGAACCCAGCACATAGCCGTACAGCCGCCGGTCGAATCCTCTGGCATGGCGGCGCAGGAACGCAACCACGTCCTCGCCATTTTCGGACTTCCGAACCAGATCGGCCCACGCGCGTCGAGCCCGCTCATCAACCGCCGCTCCGCGCCGAGCAACCGCACAAGCGGCTGCCCCTCCAGCCAACGCTCCCAGGAACTCGCGACGAAGCGGCATAGCGAGACTCCTTGCTTTCCAAGGTCCAAGACGTCATCGGCGATGGGCGGATTCTCTCAGGCGCAGCACACCGCGGCGCACGGAAAACGCATCCTCCCCTGAGAATACCAGATAGATCGAGCCATCGGTACGGTCAAACCACTTGGTCGGCAACGTAGACGTTTCTCCCGGTCCGACATCCCAACGCTCCGCGTAGTAGGCCGTAGTCCATGGGCCCCATGGCCGAGGTGCATCGTAGATCGCCAGGCCGCCGGCAAACCGAGGAGCCTTCCCTCGTCCCGTCTGGCACCAGAGATAGCGTCTCAAGCGGGGATGGTAAACGACCGACGATCGATAACAGCCTCCCGGATGCTCGAAGACACTCCCACGTTGCCGTATGTCACGACTCCACACCGCCTCGTCGCCCACCCGGGACACGAAGAACTCATAGGCATGCCGATCGAGAATCCGAGTGCGGGGAACGCGAGCCAGCACCATACAGTCGGCGCGATGGTACGCCGAGTCGCTATCGGGCGAATAGAGATAGACATAGCCGTCGCGTGCACCGGCGTAGTTCCGACCGTAGTTCAAGAACGTCGGACACCCGAAACTCTCTTCGAACTTCCACTCGCACCAGTGCCACGTACGCCCGTGATCCTTCGACCAGACGATTTGAGAATTGTCGACATTGCGCACCAAGAGATACAAGACACCATCCACCATCAAGATGCCGCTGGCTTTCGGGCCGCGAGCCCCATCGCCGGTACGCTCAAGTGACCGACTTCGCACATTGACACCCTTGAAATGGTCCGGAGTACCCGTCACAACAGCCAGTCCGAGACTCAGCTTCTTTTCAACGAACGGACGAAAACCGCGGCCGTCACCATATGCCGTGTAAAGGCGATCGTCGTCTCCCCAAGTGATCGGCCAGTTGTCACTGCCGCGGGCTCGACGAACAATCTTGTCGGGTGGGTCCCAGTCAATCCCAGTAATAATGGGACTGGGGGGATATGGCGGACCATCCGCACTCGAGGTCGACCGTTCTGATGCCCCGTGAGCCTCGGCATCGCGCACCGATCGCACAATCGGTTCGAAGAAGGGAGCCAATACCGCGTAGTGTCCTCCCCACTTTCCTTGTGGACGCTTCCACGACTTGCCTGCTCGAGCTACCACGATGTCGAGGCTCGGTATGACCACGATCAAGCTGTCATACAAGCCCCACGACCAGAAAGCATCTCGAGGCACATTCTTCAGCGTGCCGTCAGCATTGTTCCACCAAAGCAGGCCGTAGTGTTCCGAAGCGTCTCCGTTGTGCCGAGGATCAACTTCGGGAAGCCCGGCAAGCGACGGGTCGGCAGTTCCTGCTGCTTGTACGAAGCTTGCGGGAAGGATGCGCTCGTCCTTCCACTTTCCCTTGCGAAGGTAGAGATACCCGAGCCTCGCCATGGCGTCGACGTTCGCAGAGATCCCCGACCCGAATTCGCGACGCACGATGCCGTCGATTCGAGGCGACCGGTACGCATGGCGCCGCCACGTGAGATCACGATGAGTAATCCCCAACGGCGTGAAGACTCGCTCAAACATGAGCTCTTTCAAATCTCGCTGATAAATCCGAGTCAGGCATTCGGCAAGCCAGTTCGGGCCTCCGTCGCTATAAGACCATCGTGTCCCCGGTTCGAACACGAGCCGCGTGTAGCCACCCGGCTTTTCGAAACCGGCTGTGTGCGTGGTCAAATGACGAATCGTGATGCGCTCGATCCATCCGGTACGACGATTCGACTCGGGCGGAACCCCTAACGTGGGATGGTACCGCACGGCCGCATCATCCAGCCCGAGTTTACCGTCGGCAATCGCGATCCCCAGTGCCGTGGCTCCAAAGGATTTCGTCGTCGACTTCAGGTCGTACCGTTGTCGCGGATCGCCCCACGACATCACCAACTTCCCATGCCGCACGATATAACCGGAACCTCCGCCGGTAAGCGCATATCGCTTGGCCTGTTCCAACAACCGGCGGTCCATTCCGACATCTTCCGGAGTGGCTTTCGGCCAGTCGCGATCTGGCCAAATGATGGGCTCTTTCGAAAAACCGCAACGAACAAGTGCGATGGCGAAAAGAATAGAACAGTAGATGACTCGGACGTCTCGCAACATCAGGCGCTCATTCCAAGGAGACGACATCGCGGCCCTTCGAATCGATCGACCATACGCGTTCGCCGTCGATCACCAACTGATAGCGGACGCCCGGACGTGCCGTAACGACCAGTTTACCCTCTCGTTCCTCCATGGGAAACGGACCGACCACTCGGTGGCCATCAATGGTGATCACAGTAAGAGGATCCCCGCGTCCTTCGAAAAGGCGTTGGAGGGACGCCAGTGCGCACGGGTTGATGTCGGGCGGTCGGCGCTCCTGCGATGCCAGATCGAACGAATCGGGAAGTAGGCCTGTCGAAGGACCCTCGAGGTACTGCATCTGCCGCCCACAGAGGTAAATGCCGCGAGCCAGCCGGTTCCAGTCCAACGTCTGATCATACGGCGCCAACATCGTCAAGGCGTGAGCGTAGACGGTGCCGACCCACTGCACCGGAAGCCCGATCCAGTTGGGAGCTTTCCAGTTGGTGGCACCGTACACGGCGATCGTCGCATAGGGCATCACCGGTCGATCTCCCCACAGATAAACGAAGGGTACGCCGCTGAGTGCCCAACGCCGAGCCTCCTTCAAATACGGCTCGTGGCCGGTCAACTGGTAGCCGCGTACATAAGCATGCACCAGATGCGCAGCCGCGAGCAGGTCCGGTGTGTGAAGGGGACATTCCCATGTCCGAGCACCGCGCGGCGTGCGAAAACGCGTCATGGCATCGAGACTCTTGCGACCGGCCGCCAGTGCTTCCGGATCACCCGTGTAATATGCCCACTCGAGCAGCCATACCGCACGTTTCGCACAATAGCCACTGGCCGTGTCCTCGAAATGCCCTCGCGCATACTTGCCGCGGTAGCGATAGAGTCCATCCGCTCCCTGCTCCCGGATGGCTTGGCGAACGCGGCCCTTCCAGCTGGCCTTCCACCGATCGACCTGACCGGTCACGAAGAAGATGGCCTCATTCGGAATGTGGGCTCCTCCTACTTGCCAAGGACCTCCCGGCGGAACCTTTCCCGTCAAGTGCCAATAGGTAGAAGCCATATCGGCGAAGGGAGCAGCTCCCCATCGGGGCCCTCGAGCATGCCGCCACCTTCCTTCGCCACCGGCCACCGACTCGAGGCCTTTCAGATCGAGTTGCCTCGTTTCGCGAGGCGAGAGGGGAAACTTGGGAAGGCGTGGTAGCCCATGCCGTTGAACGCACCAGGCAATGGCATCGGTAAGCCTCTGACGATTCAACCGCACGCACGCGTCGATGACCTTTCCGCGCAGCGCCATCCGGTGGCTGTCCGTACCGTCGAAAAAATCGGGCGTGGCGTAGATAGGCTGAAGCGTCGTTGTGTCCCACATTAGGGAAACGGACGCTCGAGACGTAACGAACGACATCAACGGCAGGGTGACGCAGCGTGGATCAGGAGCGAACCGAACGTGTTCCTCTGTTTCGATATCCAATTTCGAAGAGCTGCGTTCTCCTTTGCCGAGGAACTCGAGTCCGGCGAAAAGCCCTTGTTCCAATTCGCCCCACGATCGTACGACCGGACCCTCCACCTCCGCCCGTTCATCACGAACCTGAACGCGGCACTCATCACCAGACAATTCGATCGACCATTGAACGCTCCCCCGCTCGAAATACCAGCTCCTGTCGGTGCTCCGAAGCAGATTCCCGCGTACGACCTGGCCCTCCTTCCGTACCAGCGGAGCCAACGCAGCTACCAAGATATCGCCGTCATAGATGAAAACGGCGCTTCCGTCATGGCTCACTCGCCATTCGAAGCCTCCGCAGGAAACTTTCCAATGCGGCTGGGAAGCTCGAGGTGCCAATGCGGTAATGGTCGTGCGCCAGGTGGGCCAGTCCGCTAATTCGATCTGCAAGGCAACGTCGTCGACCCAGTGCCGGCCAGTGATCGGCCGAGTAATCGTGAGCAACTGACCGGACTCAAGCCGGTAGACCGTGCCGTCGTTGCGAAATTCCACGACCTGGTCACTCGCATTGCGAACATCAAAATCCACTCGATCTTCGTGCTGGCGAACTTGATCCAGTATCACGGGAAAGAGTTCCACTCGTTCAACAGTCACCGACTCGAGGACGAGACGACCTGGCTGCCCCATGGGATCGATGCGCAGAGCGGTCACCGGAGCATCCGCTTCGAACTCGAGAACCGCTATTCCCTTCCGTCGTTTCTTCGAAGGCCGGACAAACACATGGCGGGACTCGTCGAAGTGCGATTCTTTCCGAGTCGCCCAGTAGACCGAGAAGTCGGGCGGGAGTGAATCTGTGTTTGCAAGATGCACGGTGACACGATAGTGTCCTTTGGGGAAATTGACAGAGGTGACAAGATATGGATCCGTACCGCTGGAGTGAATCACGAGCCGGTTGCCTTCGACTTCCAGCCGGCAGTCGTGTAGGGCTTTCCAATTCCGCCAGTCGTCCGATCGGTGCCACTTCTCGATAGGCACGAGGCGTTCGAAACGAGGCCAGGGGCGTACTGAGTCGGCAGCCTTGGCACGAGGGACAAAGATCGCAAGCGACGTGAAAGTGACGGCGATAACGAATTTCGCGTGAGTAAGCATGGCGGGAATCGGGGATGGGAGGGTATCGTTGGAGCGCCGATGGGGGGCCTTTGGTCGGCGCAGAAAAAAACCGCGGTGAGTGTAACTCACTGCGGCATGATGAGCGAGCCTTCGGTCGATTGCGACAAATGGAGTCGCTGCGAGACTGGCGGAGGTCAGGCGTGCCTCAGGCACTCGCCTTGGAACGACCTCGGCCAACGCTGAAAGGTTGGTCCCTCTGTCGGAATGGCGACCACTCGGGCTCGGCTCGTCTATCTCGATTCTAGCTTATTGCCGGGGATAGGGAATCCCCAAAGTCCGCAACCATGATCGGCAGACGAGCTCGCCAGCTTTGACCGAATCGGCCGATTTCTCACCATCTGTTGGCCGGACGGCAACTTGGGGAAAGTGGGCGAACCGGGAGGCCGCGGAGCGATGGATGTTGATTCTATATTTTCTTGGCGTCTTTGCGCCTTTGCGCGAAACAATGAAGCTCTCGCTAAGACGCGGTGAGTCTCTCGCGGAGACGCAGAGAACGCGGAGAGGAAACCGAAGAAGAGATTCTTTGGGCGAGAGACCCCCTCACTGGACGGCACGCCTCGCTTCCGTGCCGCCTTCGACAGATCCCGTCTCCCTCTTTGCGTCTTAGCGTCTTTGCGCGAGACCACATCTTTGCGCGAGACCATGCCTCGCGCGAAAAGACGCAGCTATCGCAAGCAGTGCCCCGGAGAGGACTCGAACCTCCGACCTACGGTTTAGGAAACCGTTGCTCTATCCGACTGAGCTACCAGGGCCCGTGCAGGCGGACAGTGCCTGGCCGCCATATCATTATTGATCATACCGGGCGGCCGAAGTCGGAGCGAGCCCGGCCCGCGTCTCGGCAATTCCGCCGCGGCAGTTGCGCTTGCCTCTGTCCCGTGGCCGCACCTACAATGCTCCACCCGAGGGGGCCGGTGGCCGCTCGATCGCCACGGCCGGCCTTCGCTGGTGTTTCGTCATCGCTTGCTCGTTCGTTCCATGCACGCCCACTCTCCGCCGACCCCTGCAGCTCGAGAAGTCGCCGTGCTGGGCGCCACCGGCAGTATCGGCCAAAGCACCCTTGAGGTGCTTGCTCACAGTCCCCATCGCTTTCATGCATGGGCCCTGACCGGCCACTCGCAGCTCGATCAACTCGCGCAGGCCGCACGCCAGAGCCGGCCTCGAGTCATCGTCGCCACGGACCCCCAGGCTGCCCGTCTTCGCGACTGGTCGGACCTGCCGAAAGAAACCGAGTTGCGTATTGGCCATGAGGCACTGATCGAGGTGGCCAGTCACCCCGAAGTCGACATTGTGGTGGCCGCCATTGTGGGACGTGCCGGGCTGGAAAGTACGCTGGCGGCACTCGAGTCGGGAAAGCGAGTCGCATTGGCCAACAAGGAGACACTCGTGATCGCCGGTCCACTCGTGGTCGAACTGGCGGCACAACACGGCGGAGAACTCATCCCGGTCGACAGCGAACACAGTGCCATTTTTCAAGCGATGCAGGCAGGGCGGTCCACCGAAGTCACCCAGGTCGTTCTCACTGCCAGCGGCGGTCCGTTTCGGAACCACACCCGAGAGCAACTGGAATCGGTGACGGTCGAGGAGGCACTCAACCATCCGACCTGGGAAATGGGACCGAAGATCACCGTCGACTCGGCCACCATGATGAATAAGGCTCTGGAGATCATCGAGGCTCGCTGGCTCTTCGGGCTCGATCCGAGCCAGATTCGAGTCATGATCCATCCCAGTTCGGTGATTCACTCGCTGGTCGAGTTTTGCGATGGGTCGGTCGTGGCGCAGCTCAGCCCCCCCGACATGCGCCTTCCCATCCAATACGCCCTCTCCTATCCTGAACGTCTTCCCTCCCCAGCGCAGCGGTTCGACTGGGGGGCGACGACGCAATTGGAGTTGTCACCGGCCGATCCCGATCGTTTTCCGGCGCTGGCATTGGGAGCGGAAGTAGCGGGTAAAGGAGGAACGGCCGGGGCCGTGCTCAATGCCGCGAACGAGGCCGCCGTGGCCCGGTTTCTCAGCGGCGACCTGCCGTTCCACCGAATCGTCCCAGCCTGTCAGGCCGTCCTCCAACACCACACCTTCGATCCTCATCCATCCCTTGAACACCTCATGCGGCTCGACCAGTGGGCTCGCCAGGAGATCCAGTCGTGGAGATAGCACCTCTGCTTGCCGACCAATCCTCGGCACTTAGCACTCTGGCCACGATTCTCAAAGTCGCCATCGGCCTGGGATTCGTCATCTTCATTCATGAACTCGGGCACTTCCTCGTCGCCAAGTTCGCCGGCGTCAAGTGCGAAAAGTTCTATATCGGTTTCGACGTGCCCATCCGCATCGGCCCGTGGCAGCTTCCGGCGAGACTAGCACGCTGGCAGTGGGGCGAGACCGAATATGGCGTCGGCATCATCCCGCTCGGTGGTTACGTCAAGATGCTCGGCCAGGACGACAATCCGGCTCGCGCCGCCGAGGAAGCCGAACGGATCCGCATCCGCAAAGAAGGAACGGAAGGCGAAGAGGGGGACGCCGCCTACGAACTCGATCCACGCAGCTATCCCGCCAAGAGCGTACCGGCTCGGATGGCCATCATCTCCGCCGGAGTCATCATGAACCTGCTCTCGGCGATCGTCTTTGCCGGGGTCGCGTTCTGGCTTGGTGTCTCGTTCATGCCGTGCGAGATCGGTGGGGTCACGCCCGGCAGCCCAGCCTGGCAAGCGGGGCTGCGCCAAGGAGACAAAATTCTCCAGTTCGGCCGCGATGGCAAGCCGAGTGAATTCCTCTGGTGGGACTGGGACCTTCGCCAAGAAATCGCTCAAAGCGGTCTGAGTGGCCAGCCTCGCCCCGTCGACCTCCTCATTCGAAGAGACGACGGAAAAGAAGTCTGGATCCAGGTCACTCCCAGCCGTTACCTGATCGACCTGGAACTAGCCAAATTTGTAAGCGTCGGCATCACGCCGATGAAATCGACGACGCTGTCTGAACCTATCGCCGATCCCGCATCGCCCGCGACACGCCTGGGCGCCCAATTGCGACCGGGCGATCGAATCGTCGCGGTGGACGGACATGCGTTCGACCGCTCAAAGGCCACCGAGAACGGGGACATCCCAGGCGCTGAACTGGACCAGTACCTCCTCCGTCATCCCGACAAAACGGTTGAACTCACAATCGAACGCGCTGCCAAAGGGAAGAAGAGTCCGACCACGCACCGAGTCCAACTCGAACCACAACAGTGGCGAGACGTTGGGATCATCTGCCGCGCCGGCCCGATCGCCGCCGTCCGGACCGGCTCGCCGGCCGCGGTCGCCGGCATCCACGCCGGGGATCGACTCGTGTCGATCGACGGCAAGCCGATCGGCGATCCTCTGACGCTGGGGCAGCGTCTGCTGCGCCGAGCCGGTGAAGAAGTCACGGTCGTCGTCCAACGAAAGGGCTCGACGGAAGAGGCTTCCCTCAAAGTGACGCTCACCGACGACGTGCCGACGACCGAGTCGCACGTGCCGGCGGCCATGGCGGCCGTCGATGCCATCGGGATCGCGTTCCCTTTGGAAAGCGTGGCCGAAGCCGTCGTTCCTGGCTCGCCCGCGGATAAAGCAGGCATCCGACCCGGTGACGAGTTGTTGTCTCTCTGGTTCGTCGTCTCCGAAGAGGACAAGAAGCGACTATCCAATGAGTTTTCAAAGGCCTATGTCCGCGC
>WFWZ01000122.1 GCA_015490875.1 Planctomycetaceae bacterium
CATACCTCGATGCAGTGCGCGATCTTACCGCGACCGATCCTCGAGACCAACTGCGGCCGTTCCTGGCATCCCAATCCGTGATGTTGGCGCTGCAGGGGATTCCTGCTGTCTACTTCCACAGTCTGGTCGGGACGCCCAATGACACCGAGGGGGTGGAGCAGTCGGGACGGCCGAGGCGCATCAATCGGCATAAGTACACGTGGGACGAATTGTGTGGAGCGTTGGAATCTCCAGAGAGTTCCCAGGGCTGGGTGTTTCGCGAGTACCGGGCGATGCTTCAGACGCGTCGGAAACTGGCGGCATTCCATCCCGACGCGTCGCAGCGCGTTCTCGACGTCGACCATCCGGCCATCTTGGCGGTGGTTCGCGGCGAGGAGACCGACGACGGTGTGGCATTGCTGGCCAACCTGGGCAGGGAATCCGTGTCACTTTCGGCACGCCAGTTGCGTCTCCCCGACGACTGGACGTGGGACTGCCTTCGGGGGGAGACGGTGGTCGGCGCCGATGGCACGGTCGCGTTGGATAGGTACGACACAATGTGGCTAACTCGACCCGTTGGGGATTAGGGAATCGGGCAGGGAGGAACCGTCGATGTCCGACTTCTATCAGCACGGCCAGATCACGACGCTTCACGACTTGGGGACAGCCAATTTGGAGGAGTTGGAGCGTGTCTTGGAAGCGTCGAGTGCCGAACATCCTTTGGGGCTGATCCTCCCGGTGACCGCATCGGACATGCGGGCGGCGCCGTTTGAGAAGATCATCGGGCAGCTTGAAGGCGTGGGATACCTCGACACGATCCTCGTCGTTTTGGGGGTGGCTCCCGACGAAGCCGACTACCGGCAGACGTTGTCGATTGTCGCGAGGCTCGGCGAGCGGGCTCAGGTGATGTGGACCGATGGGCCTCGGATGCAGGCGTTGCAGGCAGAGCTAGTCGAGGCAGGCTTTCGGTTGGGCAATCCCGGCAAAGGACGTTCCGTCTGGCTGGCTTTCGGCTATTTGCTAGGAGATCCTCGCCTCGCCGCCTTCGTACTTCACGATTGCGACATCGTGAACTACAACCGGTTGTTGCTGGCCAGGCTTTGCATGCCGATGGTCCACTCGAGTCTCGACTTTGAGTTTTGCAAGGCCTTTTATGCTCGCGTTACCGATCGCATGCATGGCCGGGTGGTGCGTCTTCTGGTATCGCCCCTGTTGGACGCGCTCATCGCCATGTTAGGACCGGACCCGTTCTTGACGTACTTGAAGAGTTTTCGGTATCCGCTGGCGGGGGAATTCGCCGTAACGGCCAACCTGGCGAGGTCGAATCGGATTCCCAGCGACTGGGGACTGGAGGTGGGTACGCTGGCGGAAGTTTACCGCAACACGTCGATCAAGCGGGTCTGCCAGGTGGATCTCTGTTTGGCCTACGAACACAAACATCAGGCGCTCTCTTTGGAGGACCGAAGCAAGGGCCTGATGAAGATGGCGACGGATATCTTGACGAGCATTTTTCGGACGTTGGCCAGTCGAGGCGTGGTACTGGAGAACGGCCATTTCCGAACACTGCGTTCGGCTTACCTCCGGGCCGCTCAGGATGCCATCCGCAAGTACCATGCAGACGCCCTGTTGAACAACCTCGTGTACGATCGGCATCTGGAGGAGGAGGCGGTGGAGGGGTTTGCCGAGCGGATCACGGCTGCCGGCGACGTGTTCCTCGCGGATCCGTTGGGAGGCGAGTCCATTCCCAACTGGGCTCGCGTCTTGGCGGCCCTTCCCGACTTTCCCAAGCGTCTGCGCCGTGCGGTGCGTGCCGATCACGAAGAATATGGCGGTTGAGTCGGTTGCAAGGTCAGCAGAGACTCACCTTTTCGCTCCCTCCAGTCGTCAAACTCATTGTTGTCTCTCGGTTTGCGCCGACCGGTCGACTCCCGCGCACCTCCTGTGGTTCGCCTCACTGTGCGATCCTGCCTTCTTTGCCACGTCCGGCAGGACCGTCTCGGTCGGTGCGACTCGTGAAAGTTTCTAAAGTGCTGCCCCCCTTTGAATCGAAACTAATTCTGCGGAAGGTTGCTTTGCCGGCAGTTGCCTGGCAGCCGCTGGCACCGAAACCTTCCCAGGGGGGACCCGCCTGAAACACCGTCGGGTGTTTCACACGAGCGACTCAGCCGCTGGCCCACAGGCGAGTACTCTGGATGCGCGTTCTCTCCGTTTGACTGCAAGCGGTGTTGTCGCTAGGCGCGGCAAGACGGCTTGTCATTGACCTACTAGGCGCGGATCAGAAGGAACTGAACCAGAGCCACGAAGGAGCAATCTGTTAGCCCCGACCCAGTTGTTTGTGGTGATGAGCCTTCCGCTAGGAGGGAGCATCAGCGGCCTTCGAAGCCGTTTCCGCAAGCAAGGGGCCTGACCGGCTTCATTTCGCCTTTGGAATGGAGCTGCTGAATGAGTCAACAAGTGAGAGAATGGAGAGCCTGCGATGAAGGTCTTCACAACTGGACAGGTCGCGAAGATCTGTAAAGTGGCCCCGCGCACGGTCAGCAAATGGTTCGACTCGGGCCGACTCAAAGGATATCGGATCCCGGGGTCCCAGGACCGTCGCATCCCGCGCGAATACTTGATCAAGTTCCTCAAGGAACACGGCATGCCTTTGGGCGATCTCGAAGACGAGACCATGGCCAAAGTGCTGATCGTGGCCCAGGATCAACTCTTGATCGAGAATCTCAAGCGGGAACTTCCCGCCGAAAAGTCGTTCAAGGTGGCCGTGGCCGCCAGCGGCTTCGAAGCGGGGATTCAGGCCGAGAGCTTCCATCCTGATTGCATCATCGTCGATTTCTCGATCGGCAAGGTGGAAGCACTGCAGATTTGCCAGAACCTGCGCAAGAATGCCGATTTCTCCGACACGATCCTCATCGCTTTGCTGCCTGATGACGGCAACGCCATGAGCTTCGATCGGTCGGCCATCAATGAGACGTTCAAGAAGCCGTTCGACGCCAGCTTGCTGGCCGAGCGACTCCGAACGTTGATCGGATCGAAGAAAGAGCTCGTCTGAGTTCCCAGGAGCTCACCGAGTTCTCACTCGGTTTGCATGAAAACCAGGCCGTCGGCGAGTTTCGCACTCCCGGCGGCCTGTTTTTTTCCCGCGTCTCCTCCCGCCTCTCCCGCGCTCGCCCCCTCGACGCCACGGGGCCAAACTCTACAATGTCGGACGATCGTCTGAGGTGCTGGGCCCTCCGAGCTCCGAGGCCTCCGACTGGGAGACTACGCCGGTGGCGGAGTACCGCGATGAGTGACAAGTGGAGACATTTCGACGCAAGTGGGGCTCCGCACATGGTCGACGTGGGCGAGAAGCCGGTGACGCGGCGTTGGGCTCGAGCCAGCGGGCGCGTCCGGATGACTCCCGAGACGATCGAGGAGATTCGGCAGCAGCGTGTCGGCAAAGGTGATGTCTTGCAGGTCGCTCGCTTGGCCGGGATTCAAGCCGCGAAGCGGACCTCCGAGTGGATTCCGCTCGCTCATCCACTCGCAATCGAAGCTGTCTCCGTCGATTTGCAGTTGGTCGATCCCGATACGGTTATGATCGAGGCCGAAGTGCGGATAACGGCAAAGACAGGGGTGGAGATGGAGGCGCTGACGGCCGTCAGTGCCGCCGCGTTGACCGTCTACGATATGTGCAAGTCGCTCGACCGTGCGATCACCATCGAGGCCATTCGCCTGGAAGAAAAAGGAGGCGGCCGCAGTGGCATGTATGTCCGGCCCGATGGCCCGACATCCTGACGACCGTGGGGCGAACGAACATGCCGCTGGTGTTTCCCATGCGGCGGTCGAGGGAGTCGGGAGAGAGGAAGGGGTCTCGTGAGTCAAGTCCATGAACCCGCATCGCGGGAAACGCTCCGTTTGAGCGACTTTTATCGGCCGATTGTCGAGCCGCTTTCGCAGGTGGAGCAGATCCTCCAACGCGAAATGCAAAGCGACTACCCGGCGGTAGGCGCCATGACCGGCTATGGCTTTCGCATGGGAGGCAAGCGACTGCGTCCTGCGTTGCTGCTGCTGACCGCTCGAGCCCTCGGAGAGATCCAACCGGGCCACCTCGTGCTGGCTGCCGTCGTGGAAATGATCCACACCGCCACGCTCGTCCACGACGACGTGCTCGACGGTGCCGATGTCCGGCGGCATCGAGCGACGGTCAATCGTCGCTGGGGCAACCGAAACAGTATCCTCCTGGGCGATTACTTGTTTTCGCATGCTTTCTACCTTGCCTCGACACTCGAGTCGACCTTCGCCTGCCGCCTGATCGGGCGAGCCACGAATAAGGTGTGTGAAGGCGAGATCCGCCAAAACGACAGTTGCGGTAAATGGGAGTTGAGCGAGGACGAGTATTACTCGCTCATCGACGCGAAGACGGCCGAACTTTGCGCTTGTTGCTGCGAGTTGGGAGCGTATTACGCGGGCGCCGGCGAGGAAGCGGCTCGAGCATGGGGACAGTACGGGCGACGAATCGGCATGGCGTTCCAAATCATCGATGACATCCTCGACATGGAAGGTCGGGAAAGCGAGACGGGCAAATCGCTGGGAACCGATCTGGCCCAACAAAAGCCGACGCTCCCGACCATCCACGTCGTGCAGCAGACGCCCGAGGGTGAACGGGCGTCGCTACTGGAGTTGCTTCGGCGCGGTGCAGAAGCCAGAGAAGAGCTGGAAGCCTACTTCCGGCAACACGGAGCGTTCGAGTACGCGAGGTCCAAGGCTCGCGAGTTCGCCGAGGAAGCTGTCGCCATCGCCGCCACAGCCGAACCGGGAGACGCTCGGGATGTCCTCGAGCAGCTTCCGCTGGCGCTTCTTGCGCGCAACCGCTGACAGCTTATCAAATAGCCTCGATGTGGAGGCTGCGGCGCCGCCGCTCCTCGCGCCGCAAATCGTCGATTCGTCCGGAGATCTCACGCACCGGGTCGATGCCGGGCATCTCGAGTGTCGGGTGGGTGCGGTCGGACGAAGTGATTATGATCGTTCCCACTCCCAAGATGCGCTGGACAGGCCCCTGACGGTAGGTCACGTCGTCGATGTCGATCAACTCGATTCGGTCAGTAACGCGGCTGAGTAGTCCCTTTTGATGGATCAGCCGCTGCGTGGTCAGCTCGTAACGGACGCTCAGCTTGCGCACGAGCAGCCAGCCCCCCACAAAGGCTTCGATGACGAAAACGAGAATGACCAACCACAGGAGTGCCGTACCGAACGGAAGCCACTTGAACAACAGGATGGCCAGCAAAACGATGACAACGGCAGCCAACACGAAGTGGCCCACCATTGCTTTGGGACTGTACGATCCCTCCCACACGGTCTCCTCGGCAGCCGACTCGCGTTCGCCCGCCGTCTTCGCGGCAGCCGCCTGCTCGAAACGCTCTTTGGGGGAGGGGGCCGGTGGAGACTCGGAGCTCGTTGGTTGGGGCGAATTTGCCGGCGTGCCCGAAGCGCCGGACCCTTGCGGTGGCGGATCATTCCCTGTCGCCGGATCGGTCTCGGCCGGTGGGGGAGGTGTCGTTGCCTGGTCCTCGGCCACCGACGTCGATACCGAGGCTCCACACTGAGCACAAAAGGAAGCTCCCTCGGGCACTTCGGCTTGGCAATTCGGGCACTGCATCTTGAGCCTCCCGGACAACGTCTCCCTGTCGACTTCTGTTCCCGTGCATCGGCCCCATTATAACGCTTTTTTTCGCTCCGCAAGCCGCCCCGAGGTGCTAGCTTGCTTTACCGTCGGGTCAGCGTGGAGTAGACTACCGACGACTGGCTCAAAGGGATCGGCTCGGTGCGTTCCCACCCCTTTCCTTGTTTCGATGGACGTTGCCACTGATGCGTTGCCCGTTTTGCCAACAGGACCATGACCGCGTCATCGACTCGCGCGTCTGCGAAGACGGGATGGCCATCCGTCGCCGCCGCCAGTGCATCAATTGCGAAATGCGGTACACGACGTACGAGCGGGTAGGGGACTTTACATTCAAAGTTGTCAAGCGGGACGGAACGCGGGAGCCATACCTGCGGGAAAAGTTGCGGCGCGGTGTGGCCGTCGCCTGTTCCAAGCGGCCGATCAGCGACGAGCAGATCGAAAAGCTGGTCGGCGAGGTCGAGTACCAAGTGCTTCGGGAATGCGTCAGCGAGGAAGTCGAATCACTCCGCTTGGGGCAGCTCGTCCTCGAACATCTCCAGCAACTCGACAAAGTGGCGTACGTTCGCTTCGCCAGCGTCTACCTCAATTTCGACGAAGTCCGCGACTTCTTCGACGAAATCAGCCCACTTCTGGAACGAGAACGTAGCGCCGAGGAAGTGTAAGGAAGGGCCTCTCGCAAAGCTTCGAAGATGGCCTCTCGCGGAGTCGCCAAGATGCGTGAGAAAGAGTCTCTCGCAGAGTCGCCAAGATGCGCAGAGGTAGCCGTGATATTGGGAGGGTAATGGCTTGGCTTAGCGCAGCCGGCAGATTCTTGTGTTGCTAATCGGTTTCCACCTTCGACCAGTCGCGGCGTTGGCGTGAGGAAGGAATGCCCATCTTTTGGCGGTATTTCGTGATGGTGCGCCGAGCCACTTTGATGCCCTGTTTTCCCAACTCCTTGACGAGCTCATCGTCGCTGTACGGACGTCGTTTGTCTTCCTTGTCGATCAGCTCCTGCAGCTTGATGCGGATGCGATCCCAGGCCACGTCTTCACCCTGCTCGGTCCGCGTTCCTCCGACGAAAAAGCGTCTTAAGGGGAAGATGCCGCGAGGCGTTTGAATCCACTTGTCGTCAACGGCACGGCTGATCGTCGTCACGTGTACGCCGACCTGATCGGCGATCTGCTGCATCTTCAGCGGTTTGATGAATTCGGGGCCCTTCTCGAGAAACTCGCGTTGGTGGTCGACGATGGCCTGAGCCACGCGTGTGAGTGTGTTCTTGCGCTGTTCGATGGCGTCGATCAGCCACTGCGCCGAGGTGATCTTCTTGCGAAGGTATTCCTTCTCTTCGCGAGTCGCCGTGCCATCTTGGAGCCGTTTCCAATAGTAGGGGCTGATATACAGCCGAGGCAGGCGCTGGTCCTCCACGACGACTCGATACGTGCCGTCTTCATCCTGCTCCAGGATCACATCAGGCGTCACGGGAGCAACATGCGATTCGGCGAAGATGGCGCCGGGTTTGGGATTGAGTTTCTTCAGCTGGTTCCATGCTTCCTGGATGCGTTGGATGGAGAATCCTGTCTTCTTTTGGATTTGCGGGAGCCGGTTGTCGCGCAGGTCCTCGAGATGGTTTTCGATCAGCGTCTTCACTTCTTCGTAATAGGGCATCTCAGGTGAAAGCTGCAGCAGGAGGCATTCGCGGAGGTCACGAGCCGCGATGCCGGGAGGATCGAGGCTTTGCACCAGCCGCAGCGCTTCCTCCGCCTTCTCCTGATCTTCGGCTGTCGCGGAAGGAGGAAGCAGGTCGAGGAGGCTTCCCTTGAAGTAACCACCATCCTCGGCGTCGAGCATCGAAATGATGCGACGAGCCAGTTCGGCAATCTCCTCATCGACCTCGAGTTCACCTAGCTGCTGCAACAGGTGTTCGTTGAGCGACGGGGAACGGACCGCGATGTTGGCCAGCGCATCGTGCTTGCGCTGAGCTTCTTCCTCGAGTCGATTCACCGACTTGGAGGGACCCTCGTCGAAAAAGTCGGGAACCTCACGCGACAGATCGAAGAGCCGCTCGAAGTCATCCGCGTTATCGTGCGCCTCATCGACGACAATCTCCTTTTCGTCCACCGTCGGTGCATCTGGATGGACGGGTTCATCTGATTCCACGGGTTCTTCCGGTGCCGCGGGATCCTCCTCAGCCATCTCCAGCACCGGATTCTCATTCATCTCCTGTTCTACCCGCTCCTGCAGTGCCATCACCGGCAACTGAAGAATCTCCATCGATTGGATCATCTTCGGAGCCAGTTGGTACGTCTGAACTTGTTTGGCCTCCAGGCCCATGGACATTCGCATGATGGCACCCGCGTGGGAATCGGAACGCGTCTTTCTCCTGCAGTATTGTACTTTACAGCTTCTGGCGGTCCGAGATGGCGTCCGCCAGAATCTCTTTGTTCGTGAACTCAAGGACGCTGCCGGTCGTCAACCCTCGAGCCGGGCGAGTCAGCTGCACGGGGAACCGTGCCAGTTGGTTCGAGAGGAACAAAGCCGTTCCATCACCCTCGACGGTCGGATTGGTCGCCAGGATGATTTCACGGAACTCTCCCTCTTCGACTCGCCGCAGCAACGCTTCCATGGTCAGTTGATCCGGACCGATCCCCTCCAGAGGCGCCAGGCGCCCCAACAGCACGTGATACAGACCGTGATACGCCCCCGTCTGCTCGATGGCGATCAGGTCGCGAGGCTGTTCCACGACGCACAGCAACCCTTGGTCCCGCTTCGGGTCCTGGCAGATGGCACATCGATCCTCTTCCGCCAGGTTGTAACATACCGAGCAATACCGCACATTCTCGCGCACATTGCGAATCGCCTCGGCCAACGCCAGAGCTTCCGACTTGTGAACGCGGAGCAGATGATAAGCCAAGCGCTCGGCCGTCTTCTTGCCGATACCGGGGAGCCGCGCGAGCTGGTCGATCAACGTGCTGACCGATTCGGAGATCTGCACCATGCCCGCCTCACTCCCCGGCCTGCTCCTCGAGTTCCTTCTCGAACTGGCCCATCATGTCGGCCAGTCCACCTGGATCGGCTTCCGCGGCAAACTCGCGCATCGCTTCCTGCGCGGCGGCTTTGGCTTTCTTCAGCCCCTGGTTGACAGCCGAGACGACCAGTTCCTCGATCATCTCGCCGTCCCCCTTCGCGACCAACTCGGGAGCCAACGTTACGCGCAACACTTCCATGCTGCCATTCACCTCGACTTCCACCATGCCGCCTCCGGCTTGCGCCGTCACTCGCCGCTTGGCCAGCTCTTGGGCAAAGCGATCGAATTCCCGTTGCATGTAATCGAGACCGCGGATCGCTGAAAAGAACGTGGAGAGTCGTTTGAGCATGGTTAGCGTCCTTTCACGGGTCGACTAGGAGCGACGATCCGGCGGTTCGTCGATGCGCGTCACTTCGGCATCGAACAAGTCCATGGCTCGCCGCACTAGGGGCGCGCGTTCACGCCTCCGGCGCTGCTCCAGCGGAGATTCGCTGGGAGCCCCTTGCGGCTCGGCAACTGAGCCCCCTTGAACCAACTCCAACTGCACCGGGCGACCGGCCAGCTGAGAAACTGTTTCCTGCAGGACCGACCGGGCTGCCGGCCGCTCGCAGCGCTCTCTCTGCAAAGTATATCCGTGAGGAAATTCCACGACCAGCGCATTGGGTGTGCGCCAGTGAGCTGCCGTGGCGAATTCGCCGTACGGTCCGATCCGATCTCGCACTCGGCGGCACACTTCCTGCCAAAGATCCCATGGATCTGGGGTTTTTTCCTCGCCATTCTCCCCAACCCCGTTGATCACGCTCGCTTGCCCGACTTGCATCGGTTGCGCTGCTTCGACGGAAGCCCCCGTTTCCGTTGCCTGTGCTGGTTCCGCCACAGCTTCTCCCCCATCTTTGCTCGAACACGCTTCGCGATGCGCCGGTTCTGGAGCTCCAGGGGTAGTTGCACCGAGCTGCGAGGGAGGGGATGGCGAGGGCGGGGAACTGGGAGCCGGGGCGCTCGTGCCTTGGGGCGAACGTAGGCCGTCGCCTGAGGTCCCAGCCGCGGACGGGGCCGAAACCGCTGGGCCAGACGTCTGAGGAACTTTCGGAGGAACGCCTCCAGCCAGCCAGGACTCAATCTGCTTCAACTGCCTCAAGTGGCCGATCCGCACTAGCGCCATTTCCAGGATCGTCCGTGCCTGAGATGAGTGCCGAATTCGTGTCACCGTTTGATCCAGGACTTGCAGAGCCGCCAAGACGCCGGAGAGGCCGTACGTTTGCGCGAGTCGATCGATGGCGGGAGTCACGTCGCTGCCGGTGTGCCATCGCAACTCCGACTTGGCACCGGTGGCCACGAACATGGCATCCCGAAAACAACTCGCCAGTTGTTCGGCGAGTTGCCCCGGATCGATGCCTCGACCGAGCGATCGATCCAGGATTTCCAAGGCCGCCGGCGTGTCGCAGGTCGCCAGTCGGTCGAGGAGTTCAGCCAGATGCGCATCGGGGGCCGTTCCGAACATCCGATGGACATCGGCGACCGTCACCTTCTCACTGGTGAACGCCAAAAGTTGCTCCAGCAGCGACTGGCTGTCGCGGACCGATCCGGTGGCGTGCCGAGCCACCAACTGGAGTGCTTCCGGTTCGGCCTCCCGACCTTCCTCTCGGAGAATCTGTTCCAGGCGGGCCACCAGCTCGGCCGTGTCGACGGGAGCAAAATCGTACCGCTGGCATCGAGACAAAACCGTGATGGGAATCTTGTCCGGGTCGGTGGTGCAGAAAATAAACTTGACGTGAGGCGGGGGTTCTTCAAGCGTCTTCAGGAGGGCATTGAAGGCGGCCGACGTCAGCATGTGGACTTCGTCGATGATGTAAATCTTGTACCGAGCTCGACTGGGGCGGATATTGACCCCGGCACGCAACTGGCGGATCTCATCGATCCCTCGGTTGCTCGCCCCGTCGATCTCGATCACATCGATGTCGTCTCCAGCGTCGATCCGCCGACAAATGTCACTCGACTCGTCCGGATGCACGGTCGGCCCGTTGGGGGCATTCAGGCACTTGGCGAAGATCCTCGCCGTCGACGTCTTGCCCACCCCTCGAGCTCCTGTAAAGAGGTAGGCATGCCCGACTCGATCGGTCTCGATCGCATTGACCAGGGCTTGGACCACATGAGACTGGCCGACCAATTCGTCGAAGGTTCGAGGCCGGTAGCGGCGCGCTACGACAAGGTAGCTGTGGGTGTCATTCTCAGGCGCAGCGGAAGCATCCACGTCGGTCATCAGACGGCCTCTGAGAAAAGAAGTTCCGGCCAGGCAGGAACCCATCCGACCGGTGCCACCCGACGGCCCCCGCACAAGAGTACCCCGCTTAGGGCTGCTCCTGTTACGGCCTGACCCGGTTCACGGCTCCCCCTTGCGAGGGCCGTCGGAGGGCAGCGCTCGGTTCGCTACTTCAGCGACACGGGCTCGCAATTGCAAAGCGCCCTTCATTGTGAAGGCGCCCGGACGATTCGTCAAAGGGGAGAGAGCCGGCTTGCCGAGGCAGTAACAGAGGCGCACAAAAAAAGCGACCCGCCTCGCCGTGTAGCACTCCACGCTGCCCCGGAAGTGCTCCTGCCCGAAACGGCGAGAAGGGGATCGCTTCTGTTTCCTGAGATCGGCATAACGGCGGCGCCCCCCGGATAAGGATTCCCGCATTGTCACCGGCAGTAGGCTAGCGCACCACCGAGGCGGCGACGTCCCCCACGTCTACCGGCACAGCCGCCCCAACCCAACTCGACCGAACTACGGCCATCGTCTGAGGAAAGCTCTGGCGCAGAAGCGTCGCCAAGTGGGGGGAACTCCCCCCACCCCACACCAAAGCCGCCAACTCGGCGAACGCCTCCTGCCTTCCCGCATCGGTCGGTTGCACGAAATACCCCAGTCGCCGCAGCACTGATGCCGGCAGCCGAGCCACTTCGCGCTGATAGGCCAGGCGGAATCGCGACGACTCGGAAAAGGACCCCGTCTGGCGGCATGCGGCATCCCATGCATGAGCTAACTCATGGCGCACGACACCGGCAACTCGGTGACAGCGCACCCATCGACCGTCCCGGGCGACTCGCCACTCGGCAAAGAGAATCCGCCGTTCTGACGGAAGATGCACCGCATCGACGTTCTTCCACGTCCAGCCGTCGGGCCAGCCGCGCGGTGCCGCGTCGGCCAGCAAAGGAAGTGCCTCCGCCAACGAGGGAACTAATTCGATCCGCCAACCGCGCTTCTGCAATTGGGGGAGAAGTGCTGGAGGCAGGCTCTGGCAACTCGCCCAAACTGTCCATGTGAATGCCGGACTGACACGACGATCGACGCGCGCGCCGTGCGCCTCGAGCCACATAACGGGCGCAGTCACGACAAGCCACCAAGTCATGGCCATCGACATCATCAACGCGAGCTCCGACCTCGTTTGCCGTTCCGTCCCAGCGACGGATTCTCGCGTTCCATCGTAATCACTCGGCAAGACTTATGCGAGGAATTGCCGGATCTTCAGCACCAAAGCGGCGCCTCCGGCAATCGCCATCCCGAGTGCCGAGAGCCACAGAAAGAGATCCCACAGTCGCCCCGGTCGTAGCGGAATGGGCGTTCGCACGTAGCGGAAGAAAAGCGCCGCTGCCGCCAACATGGGCAGCATGATCGCTTGCAGCAGCCCTCCCAGCAGCACCAGTTGCGCAGGTCGGGGAACGGCGACGTAAATCACGAGGCAAACGATCGGAAAGAGCGCACTGAGCACACGAATGCGCCGAGCCTTAGCCGCCTCGGTGGCTTGAGCCAGCCCCAGCACGCCCAGCGTGTCCGACAACACCCGCGCGTGACTCGCGTTGGCCACGAAGAACGTCGAATAGAGGACGGCGAACGATCCGAACAAGAAGAGGATCGTCGCCCAGTCCCCGAACACCGGTTCGTACATCGTCGAAAGCGTTCGGATCAGTTCGTGGCTTTGCGGATCGAGTCCGGACCGCCCGAGGATGGCAGCTCCCAAGAGATAAAAGGCGACCGTCGCCAATGTGTAAATCACCATCGAGCCCCAGGCGTCCCACTGCATGACGCGCAGCCAGCCGTGCGCTCGCTCATACCACGAAGGTTCATCTTTGAAAGGCCCTGTAAAGCGCGCGTATCCTTTCTCCAGGCACCAGTACGGATAGACGATCAACTCGCTCGCTCCCACGCCGATAATGCCGAAGGTCGCCAGCGCTGTCATCACGGCTGTCGAGCCTTCTTGGCCCGGAGGGACTCGGAACTGCATCCCCGTCACGATGTCGTCCCACCGGACGTGCCAGATCGGATCGACCTGCAACAGCCCCAGGTTGATCAGCGTGATCGCGGTAAACGAACCGACGAGCAGTGTGGAGAACCACTGGATGAAACGATACCGCCCGCGGAACAGCATCCAACTCGTCGCCACGGCAATGATGGCAGCCCATATCTTGTCGTCGATCGGTGGAGGCGGTCGATCGCCCAACTCACGAAATCGCTTGTCCCCGATTTGCTCCCGCCAACTCTGCGACATCCGTTCCAGTTCGGCTTTCCACTGACGCGCCCGTGTCGCTAACCGATCCTGCCGTTCTGGAGTCACATCGAGATTCTGCGACGCTTGCAGTGCCGCTTCGGCTGATTTCCAACCAATCGATGCATTGGCAAACCGATTGAAACGGCGCCCATGTTCGGTCAAAGGAGCGCTGATCGCCAGAGCCTGTCCGACAGACCCGACAATGCCGCCCAACTGACTCAGGCTCCCCACGAACATCAAAAACCAATACCAGACGATCCAGTTGCCGTGGCCTTTCCAGCGAGGCCCCGGAACTTCGCTCAGCGCCTCCATCGTCGTCTGACCGCTGTGGATCGCATTGCGACCGAACTCGATCTGAACGAAGACTTTGATGACGCAACCGACGAGGATGAGCCAAAGGAGCCAGAAACCGGCTTGAGCCCCCGCCTTGGTCGTTGCGATCAACTCTCCGGAACCCACGATCGAGGCGGCGACGATCAGGCCCGGTCCCAGCCGCCGGAGCGTCGCCGCAACCGACCGAGGCGGCGTTTCGACGTGCACGACTACGTCCGATGGTTCACCGGAATCGCTCATCGCCAGAGCGCCTCCCATGGCTTTTCATACAGGATCTGCCACAAGCTGCTGTAGTCGTCGGTCCAAAGCGTCTTTTCGGCTTGGTCCACGTCGACGAGTTCCCCATCCCCGGTCGCCACGATCCACTCGGCCAGATCGTTGTTCTTCGTCAGCAAGAGCCATTCGGAGTCCGCGTCCGCGATCTCGTCTTTCTCTTCACCTTCGACCCGGAGAAGGGACAGGTTGTAATGAGCCGCGATGGCGGCAACGACCGGATTGAGATCCAAATGGCGATTGCTGATGTGGACGGCAATCACCCCACCTTTGCGCATGTGCCGAAAATAGACTTCAAATGCCTCACGCGTCAGCAGGTGAGCCGGGATGGCGTCTCCCGTGAACGCGTCGATCGCCAGGACGTCATACCCCTGACCCGGCTCGCGTTCCATCGTCAACCGGGCATCACCCAGACGCACCTCGACTCGGCCGCCTCGCCGCTCCAAGTCCGACAGAAACGTGAACCACTTCCGGTTCAGTTCGATCACCGCCGGGTTGATTTCATAAAACACATAATGGTCTCCCCGTCGCCCATAAGCGGCCGTTGTGCCGGCGCCCAAGCCGATCGTGCCGACCCGCATCGTGGCCTTTTGCAATTGAAAGGCGGAAATCGCCACACCCACGC
>WFWZ01000123.1 GCA_015490875.1 Planctomycetaceae bacterium
GCCCCCAGCAAACCAGCACCCCCCAACCACCCTTGCAGCGCCGACTCGTTTCCGCTGTAATGTCCTCATCGACCCACCGCTCGCACCCCTCCTTTGGAAAGGTTTCTATTGCACCATGTTTCGTTTGCCGTTCACAGTTTGCGCGCTTGGTCTACTCCTGACTTCCACCGTCGCCTGGGGGCAACCACAAGGTTCGGCCCCTCAGGCAAAGGCGTTGGAGACGAATGAGCAGAAGGCTTCGTACATCATCGGCCATAACTTTGCGTCACGATTGATCGAGCAGGGGCTGACCCCAGACGTCTCGGCGATCGCGATGGGGATCGCCGATGCCGTGGCTGGGAAAGACAGCCGATTTTCGCCTGAGGAAGCGCAGGCGGTCATGATGGCGCTTCAAAAAGCCCTTGCAGAGAAGGAAAGAGCCCGGATGATGGAATTGCAGAAGAAGAATGAGGCCTTCCTGGCGGAGAATGCGAAGAAGGAAGGTGTTGTGACGCTTCCCAGTGGTCTTCAGTACAAAGTCGTCAAGCAGGGCACCGGGGCCAAGCCGAAAGAGACCGACACGGTTACCGTCCACTATGAAGGCAAACTGATCGACGGCACCGTTTTCGACAGTTCGAAGAAGCGCAACCAGCCCGCGACGTTTCCGCTCAACCGAGTCATCAAGGGCTGGACCGAGGGCGTTCAATTGATGCCGGTCGGATCGACCTACATCTTCTACATCCCCGGCAAACTTGCCTATGGCAAGAATCCGCCTCCTGGTTCGTCCATCTACCCCGACGCTGTCCTGATCTTCGAAGTCGAATTGCTCGGTATCGGCGAGCAAAAATAGGCTCGAGCCGGCGAGGCACGCGTTCGGCCGCTGCGAGGTAGCTCGGCCGGGCGCGTTGGCTTGCAGGCTGGCATACGGACCGGCACAATGAAGCCGGGCGGCGGCAATCGACCGCCGCAAGGCCTTGAGGTTTTGCAAGTGTCGGCGATTCCATGCGCAATTGGGCTCCTCGTCTGCTCGCGTTAGTCACGCTCGCGTTCTTGGGGGCCCTCCTGGTGGTCGTACCGCCTTGGCTCGTGGAGCAGGCGGATCGTCTGCGCCGAGCCGGCGTGTCGGCGACATGGATCCGCGTCTACTTCGGGCTCGTGCTCACCGGAGGTCTCCTCGCCCTGGCAGCCGCCGCGTCGGTTCTCTGGCGACTGTGGCGGAATTCACGACGACGCGCCCAGCGGAAACAACAAGACCGGAAAGCCCCCAGCGAATTGTCGCCCGAGGCGAAGGCGGCTCAAATCGAGCGCAACTTGGCGGAAGCTCAATCCTTGCGGGACTCCGAGGCTCTTTCCGAGGCTGAACGCCGGCAGCTCGAGGCGATGGTGGCGGCCGTGGAGACCAAGCGGCAGGCTCGGCGACTCGAAATCGTCGTCTTCGGAACGGTCTCCTCGGGCAAGTCCGCCGTGCTCAATGCCCTGGCCGGCCGCGAAGTCTTCCGCACCGATGTCGAGGCGGGGACGACGGTGCGTCGCAACGAGATCACTTGGAGTGGTGACGATCGAGTCGTTCTGGTCGACACCCCGGGCTTGGCGGAGGTCGACGGAGCCGAGCACCAGCGGATGGCGACCGAGGCGGCCCAAAACGCCGACCTGGTGCTGCTCGTCGTCGACGGACCGCTGCGCGCCTACGAAAAGGAACTCGTCGAAACACTCGCAGCGATGGAGAAAAAACTCCTCGTCTGCCTCAATAAGACCGACTGGTATGACGAGGCTCAGCAGCAACGGCTGCTACAGCAGTTAAGCGAGCAACTGGCACCGTACGTTGAGCCTCGCGACATTCTTCCCGTCCAGGCTTGTCCCGTCGAGCGCCGGCGCGTGCGGTGCCTGGCCGACGGGCGCGAAGTCGAGGAGATGGTTGAGGAGCCAGCCGACGTCAGTGCGTTGGCCGAACGTATGCTCGAGGTACTTCGGCACGAAGGAGACGAGCTGCTGCTGGCCAACTTGCTGCTCCAGTCGCGAGCCTTGGTCTCGGAAGCCAAACGGCAAGTCAAAGCGACACTCGAACAGGAAGCATGGCGTGTTGTCGATCGCCACATGTGGGCGGCTGGGAGTGCCGCTGCCTTGAGTCCTCTTCCTGTGCTGGACCTGGCGGCCGGAAGCGCGATCACGGCGAAAATGGTGGTGGAGATCGCTCGCGTCTATCAACGCGATTTCGACTTGCAGGCCGCAACGGAACTGCTGGCTCAACTCGGCAAGAACCTCGTGGCGATCCTCGGCGTCAGCGCGGCGACCCCCGCGATTGCCTCCGCTGTTGCCGGTATGCTCAAGACGATCCCCGGAGCCGGCACGATCGCCGGAGGGCTATTGCAGGGGTTGGTGCAAGTTGTCGTCACGCGTTGGGCAGGAGCCGTCTTCATCCGCTATCTCTCGGCCGAAATGGACGAGCAGGCGGAGAGCTTGCCCGATTTGGCGAGGCGCGAGTGGCAGCGGCTGACGCAGCCGAGTGAGTTGGCCAAGTTGGTCCAATTGGCCGCGAGGCACTGGCAGCAACGAGGTGCGACGGCGTCCCAAAAGGAGTCCAAAGATGAGTGAAGAGGCGGGAAGTCCGCCATCGGTGACGGCTCCCGAAGACAAATCGCTCGATCCTGTCGATGCCGCGCTGGCGTCGCTGCGCAGCACGTTGGCCAAGGTGCGCGGCTGTTCGGAAAAAGAACGAGCGGCTTTGCAGCGCGAGGTCGAACAACTCGAGGCGATGGAGCGCAAATTGACGCAGGGGCGAGTCGAGATCGTCGTCTTCGGCGAGATCAGCACCGGCAAGTCGGCACTCATCAACGCGTTGATCGGCGAGGCGGTGACCGAGGTCGATGTGCGCGGGGGATGGACGAAGGAAGTGTGGCACGTCCCTTGGGAAGGGAGCGGCTATTGCATTCCCGGTCTCGATCAATCCCAAATCGTGCTCATCGACACCCCAGGAATCAACGAAGTTGGCGGAGCGGCTCGCGGCGAGCTGGCCGACGAAGCCGCTGAACGCTCCGATCTGTTGATCTTTGTCACCGATTCGGATCTCAATGAAACCGAATTCACGGCCCTGGCGGGACTCGCCGCCCGCCACAAGCCCATCCTCTTGGTGCTGAACAAGATCGATCTCTATAGCCAGCAGCAGCGCGAGCAGCTTATGGAAGTGCTTGCGTCCCGCTGCCAAGCTATTGTCAGTCCCGAAAACATCGTTCCCGCCAGTGCCGATCCAAGAGAACTCGAGTACATCATCGAAGACGCATCAGGAAAGACGCGTCGGGAAATGCGCAAACCCGAACCTCAAGTCGAAGAAGTCAAAGCGCGAATCTTGGAGATTCTTGCGCAAGAGGGACTCGCGCTGTTGGCCCTCAACGCGGCTATGTACACGGCCGACAAGTCGGATCGGATCGCCGTGCTGCGCGTGCAGATGAGGCAGCAAGCTGCGCAGCAGACGATCTGGACCTTCGCGGGACTCAAGGCGACCGCCGTGGCGCTCAATCCCGTGGGTGTGGCCGATGTCGTTGGCGGAGCCGCCGTCGATGTCTCCATGGTCATCACACTCGGAAGAATCTACGGTTTGGAAATGGCATGGCAGCCGGCGAAGGAGTTGGTGGTCGCGATCGCCAAAGCGGCTGGTTGGGTGATGGTCGGCGAAACGATCACGCATTTTCTCTCCAGTTCGTTGAAACTGTTGACGGCTGGAGCCGCGACGCTGCTGACCGCCGTCCCGCAGGCGGCCGCCGCCGGCTATGGTTCCTTCATCGTCGGGCAGGCGGCGCAGTACTACTTCGAACACGGCGCTTCGTGGGGCGGCGAATCCCCCAAAGCCGTCGTGCAGCGGATCTTGCGCGAGACCGATCGTGATTCGGTCATCGCGCGTCTCAAGGACGAAGTGCGCGAACGACTCCAGCGCAACCCGCACTCGCAACAATAGGTACTCCGGCCGGGCGGCCTTGATCTAATCATCCCGCACATAGAGTCGAATCGCGCGGATGATTTCATCGCGGTCGTTGGCGACCGTCACGGCGCGGTTGGCATGCGACGCGCGCGTCACGCCTCGACTGCGCAATGTCCGGTTGAAGAGATCCTGGTCGGTCGTGTGGTAGGCGACCGTCGCCGTGGGGTCCTTGAGCTGATGGCCGGTCAAGATGCAAACGACTCGGTCGTCGGCTCCGATCACGTTCTCGCGCCGCAGCAGATGCAGCCCGGCCACCGATGCCGCACTGGCCGGCTCGCAACCGATGCCGGACGTCCCGACGCGCGCCTTGGCGTCGAGAATATCCTGATCGGTCACTTCGCGAACGACGCCGTTGCAAACCTCCAGGGCGCGCAAGCATTTGGTGAGGTTCACCGGGCGGATGATCTCGATCGCACTGGCGATCGTCGAGGCTTTACGATGGCGAGCATCGAGTTCCTCATAGTAGCGTCGCACCAGAGACATATCGATGTCACCGCCGTTCCATCGGAGTCCCCGTCGCTGGTAGAGTTCGTAAAGTGTGTTGGCTCCCGCCGCGTTGATGATGGCTAGCCGGGGAATGCGATCGATGAGCCCGAGTTCGTGGAGTTCGGCGAACGCCTTTCCAAAGGCACTCGAGTTGCCGAGGTTGCCACCCGGGACGACGATCCAGTCGGGGACTTCCCATCCGAGCGCCTCGAGGACGCGGAACATGATCGTCTTTTGGCCTTCGAGTCGAAATGGGTTGACGCTGTTGACGAGGTAGATTCCCATCTGAGCGCACACTTCGCGGACGCGCGCCATCGCGTCGTCGAAGTCGCCATTGATCTGGATCGTCAACGCGCCGTACTCAAGTGCCTGCGAGAGCTTGCCGTAGGCGATTTTGCCCGATCCGACAAAGATGATGGCTCGCATCAGTTGCGTCACCGCCGCGTACATCGCCAGCGAGGCGCTCGTGTTGCCCGTCGATGCGCATGCGGCGCTCTTAGCCCCCACGCAGGCAGCGTGTGTAAACGCCGCCGCCATCCCGTTATCCTTAAAGCTTCCCGAGGGATTGAGTCCCTCGTACTGCAGAAAGAGCCGCCCGGGCTGGAGTCCAATCAAGCGGGCCAGATGATCGGCTTGCTGCAAGAGCGTTTGGCCCTCGCCTACCGTCACTAATCGTTCTCGGGGGGCGAACGGAAGGAGTCGGTGGAAACGCCACACGCCGCTGAAGCAAACTGGATCGCGCCGCTGCTGCCAAGCCTGTTCGAATTCGCGAAGTGACTTGGGAGGTTCGAGGCGATCCCAATCATAGGCCACATCGAGGAGTCCGCCGCAGCGTTCGCAGGCCACCAGAACTTGGCCGATGTCGTAGGTGGCGCCGCACGAGGGGACCACACACCGTTGGTAGGCCGCTGAGGATGGGGCCGCTGCGGGGCGTGAGTTTCGATCGGGTGACCCCAGTTGGTGCATGGCGTACGTGTTCTCGATGGGTCGTTGGTTGGCGGGGAACGCCGCCTGCGACGCGGAATGAACAGGTCCCTCGCCCGGCCGACAGTCTAGGGGGCCGCGACCTTGGGCATCAAGAGAGGTCATCTCGTGTCGGGCGTCCGAAGGCGGGTAGGGCAGGGGACATCGTGAGGCCGCAGGTGCCTGGGCACGCGAGGACCTCATCGCCCGGGCGCACAAAAAAGGTCATGGCACGTCGCTCCGTCGTCATACCATGACCTCTATCCTGAAACGAGATAACCGTTCGGGTCATCCCGCCCTCCCGGTTGTCCTATCCTCAGGTATCGTCCGGCTCGATCGTCGCCCTTGAGCAAATCGGCAAAGGCTGCACCATGAGCGCCAAAGGAAGCTCGAGGACGACCATTCCAGGCGTGACCGCCTCGCCCAGGACTTACGCTTTCCGATCGGCACTTGTTTTGGCCGGAGCCTTCTCGGGCATGGGCCGAGGCGGGTTGACCGGCGTGGGGGCGGGCGTCACTGGAGCTTTCCATTCGATCGGAGTCGGTTGACCGCATGCCGGAGCGATCGAGCACCCACAGGTGGGTTCGTAGCTGCACCCGCAGGAAGGCTCGGCGAAGCAGCCACATGAGCGTTCCCAATGGCATCGGTGCAGCCAGGAGAACCAACTGCGGCACCGGCAGCTCCAGCAGAGGCGCGGCGTCCAGACCTTGGGGAAGTAGCAACCGGCGAAGGGACGCCAGTGGCAGCCCCATCCTGCCCAGCCGCAACCGACTTCATAGGAGCAACCGCATCCCACTTCGTACCCGCAGCCGCACCCTGGTTCCGCAACCACGCTACTCTGGGGGCCGCCCCACGAGACCGGCGTCGCGGACGACGAAACGACGTGGGCGTCGCTGCGTCCAACGGCCACGGGGACCGAGGGCTGAACCACATAGCCGGTTTGCCAACTTGTGCCCACCGGCTGCCCCATGGGAGCTCGAGTGGGCCACCACGCGTCGAACCAGCCAGCATGGGCGCTGGGGGCCACAGCGAGGGCAACGAGCACGGCGATACTGGCAGACAATCTCTTCATCGCTTCAACTCCTTCGGCAAGCGGAAGCTGGCCGGCTTCCCATAAACCTTCTCAAACCCGTGTCATCTCCTGGATCCGTTGGCTCCTCCCAGGAAACATTCCTTACGGAGGCAGGTTGAGCAAACACCACCGTTGCTTTTTCGCCACACGCTACCGGCTCGCTGGTTGCTGCCCTCGATACGACCCGCATAATGGTCCTCATGGCATGGCAATGGATAACGGCTGTCGCGATTCTGACGATTCTGGATATCGTTTGGCTGCTTCGCGTGCGCCGCCAGCTCATCGGTACGGTGCTGTGGCACGCGTGGTACTGGGGCGCTTTCGCCGTCGTGTTCGCCGCCTTCGGATCGCTTGTGACTTTGTCGCAAGAACTGGCATCTCCGACGCGAGATGCCCTGCGTTGGCTGATGTTGGCGGTGGCGGGATGCCCTTTCATGGCTCGGTTGGGAGCCAAACGGCCTCAGCACCGAGGATGGCACTGGGTGGTCGTCAGTTTCTTCGCCGTGGCGGGGCTGCCAGCGTGGCAGACGCTTCTGACGGGCAGACCGCTCCACGTCGCCGCGCTTTGGGAGGCCGGACTCGTGCTCGTGGGTCTGCTGCAAATCGCCGATTGTCTGGCGACTCGCATCTGGGCGGCTCCCTGGTTCCTCACTGCCGCTCAATGGATGCTCCACCCGACGCCGCGCTGGTGGCACGCCTTGCCGGAATCGGCACCTGTTCCCCTTCTCGGGTTTTGGGTCGGATCGATGGCGCTTTGGGCGGCTTGGCGAGGCTGGCAACTTCCTCCGACCTCGGTGCAAGGCTGGACGCGCGTCTGGCAGATGTTCCGAGATCGGCTGGGCGTGCTTTGGTCGCTGCGCGTGCTCCAGAGATTCGAACTGGAGTTGCCCAAAGAAATTCGCGACGCGGTGGAACTTCGCTGGAGCGGCTTTGTGCGGCGCGGCTCGCGCGACCACGCCTACCTGGACGCCTTGCCACCCGAAGCCGAACGCGTCCTTGAAAACCTTCTGCGGCGTTTCGTCGACGCCTCATGGATTGCCGAACAGCGTAAGGCGAAAGGGAGTCAACGTCCGATGAGCGGGAAGATGCTCAGGCCGTAAACGTGGAGAGAGAAGATCCTCCGGTCTTGTCTGGCCACATGGGGAGGCAACACTTCTGCCGAGCCGAGACGCACAGGCAGCGGCGTAGCCACGCCTACAGCCGCCTTCTTTGGTTTCATGCCGGCGCCGCGCCCCGCTCCGGTTTACTTGTCGGTTTCTTTTTCTTCTTTGGAGAAGCATTGTTTACAGTGCCTAAGCCACACGAATCAGAGCCCCCCGTCTTCAACAACAAGTTCAGCTGGGAAACCCCAGATCTTCGCGCCATTGCCGTCTATGTGGATGCCGAAAGAAACAGTCGCGAGAAACACGAACAGCAGACATTCTGCAGCTGCCAGCACACGCGGTCCCTTGAGCAATACGCTTTCATTTGGATTAGACGGATCGGCGAAGACAAGAACTGAGTCGCCCACCTGCTTTCCATCGAGAAGTTCTTGAATCGTTCGCCTTGACGCACGACCATACGTGACACGTCTTCCTACGTAAGTAATTCCATTCAGGGAATACGAGTATGCCACTCGATAGACGCCACCTCCGCTAGGGTCATCCAGCCCTATTTCAGCCACCACGCCATCCAAAGGGACAAACCAGTACGACCGCACACCGCAATACACCTGCCACAACTTGTACACTGCAGTGGCGGAACACACGAGTGCAACGAGTTGGAACGCCAAGTTATAGAATCCCACCAATTGTCTCTCCGAAAAAGCTCGCGAGGTCGCCCGCATCAAAGAAGGCGCTTTCGCCGTCGATCGAACAAGCACCGGCGAGCGCTGGAGAATGACCGAATACCGGACGCACCAGGAGATTGCGCCGAGCGAAGCCCGCTGCTTTCGGTCGAACGGTCCTGCGCTACGAGACTGACCACGAAGAGTTTCCCGCGCCCCGAGACCCATGCCTCGCGCGAGAGCCGCGTTCCCGCTACGCCGCCACTCGCCGAGAACGCTCCGATTATAACCCTTGTCCCTCGAAAGCGGCAACCGATATGGCGCCGAGCCGATGAAATGACCGGAGGTCTTTTAATGCATGCGGGCGTGGCCTGTGGACCGAGTGGACCAAGTGGACCAAGTCGACAGAGTGGACTAAGTCGACCGAGTGGACGCGCACGGGTGTCTCACGACCCACGACCCGTCAACCGGCGCCTTCTCGGCGATCCTCCTTGGAGCATCCGTTGCCGGACGATGTCCGATGGGGCTCGATGCCGCCGATTCCGCTGGGCCCAAGCCGGGGGATTTGCGGACGGCTCGGCGACTCGACTATACTGCCGGAAGCCCCCATCTATCGTCGGCCAGCCTATGGGACCCGCCTGGAGGCCGATTTCGAGTTCCCACCTTTTGCGGAGGACCCATCCGTGAGACATCGATTCTTGCCGGTACTGCTGTTCGTCGTTCTTGGCACCCTCCCCTTGGCCGCTCAAGAAAAGAGCGTCAAACCGGGAATCAACAAATCGTTCCGCAACCCCGATGTGAAGCAGTTCATCGAGCGGTTCGAGCGGGAAGGACGAGAGATCTGGGACCAACGGGAGCAGACGGTTCGGGAACTGGGCATCAAGCCGGGGATGGCCGTCGCCGATGTCGGAGCGGGAACCGGGTTCATGACGATGTTGTTCGCCAAAGCGGTCGGCAAAGAGGGAACCGTCTATGCCGTCGACATCGCGAAGAATTTTCTCAAGCACATCGAGGAGGAAGCGCAGTCGCAGGGACTCACGAATATCAAGACCGTTCTGGCGTCCGATACCTCGTCCAACTTGCCGGCCAACTCGGTGGACCTTGTCTTCATTTGCGATACGTACCACCACTTCGAGTATCCCAACAAGACGATGGCCTCGATTTACAAGGCGGTGAAGCCGGGCGGACGTCTCGTGCTGATCGATTTCGAGCGAGTCCCCGGGAAGACGAGCGACTGGATTATGAATCACGTTCGAGCCGGCAAGGATGTTTTCAAGCAGGAGATCGAGTCGGCAGGCTTCCAGTTCGTGGAGGAGAAGAAGGGAATCTTCAAGAGCAACTATTTTCTCGTGTTCGTCAAGCCGGCGAAGGGATAAGAACTCCACGGGCCGCTGAGTGCCAGAAAGTTGGCACTCAGTGGTGCCCCGCCTCGTGACCGGCATGCCGGGAGGGGGCCGTCCGTTCGAGGCGCTCCTTGAGTGTCGTCAGAGCGGCCTTCATATCCCCTTCGGCCAAGGATCTCACGACGAGCAAGCCGACCCAGCGGGAGAGTGGATCGGAGCGGAGAGGGCCGCGTTGCGTCCATATCAGGCGCCATAATTCGCCGTCCCCCCGGTGAACGGGTTCCAGTGTCATCGTGCCACGAACGGTGGCCCCGTTGGCATCCTCGAAGATGAGCTGGTAACGAAGAGGAGCTTTTGGGAGAGGCCCCGATGACGGTTCCCGTTTCCAGTGGACGCGACCCAACTCGGGACTCGACCACTCCGCCTGCAATTCATCTTTCGACCGGATCGCAAATCCCGGGAGATCCCGAGGATTCCAAGGCGTCCACTGAGGCCAATTCTGCGGGGCGGCGATCAGTTCCTCCACGACTTTCGGAGTGGTCACCGCCAACTCAATACTCTGGCGGGCCGTCCATTCCCGAGGGAGGAGATAGCCGATTCCGGCCAGCACGAGCAGCAGGAGGACAACGGACAGGGCGGAGAAAAGGATTGTACGGAGCGAGGCTTTCGACAGCATGCGCATCTCCAGGTCGAACAGGAGTCCAGGTGTGAAGCGACCTCCACGGACATGTAGCCTAACGTTTGAGCGTCGGAGACTCCAGGGTTGCATCCACCGGGGCGGTTGTTGCGAATAGAACGGATGCGACGCACGTGACCGAAGCGGGGTTTGACACGTTTCGATCGTGTGGGCGTTGTCGCCTGTAGGGGCTTCCAGCTATGCTGAGGAATCTGCGTTCCGCCTCGCAGACAAATGTCCGGCAGAATATGCCATCCTTTTCGAAGATGAGTTCCCGACCCCGCCGGCTTAGGAGTCCCGCTCGCGGATAGGCCGGAACGGGGCGGTAAAGAGAGTGAATCGACAAGAGGGCAGAATCCGATGGCAGCGATGGGGCAAGTCGGCGTGGAGGCGGTGGATGACCGGGTGGACGAAAGGGGACAGATGACGGATACAACGCCTCCGCAAACGGAGCTGCCGGAATCCCGGTTTCCGGCGGAAGCGAGGGTGCCTCGGCGGACTCCACAATCCAATGCGGAAAGTCGCTCGACCGGCCGGAGCTGGTGGTTTCTCTCGATCACCGCCACCAACTTCTGGCTCGATGTGATCCTCCTCGTCCTCTTCCTCTCCTTGTTCTGGGTGTCGCTCGTGTTGCAATTCGCCTTTCCACCGGGGCCCGCAGCCGACGGTTGGCAACTTTGGGGATACACGTATGTCGGATGGTCGAACGTGCGGTTTTACCTCGTGTGCGGTTTGGGAGCCGCCGTTATTCTGCATCTCATGCTGCACTGGAACTGGGTTTGCTCGGTCGTCTTGAAGTGGCTCCGTCATGGCAAACCGAAAAAGCCCGTGGCCAAAGACGACCCCATGCGGACCATTTGGGGCGTGATTCTGCTCATCGCCGTCCTTGGCGTGATGGGTGTTCTTCTGGGACTGGCCAAGATGACGATCGTCAGTCCGTTTGAGTAGACGCCGGCGAGTCCGCATGGTGCTGGCTACAGAAGGGACAGGCCGCTTCGGGCTCGGCAGGTCCGGAACGAGTCGCCGCGACCGCCGAAACCCCGCGGGCCAGCGTCACCACTCCCGTGAGGACCACGCACCACGCGGCCAAACGCAGAAGACGGGCTCGCAGCAACGTCGACGCCAGCGAGCCCCCGACGCCGGCAGCCACAAGCGCCGGAACCGTGCCCAGGCCGAAAGCCACCATCACGGCGGCTCCGGAGAGGATGCTGTGCGTCGTGGCGGCCAGAGCCAAAAATCCATACAGGAGGCCGCATGGTAGGAACCCGGTGAGCAGGCCCGCGAGGAAGACGGGACCGGAATGAGGTGAACTCAGGAGGGAACCGTAGGCTCGAGCAGCCACGCAGGCCGCTTCCGGCAACCTCCAACGCGATGGCCAACGCAACCACCCAGCCGAAAGAAGCCCTTGGGCGATCAAGAAGGTACCTGCGGCGATGGCGAGGTAACCGCTGGCTGTAATGAGTGACCCGGTGGAACTCGACAGACTTAGGCCGGCCCCCGCGGCGACACCCCCGAGAAAACCATACGTGGCCAGGCGCCCCGCGGCGAACAGAAGTTGCCGGAGCCAGGCGGACCGGCCGGACGCTGAATGAGTGCCGATGGCCAAGGCGAAGGGGCCGCACATGCCCAGGCAGTGCCCGGAACCGAGCAGACCGGCGACGACGATGAGCGGCCAGGGGAGCATCAGGCAAGATCTCCGACGAGAGCAGGAGACTCCTCGGATACCGACGAAGAAGAAATGGGCACAGGGCGTCCGGTTTCTTCGGCGGAGCTGCAATTGGCCTGAGGAGTGCGTCCCAGTTGGAGC
>WFWZ01000124.1 GCA_015490875.1 Planctomycetaceae bacterium
GCAAAGCGGAGGGCACGGGACTCGAACCCGCAACCCCTTACGGGGCACCTGTACTCCAAACAGGCCGCTCACCAATTCGCATACCCTCCAAGACTTTTGCGCGCATCATTTTAGTACGCTCGGTCCGCCGGTTCAATCGAGAACGCGGGCCTTGGTGATGAAGTCGATGAAGTCGGCGTTGGAAGGGAACTTGGCCAGTTGCTTGGTCAGTTGCTCCATCGCATCGGCCGGGTGCATCTGCGTCAGGGTGCGGCGGAGCATGGTCACGGCATGGAGTGTTTCGGGGTCGAGCAGCAACTCTTCGCGGCGCGTTCCCGACTGGCTGATGTCGATGGCGGGCCAGATGCGCCGATCGGCGAGCCTCCGGTCGAGCACCAACTCCATGTTGCCCGTTCCCTTGAACTCCTGAAAGATCAAGTCGTCCATGCGGCTGCCCGTATCGACGAGTGCCGTGCCGACGACCGTCAGCGACCCGCCTTCTTCGAAGGCGCGAGCTGTGGCGAACAGCTTCTTGGGGATATCCATCGCCTTGATGTCGACACCCCCCGTCATCGTCCGCCCGGTGTTGCCGACCCACTTGTTGAAGGCTCGAGCCAACCGAGTGATCGAGTCCATCAAGAGGAAAACATCCTGGCCCATTTCGGCCAGCCGCTTGCACCGTTCTACGATCAATTGCGAAATCCGCACGTGGCTTTCGATGTCCTGATCCAGGCTGCTGGCGACAACTTCTCCCTGGACGTTGCGCTGCATATCGGTCACTTCTTCCGGACGCTCATCGATCAACAACACGATGAGTTTGACATCCGGATGGTTCGTGGATACGCCATGCGCGATGTGTTGCAGGAGGATCGTTTTGCCGGATCGGGGAGGAGCCACGATGAGGGCTCGCTGTCCTTTTCCCAGCGGCGTCAGCAGATCCATGACGCGCGTCGTGAGCGGTTCCGGGCCTGTTTCGAGTTTCAGCCATTCGCGAGGATTGATGGGCGTCTTCTGATCGAACGACTTGACGTTCACATATTCCTCGGGATCCATGCCGTCGACGTCGGTGATCTCCCGCAGTCGTGGACCTTGTTGCTTGCGCGCCTGTTGCACCATACCTTTGATCATCAGTCCCGGACGGAGACCGTATTTCTCGATCATCGTACTTGGAACGAACGGGTCGGTGCGCTCACGCGAATAATTGTTCTCCGGACTCCGCAAGAAACCATAGCCGTTGGGGTGCATCTCAAGCATCCCGTAGCCTTCTTCCAAGGGAGCGTCCCCGTTTTCCGCGACCGGCTCGGGGCCGTTTTGCGTCGCCACGTGGTTATTGCCGGAAGGCCGGCGCCGTCGGCGCCCACGCCCGTCTCCGCCTCCCGATCTGCCCCGTCCTCCGCCACGGTACTTCTTCTTCGCCATGGGCTCACCAAAATTAACGTTCACACAATTCCAAGAAAGAAAAAACCAACTCTCCAGTCCCCCAAACCGGGAACCGGGCCAAGGGCCGGTTCGTTCGGGGCGTACTCTCGGGCATTCCGAGAGGTCGGCGTGCGGCGAAGAGTCCCATCGTCCTGCTCACCGCACTCGCCAGGCTGCGCGCACCGCGACAGCCTCGTTCTTATCTGTTCCACTGACTCGGTTGAGACGACGCCCCCAAGCGTCTGCAATCAAAGATGTTCGACCCCTTTTCGATGGTCAGAGGACGGGCCGGCCCGCCGTGAGGTCTCCCCGTCGGCCGGGACGACGCCTCGGGTCATCGCGATGCCTCTCCCGTTCCTTCCGCGGGCTTCCTTGAATCTCCCATCTCGGGTAGCCATGAAACTCTGGCATGGAGCCACCGCCGACCCGTGCCCACACAGTCATCGTGCCGCAAACCACGGCGGTGCGGGAGCACGGATGGCCGAAAGGCAGGCAGTCCTGCTCAGATGACAACCCGTTCCCGCATTCGGGACAACACAGGCGACGGCACGTTTACGACTTACTCACTAGGTGCGTGAAGCGAAAGAACGCCGTCGATTCCCCTTCGAAGCTGGCCAACCGGCCGCGTCTTCCCATGAGGGGGCATTCAGAATTTCAACTCGAGTCCGTTCGTCGGGGGAACAAAACTCGAGGTTCCCTGATTTCGACTACCGGAATCATAATCATCTGATCGAGTCTGTCAAGCGACATATCGAGACAAAAGGTGGCAATTTGGGTGGTTTTCCCAAAATGGGCAGGGAAGCTCTGGGCTGTACCGCCTGGTTGGCCATCGAATCAGGCAGATTTTGTGTAACCGTCAGACTCCGGCGGCCGATGACAGGGGAGACCGAGCGGCCGGGGGAGTGCCGCTTGGGGTCAAAGACCCTAGTCTTTCGAGGAATACCGATCATGCGGCGGCACATGTGGGCAGTCGTTCTGGCGGGCTGGCTCGGCCTGGGCGGAGCGATTTCGGCAGCACAGGGGGCGATTCCCTGGGAGACGGAACTCGAGGTGGCGCTGCAAAAGGCCGCTCAAAGTCAGCGCCTCGTGCTGCTCCACTTCTGGGACGACAACTGCGTCCCGTGTGCGAAAATGGAGCACCACGTCTTCCGGAACCCCGAGGTGGCGCGCGTCCTTCCGCTCCATTACGTTCCGGTCAAAATCCATGTCCGCCGCCATCCGGAACTCAAGGAGAAATACGGCATTCGTGCTTGGCCCACCGACGTCATTCTGACGCCTTCGGGACAGGAAGTTTACCGCGGCGTCCCGCGACCCGACCCGCGACATTTCCTCGCGACGCTCAGCAACGTTGCCGTTCACGTCCGAAGTCGCCGTCCGGTTCAGCGGCGCGACGCCGAATCGAATTGGGAGACTCCGAAATCCGCGCCGCAGGTGGTGCGCAACAGCAAGTTCGCTCCATCCGAGCCGCCAAGCGGCGCTCCGCAAGTCGCCTCCCCGCAGTCGGCAGCTCCCTCGAGTCAGGTCGTTCAAAACCGGTTCGCTCCTGAGGCCACTCGGGCTGCGGGGCTGGGAGTTCCCACTGCCAACAGTCGACCTACGCCCGGGCCTGCGCCCGGCAGCCGGGCTCCCTCGATGGCCGGCCAGTCCAACCCGTATGTCATGCGGCCGGCCGGACCGTATGCCCAGCAATTGGTCGACCCGCGCGGGCAGAGCAAACCGAATCCCGCGGCGCCAAGCGTCCCAGGCCCTGCGACTTCTTCGTCCTTCGATCCGACGGCTTCTCAGGTTGTCCCGACGGGACCGGGAGCGGCACCCGTCGGTCCGCCGCCTCCTGCCGCGGCGGCCTCGCCCGCACCATCTGCTCCGAGTGCCGCTTCCTCGAACTTCGCGGCGACTCGTGCTGAGACCGTACCGGCCCGACCTGCGGCTCCGGCACCGACCGCACCCCCTGCTCGATCGGCGCCCCCTCGCCCATCTCGCCCATCTCGGCCGACGCTTCCCCAGACGCCCAGCGCCCATCCGCCCATCGGATTGGACGGTTATTGTCCCGTCACGCTCGTCACGCGCGAAGAGTGGAAGAAGGGGAACGCCCAGTATGGAGCGATTCACCGAGGTCGCACGTATTTGTTCGTGGACCGAGCGGCTCAGCGAGCTTTCCTGGCCGATCCCGACCGGTACGCTCCTATGCTTTCGGGACTCGATGTCGTGGAACTCATCGACAACGGACGCCACGTGGTCGGGCAGCGCCGACACGGCGTCTTCCACCGCGACCGGATCTACCTCTTTGCGAGTGAAGCGTCTCTTGCCAAGTTCTTCGAGAATCCCGACCGCTACCATCAACAGGCGATCGAAATCCTCAGCCGGTCGCGCTGAATCACCGTGCGCGATTCTGGGACATTGACACCCCTATGCTGCATGGTGGCGACTCTAACATGGATGAATGTTAGAGACTGGGAGGGCGAGGCTCCTGCCGAGCCGGAAACCCATCCGTCCGTTACCAGGTGAGGCATGACATGCCTACAATGGGCTTTCGCCAACGGACGTCTTCTATGCTGGACGAACCCGATATCGTCCGTCTTGACACCGACCATCTGTGACTTGAAAGTCCGTGCCTACGGTGCCGTAGTGGCTCCTTTCGCGGCTCGGCAGGAGCCTCGCCCTCCCAACTCGGGAAATGTCGTTCTTAAACACGTTGCCTTCACGGACACGCTACGCCGTCGTCGGGAACCAACTGCCTTGTAACTATCTCATTGGGTTCTCTTCCTCGATCTTCCAGTCTTTCGGTAGGTGGAAGTCGAGGGCGACGAGGAGGAAGGCCAGGCGGTCAGCGGCTTCGGCGATGCGTTTGCTGACCGGAGTTCCCGCCCCGTGTCCCGCTCGCGTTTCGATGCGGATCAGGACCGGTTCCGGTCCGCCTTGGGCGTGTTGCAAGGCCGCAGCAAACTTGAAGCTGTGTCCTGGGACAACGCGGTCGTCGTGGTCGGCGGTGGTGATCAGCGTCGCCGGATAATGCGTCCCCTTTTTGATGTTGTGTAGGGGCGAATACTTCAGCAGCGTTTTGAACTGCTCGGGATCATCGGAGGATCCGTATTCGCTCGTCCAGGCCCACCCGATCGTGAACTTGTGAAAACGAAGCATGTCCATCACGCCGACGGCGGGAAGGGCCGCGCCGAAGAGTTCCGGGCGTTGTGTCATTACGGCACCCACGAGCAAGCCTCCGTTGCTGCCGCCTCGAATGGCCAACTTGCCTGGTGACGTGATCTTATTCTCGATGAGCCACTCGGCAGCCGCGATGAAATCATCGAAGACGTTCTGCTTCTTATGCAGCATCCCCGCTTCATGCCACTTGCGCCCATACTCGGCTCCACCGCGCAGATTGGCTACGGCATAGACGCCCCCCATCTCCATCCACACCAGATTGCCGATATTGAATGAGGGCGTGATGGAGATGTTGAAGCCGCCGTATCCATAGAGAATCGTCGGGTTGTTGCCGTCTCGCTTGAGTCCTTTCCGGTAGGTCAAGAACATGGGAACGCGTGTCCCATCCTTGCTCCGATAAAACACCTGCTTCGTCTCGTACTGATCGGGATCGAAGTCGACTTTCGGCTGACGGAAAACTTCGCTGCGGTTTTCCTTCAGGTCGAACCGGTAGATCGTCGTGGGCGTCGTGAATCCGGTAAAGGCATAAAACGTCTCCTCGTCACCCTTGCGCCCGGTGAATCCTCCGACCGAGCCGATACCGGGAAGCGGGAGTTCTCCGAGATCTTTGCCGTCAGGTGCGACCATGCGCACCATCGCATGGGCGTCCTTCAGGTAGTTCGCAAAGAAGCGATCTCCGATGTAGGAGACTCCCTCGAGCGTCTCGGCTCGTTCCGGAATGACATCTCGCCACTTGGAGGGATCGGGGCGGCGGATGTCGATCGCCACCAGGCGCCGCCGCGGCGCATCTCGATCGGTCAGGACATAAAAGATCGGGCCGTCGTTGCCGACGAACGTGTACTCGGCGTCGAATCCGGCGAGGAGTTCCACCGTCTTGCCGGTTTCTTCGCCTTGCAGGGGCTGATAAAAGATCTGGCTTTTCGGGTCGGTACCCCGCCAGACGGAAATGATGAGGAAGTCACCGTCGTCGGTCACTTCGCCACTGAATCCCCATTCCTTGTGATCGGGACGCTGGTAGACGAGTCGGTCTTCCGACTGCGGCGTTCCCAGTCGGTGGAAGTAGAGTTTCTGGTGGTAGTTGATTCCCGTGAGTTCTTTTCCCGGTGGCGGTTCATCGTAGCGGCTGTAGTAGAAGCCGCTGTCGTCGGGGAGCCAGGCGATGCTGGAGAACTTGACCCATTGAACGCGATCGGAACGCATTTGGCGCGTTTCGGCATCGAGGACCTTCAGTTCTCGCCAGTCCGAGCCCGCTCCGGCAATGGCCAGTGCTACGAGTTTGCCGCTGTCGCTGGGAACCCACGCAGCCAAAGCCACCGTTCCATCTTCGGACATCTTGTTCGGATCGAGTAGCAACTGGGCGTCTCCGTGCAGTCCCTTGGAGATTTTCAATACCGATTGGTTCTGCAGTCCGTTGTTGTGCACGAAGAAATACCGGTCGCCTCGCTTCACTGCCGGCCCGAATCGCTCATAGTTCCACAACTGTGTCAGTCGCTTGCGAATGGCTTCTCGCTCGGGAATCGATTCGAGAACACGGAAGGTCACCCGGTTTTGCGCTTCGACCCATTTGCGAGTTTCTTCGCTGTCGACGTCTTCGAGCCACCGATAGGGATCGGCGACCTTGGTGCCGTGGTAGATGTCGACGTGGTCGGTGCGCCGCGAAGGCGGGTATTGGACTTGAGGAAACGTGCGGGAGCGATGCGTCTTGCTCGGTTTCGGTTCTTTACCGACGAGCACCCCAGCTCCCAGCCCAACCCACGCTGCCAGGACGGCTCCGATAACAAGCTTCGCATGTCTCCCGACCGAACACTGCCGCGTGCACATCATCACTCTCGACTCCTCGGTGTTCGTTGTGGGTCTACCTGCAGCGCCGGATGAACGGCGCATGCCGCCGACGGCACGGACCACGGCTCTCTCCCATGTCGGCTCAGTGTACCACTACGCCTTCGTTCTGACCAACCACCCGGGGAGCTGGTGCGCGGAGCGAACCGTCACCGCACTGCGAAAGCTCGACAAACCTGGAAACTCGCCCTACGATGAACCGTGTCGGACACTCGGCCGTCCTCGTGCTTTGAGGACGCGCATGCCGTTGGCACCTTGGTTGTCGCCAGAGGAAGCATCGAATCTCGAACCGCCTCGGCCCAAGCGTGAACCGTTGGTGCTCGTGGCATCGGCGGTGGCCGGGGGAGTCGCGATCTGCGCGTGGAACGTGGGGACGCCCCGTCTTTGGATGGCGTTCTTGCTGACCGCCCTTGTGGTCTCATGGCGGTTTCGCTCAAGGCCCCACGTGGCGACGTTCGGCCTTCTCGTTGCGATCGCCGCGGGCTCGGCTCTGGCGGTGTGTCATTCGGTCCAGCCCTCCTCCGCGACCGACATCCGCCTTTTCACTTCGGCAACGCCCCGACCGGCGGCGCTGGAAGGGTATCTCCGCGGCGCCGTCTCGATCCGGATACGCTCGGGCGAACCGTGGAGTCGCGGCCGCTTACGGCGTAGTGCTCAGTTTCTTCTCAACGTGCGCCGCGTGCGTCTGGGAAGACGCTGGCAGCAGGCGAGTGGCCGGGTTCAGGTAACCGTCGACTTGCCGGGCCGAACGCACTTCGACGCAGCTTCGCTGGCCGGCGCTCGTTTGAGAATCTATGGGCAGCTTGCGCGCTTCGGCGCCGCTCGCAATCCGGGGAATCCCTCGTCGAAATCGTACTGGGAGGCTCGCGGTGTCGGAGCGCGGTGCGATGTGAGCACGCCTCGAGCCGTCCAATGCATCGGATCGGCGCCTTCGTGGTCCGTGGCGTGTTGGCTGACGGCGTGGCGGGAGCACACGCGAGCGGCCATCGGAAGGTACGTGCGCGGCGAGCAGCAAGGGCTGGCACTTGCCATGATCCTCGGGGACCGCGGGCAGTTGCCGGATGAGGACGTGCGCCGCTTTCGGGCCAATGGAACGGCTCATTTTCTGGCCGTTTCGGGAATGCACGTGGCCGTGGCGCTCGCCGGTTGGTGGTGGCTGGTCCGGAGTTTGCCTCGTCTTCGCCGTCACGCCTGGTGGTGTACCCTGATCCTTGCCGGGCTCTACGCCGAGTTCACCGGCGGGCAGCCTCCTGCGTGGCGAGCCGCGTTGGGAGTGTCCGCCTGGTGGTTGGCGCGCGGTCTGGGCCGCCCGGTGGCTCGCCGGCAACTCTTGGCCGTCGTCGCGCTGCTCCTGTTCGTCCGCCGGCCTGCCAGTTGGACCGAACCGGGAGTGCAGCTCTCCTTGGCCGCCGTCGCCGCGATCCTGTGGTGGCTCGACACGCAACCTCCTTTCCGCTCGCCTTCACCCCTCGAACGCCTCCTTGACGAATCGACGCCGCTCTGGAAGAAAATCCCTCGATCAGTTGTGTCGCACTTTTGTCACAGCCTCGGCATGTCCCTTGCTGTCACCATGGTGCTTGTGCCGCTGGTGTGGCACTATTTTCAGCAGATCCCGATCGCTGGCATCTTGCTGACTCCGCTTCTGGCGATCCTCATGGCGGTCGCTCTCTGGTCGGGGCTGGTGCTTTCCCTTTTTTCCACAAGTGCCATCGGCACGTTGCCTGCCGCGATTGCCGGTGGATGTTGTTCGGAGGCGCTGCGTTGGAGTCAGGAATGCAACCGAATTGCTTCGAGCTGGCTGGCGCCGGTGAGCGGACCAGCGCCTTCCGAGGCATTCTGCCTCGTGTTCTACTCGATGTTTGCCATCTTATGGACGTGGCAGGGCCAAGCGTTCTCGCTGAGACGCGGTGCCGCTCTGACCGGCGCCTACTTGCTGGCCGGCTGGTCGTTCGTGGCTCGAACAGCTCCGGTCGACTTCGAATGCGTCTTCTTTTCTGTTGGACATGGCACGTGTGTCTGGGTGCACACTCCTGATGGCCGCGACTGGCTCTACGATGCCGGGACGATGGGCGATCCTCGAGTCACCTCCGTTCACATCGCCCGTTCGCTGCGTTGGCTGGGCGTTCGGAGACTCGATGGAGTTGTCCTCACGCATGCCGACGCCGACCATTACAACTTGCTCCCGAGTCTGGTTCGCGAGATTCCCATCGGACAGGTCTTGCTTCCGCCTCCGATGCTGCGCCGTTTGGCTCGAGGTCAACCCGACTGGTTCGATTCTTTAGTCGCACGGGGCGTTGAGTGGTCGGCGACGGCCGAAGGAGATCGTTTCGATTTCGGGAGCGTGCAGCTTGAGGTTTGGCATCCGCCGGCCGAGGGCGGCGATGGAGCGGACAACGAATCGAGTTGCGTCGTGGCGTTGAAGTACGGAGATGGGTGGATGGTGCTGCCGGGGGACATCGAGGGTCGGGGGCTGGAGAGACTTTGGAGCAAGTACGCCGTTGGTCGGCGAGTTCCATTGGGGGTGCTGATGGCGCCTCACCATGGAAGTCGCCACAGCCGGCCCGACCAGTGGCATCGCCGGTATCGGATCGGCCACGTGGTCATCAGTGGTTCAAGGCGTCATGCGCAGGCCACCTGCCGGCGGTGGGACCGGCCGGAGACGGTGGTGTGGCACACGGCGCATGGAGCGGTGCGCGTGCATCGGTCGGGCGTTGGGTGGGTGGTTGAGCAATGGGATGGGAGGGAATGGATTCGGTCACCGTTCGGAGGAGAGGATGCGATCGAGGGCTTCCCTCAGGAGGATGCGGGCGCGGTGGAGTCGGCTGCGGACGGTGCCGACTTGGATGTCGAGGATCTCGGCGATCGTGCGATAGTCGAGTTGTTCGATCTCACGCAAGACGAGCACGGCTCGAAACGTCGGGTCGAGGGACGCGAGGGCCTTTCGGACCTGAGCCACCGTCTCGCGCCGCTCGAGGTTCCGGCCGGCGTCTTCCACGGTATCGTTTCGCACAACCTGCTGGCCGACCAGCTCGCGTTCCCGCTGCTGGCGCTTCCTCCGATTGAGGGCTCGGTTGAACGCGATCCGGTAGAGCCACGTATAGAAGGAGGACTTGCGCGAGAAGGTCGAGAGTTGGGTCAGCGCCTGGAGGAAGGCCTCCTGGACCGTATCTTGGGCATCCGACTCGTTGTGCAGCAGGTGGACCATGCTTGTGTAGAGCCGATCCTGGTAGCGGCGCACGAGGGTGCCGAAGGCGTCGGCGTCGCCTTGCAACGTCCGGTCGATCAATTCCCCCTCGTCGTTCAAGCGGCCGTACTCTCCGTTCGACTGCGGTCGATCCCGCCGGGGTCCCCTCAGAAAAGCCCGCTGCTATCTTGGAACGGGGGGGCCAAGTTGTCAAATACCGGCGTTGCAAAACGGCTCCAGACTGCTACATTGAACGACTTGAGCTTTCCGGCGATCCAGCGGGAAAGGGCCGGCGATCGGCCGGGCGCATGGGGCGATCCGTTTCGGGACGCCCGGATTTGCCTGTAAATTACGACTACAGAAGACTTTACGGCTGAGCTTGCCTGGAAGAGCGGGTGGGGTTCCGCCGATAGGCCGAGCCCTCCGGCGGGGAGGGGCGGATGGAAGGAATCAGCGAAAAGAATAAGTGAGATTTGTTTTGGGAAGTGAGATGGCGACGGACAGTCAGGCGAAGCGAGAGATCATCGAGCAGTTTCGGCGCAGCGATCAGGACACGGGTTCGGCCGAGGTTCAGATTGCCTTGTTGACGCAGCGCATTCGTCATTTGACCGAGCACATGAAGGTCCATAAAAAGGACTTTGCGACTCGGCGGGGATTGCGTGGGCTCGTCAGCCGCCGCCGCCGGCTTCTCGACTACTTGCGAGACCGAGAGCCTCAGCGGTACGTGGCCGTCATCCAGCGGCTTGGTATCCGCAAATAGCCGCGGGCAGACGTGTCGTGCGGGCCGAGGGCTCGGTCGATCGGCACAGCGGCGCGGATGTGGAGACGATGGAATTGAATGAAGGCGGGGCGTGTTGGCCTCGCGGACGCTTCCCAGACCGGAAGCGGCGCGGGAAGGAGCTGCGCATGGTCGCGGTAGTTGGGCGACGATGGCAAACCGGCGTCCCGATAGGGGATGGCGGGAAGGGGCTTGAGCCCCATGGCTTCTCGAGTCGTCCAAGGTATCTTGCTCGGCCCCAGTGTTGTGGCGCACGTGTGATCGTCGGCAGGGGACGGGAGGTCTCCCTTCGCGGTGGCACGGGCACCGTGCGTGCTCGTTGGATCTTCGGCCCTGGATCTTCGGCGCCTTGGGGGCGGTCGGCTTCCGGCGAAGTCACGCCTCCTCGGAGGAAGCGTAGTGGGAAACAAGAACAGAACAGTTGAGTTTAGATTGGCATTTGTTGGATGAGGAAAAATCTGGTGAAAACGACGGTAGAAAAAAAGATCGGCGCGAACACACTCAGTTTCGAGACCGGCTGGTTGGCCAAGCAGGCAGATGCGGCGGTGGTCGTGCGGTATGGCGACACGGTGGTCATCAATGCGGTGACTTCGGGCCCGCCTCGAGCCGGCATCGATTTCTTCCCGCTGACGTGCGACTATCGCGAGCGGACTTCGGCCGCGGGGAAGTTCCCCGGGGGATTCATCAAAAGGGAAGGCCGGCCGACGCAGAAGGAGACACTTACCTCGAGGCTCATCGACCGCCCCATTCGCCCCATGTTCCCTGCGGGGTTTGTCAACGAGGTGCAGTGCCAGGCGATGGTGGTCTCCAGCGACAAGCAGAACGACGGCGACGTCCTGGCGATGAACGGCGTTTCGACGGCGCTCTTCATTTCGCCGATTCCCTTCGAGGGTCCGGTCGCTTCGGTTCGGATCGGCCGCATCGACGGCGAGTGGGTGGCCTTTCCGACCAACGACGACTTGGAATTGAGCGACATCGATATGGTCGTCTCGGGGACCGAACAAGCGGTCACGATGATCGAGGGGTTTGCTCGCGAACTGCCCGAAGACGACATGCTGGCGGCGATCGAGCAGGCTCATGTGTGGATCCGCGAGATTTGCCAGATGCAGCGTGAGCTTGCCTCGAAGTTGGAAGTGCACAAGATGGAATTCGAGCCGCTCGATGACGGCGGATTGCTCGAACAACTCAAGGAGAAGTACTACGACGCGTTTCGAGAAGCCAAACGCACCGAAGGAAAGCAGGCTCGAGCCGAAGCGGTCGCGGCACTCAAGGAGCGGGCGTTGCAGGAGACGATTCCCGATCCGGAAGCCGAAGGAGCCGTCGATCCCTCCGTGTTCGCTCGAGCCTGGCACGATCTGGAACAGCGCGTCGTGCGCGATCTCATCCTGGAAGGTACTCGACCCGACGGTCGCGATCATGTGACGCTGCGTCCGATCGAGTGCCACGTCGATGTCCTGCCTCGCACGCATGGATCGGCTGTCTTTCAGCGAGGCGAGACGCAGGCGTTGGTGACGGTCACGCTGGGGACGGCTCGAGACGAGCAACGGGTCGACGGCCTGGTCGAGGAGTACACAAAGAAGTTCATGCTCGACTACAACTTCCCGCCGTTTTCGGTCGGGGAAGTGCGTCCCATTCGAGGCCCGGGGCGGCGCGAGATCGGCCACGGAGCGCTCGCCGAGCGGAGTGTCAATCCAGTGTTGCCCGATCCGGACAAGTTTCCTTACACGGTTCGGGTCGTATCGGACATTCTCGAGTCGAACGGCTCTTCCTCGATGGCGAGTGTTTGCGGTGCCACGTTGGCGCTGATGTCGGCCGGTGTTCCCATCACCAATCCGGTAGCCGGGATTTCGGTCGGTCTGGTCAAAGAGGATGACCGGTGGGTCTTGCTGACCGACATCATCGGCGACGAAGATCACTTCGGCGATATGGACTTCAAGATCGCCGGAACGCAGCGGGGAATCACGGGAATCCAGCTCGATCTGAAGATCCGTGGTATTTCCGCGGAGATCATTCGAGCGACGATGGCTCAGTCGCGCGAGGCTCGCATTCAGATCCTCCGAAAGATGCTCACGGCCATCCCGCGTCCCAAGTCGGAGATCTCACCGTACGCCCCGCGCCTGTTGCGGACCAAGATCGACCCTGACAAGATCGGCGCCTTGATCGGCCCCGGCGGCAAGAACATCCGTTACATCCAAGAGACGACTGGGACGGTCGTGGAAGTCGAGGATGACGGAACGGTCTTGGTGGCGGGAACCAACGCCGAATGGACCCAAAAGGCGATGGACATGATCGAAGCGTGTACCGCCAACGTGCAGGTGGGCAAGATCTACGACGGTCGAGTCACCAGCATTACCGATTTCGGCGCGTTCGTCGAAATCCTTCCCGGACGCGACGGTCTAGTGCATATCAGCGAACTGTCCGACGGGTTCATCAGCCGAGTGGAGGATATCTGCCAGGTCGGTGATGAGATGAAGGTGCTGGTGATCGGTGTCGACGATCATGACCGTGTCAAATTGAGTCGTCGTCGAGCGCTGGCCGAGCTGGGAATCGAGGATGAGCTGGCGACGGCGGCAGTGGGCGAGCCCGAGGAGGGGGGTGGTGGAGGCCGCCGACACCGAGGAGATCGAGGCGGCGACCGAGGAGATCGGGGAGACCGCGGCCGTGGGGGCCGAGGCGGGCGTGGAGGTCGCTCGCGGCGCAACTGATGTTGGCCTCCCGTGCGGAGCACCGTCTATCGAGTGAGCAAGCAACATGTCGGAGTTGTCCGAAGCGAAGGAGGAAAACGATCGGCTGTTGACGCAATACCGGGAGCTCGCGGAGCTGGCCGGATCGTTGGCGCATGAGATCAAGAACCCTCTTTCGGTCATCCGGATGAACATGGACTTGTTGGCCGAGGACCTGGCGGAACCGGAAAGTGATCGAGAACGTCGAGCCTTGCAGACAGTGCGGGTCGTTCACGACCAGTGCCAGCGGCTCGAGAAACTCCTGAACGACTTCCTCAAATTCGCTCGCTTGCGACGACTCGACCTGCGCCCGTCGAATCTCAATGAACAAATCGAGAGAGTCCTGCAGTTCTTTCGCCGCCAGGCGGAAGAGTCGGGAATCCAGATCGTCACGATGCTCGACGGGGACCTCCCCACGGTGATGCTCGACCCCGAACCCCTCCAGGCAGCTCTGCTCAATCTGGTCAAGAACGCGCTCGAGGCGATGACCGGAGGTGGAACACTGACGGTCCTCACCTATCCCACGATCGGTGGCGTGGCGATCGACTTGATCGACACCGGATGCGGGATGGACGATCGTACGGCGATGCAAATGTTCGAAGCCTTCTTTTCGACCAAAGACGGAGGTTCCGGACTCGGGCTGCCCACCGCGCGGAAGATCGTCGAAGCTCATGGCGGGCGGATCGACGTGCAGAGTGAAATGGGGCAGGGAACCAAGTTCACGATCGAGCTTCCTTGTCCGCAGCGCATCGTGGGAACGACGTCGAAGTCGCCCGATTCTCTCGCGAGTTCTCCGCCTACGCACGAGCCGTCATGACGCAGAGCGAAAAGGACACGCCCGAGATCCCCTTGCGCGTGCTGGTCGTCGACAACGACGCGGCGCATGCCGAGGCGATGACCGAGAGTCTGCGCCGAGTGGGCTACACGTGCCGGATCGCCAAGTCGGGTCCCGAGGGGCTGCGCGCTATCGAACAAGATACCTTCGACCTGATCGTGACGGATCTGATGATGAGCGACGTCGACGGTATGGAGGTCCTGGCGGCGGCACGACAGATGCTTCCCGACGCCGAAGTCATCATGGTCACCGGCCATGGGACCGTTTCACGAGCGGTCGAGGCGATGCAACAAGGGGCCTTCAGTTTTCTCGAGAAGCCGATCACGACCGACAAACTTCGCGCGATCGTGGGGCGGGCAGCCGAGGCGGTTCGGCGCCGCCAGGACAATACGCAGTTGCGCCAGCGACTGGACGAACGGTACGGATTCGAAGGCATCATCTATGCCAGTGACCGGATGAAATCCGTGATCGACCGACTCAAGCGAATCGCTCCCACCGATGCCACCGTGCTCATCACCGGCCCCAGCGGAACGGGCAAGGAACTGATCGCTCAGGCCATCCATCAGAACAGCCCGCGCAAGGGGAAACGCCTGGTTCCGCTGAACTGCGCAGCGGTCGCGCAGCACATTGTCGAAAGCGAACTGTTCGGCCACGTGAAAGGCGCCTACACCGACGCTCACCACGACCGAGTCGGAGCGTTCGAGTACGCCAACGGCGGAACGATCTTTCTCGATGAAGTCGGAGATATGCCGCTGACGACGCAGAGCAAGCTCCTGCGCGTGCTGGAAGAACGGAAGGTCACTCGTGTCGGCGACAACACTCCTATTCCCGTGAACGTGCGCGTCGTGTCGGCCACGAACCAGGATCTCGAGAAGGCGATTGCCGAAGGAACCTTCCGTCGGGATCTCTATTACCGCTTGAAGGTCGTTACGATCGAGTTGCCTCCTTTGTGCGAGCGCCGCGAAGACATCATTCCGCTCGTCGATCACTTCCGCAAACAGTTTTGCAAGCAATACCACAAGACGGTTCGGCGGTTCGATCCCGGCGTGATCCGGCGCTTCTGCGAATACGATTGGCCGGGCAATGTACGGCAGCTTCGCAACGCCGTCGAAACGATGGTGGTGCTCGACACCGACGAGGTCCTGGGCGAGGATGATCTGCCTCCGGAACTCGCCGATCTTCCTCTCCCGGCCTCCTCCGAGAGCTCTCCCTTGCAATCGCTGTTGGGACAGCCGCTCGAAGCATACGAGAAACTCGCCGTCGAACAGACCTTGAAACTCACCGGCGGCAACCGAGAAGAAACAGCGCGGATCCTCGGCATCGGAGCTCGGACACTGTACCGCAAACTCGAGAAATACGGGCTCAGTTGATTCTTTCTGGGGGACTTCATGGCTTCGATCCGTCAGCTTTCGCAATCGGTCGTCAACAAGATTGCCGCGGGTGAGGTGATCGAACGGCCGGCGAGTGTCGTGAAAGAACTGATGGAGAACGCCGTCGATGCGCGCGCCGACCGCGTTGAAGTCTCCGTGGTCAAAGGAGGGACCGAGTTCATTCGCGTGGTCGACAACGGACACGGAATCGTCCCCGAGGAGTTGCCGCTTGCGGTGGCCAGCCACGCGACGAGCAAGATCGCCGACGCCGGCGATTTGTTTTCGGTGACGACGATGGGGTTTCGAGGCGAGGCCTTGGCATCGATTGCCGAAGTCAGCCGTTTCGCCCTCCGCAGCCGGACGCCGGAGGCTCCGGAGGGAGCCGAGTTGCGGGTCGAGGGGGGCGAGGTCGGATCGGTGGTCCCGTGCGGCATGCCCGTCGGTACGGTCGTCGAAGTGGCCGATCTCTTTTTCAATACTCCCGTTCGCCGAAAGTTTCTCAAGAAACCCCAAACCGAGTTCGGACATGTTACCGAAGCGTTCCAGCGGATCTCGCTGGCTTGGCCCGAGCGTTCGTTTCGACTGGTTCACGGAGAGCGAACGGTGCACGATCTTCCGGCGGTCGAGCGTTGGAAAGATCGCATCGTGGCGATCTTCGGGAGGGAACTCGAAGAGCACTTGATCCCCGTGCAGGGCGAGCATGGCGAGTTGCGGCTGGTCGGCTACGTAGCCGATCCTTCATACCACCGGTCGCATACGCGCATGCAGTATTTGTTGCTCAACCGCCGCTACATTCGCGACCGATCGCTCCAACATGCCTTAGCCGAAGCTTACCGAGGTTTGCTGATTACGGGAAAGTATCCGGTCTGTTTCTTGCGACTGGAAATGCCGCCCGATTGGGTCGACGTGAACGTTCATCCCACGAAGCTCGAGGTGCGATTTCAGGACTCGGGCCAGGTCTATCGACACCTCCTGTCGACACTGCGAACCCATTTCCTTTCGACCGATCTGACCGCGCGCGTCGATGCAGCACATGCTCCCCATGGTTCTGGTGTCCCGTCGCCCGTTCCGCATGCGGTACCCTCGAGCGGAATGACGACTCAGTTGGTGACGCAGTCTCCTCAAAATCTGCCGTGGCAAGTCACACCGCCAGCGCCGCCCTCGCTTAATGAGATTCCTTCGGCGGTACATTCAAATGCGACGGGAGAAAACGTTGTCTCGCGCGAGCCCTCACGCGTACCCGCTCCGGCAGCCCACTCGTCGGTCCCTCCGGCGGTGCCACCTGAAAACCTTGAGGACGCTCAACATCGTGCGCAGCCTACCCCTGACGATCCGTCTACGGTAGCCAACGCGACGGTGCGGGGCATGCAATTTCACGACCGCTATCTGGTGACTGAAGACGAGCGGGGGATCGTGATCATCGACCAGCATGCGTTGCATGAGCGGGTCTTGTATGAGGCGCTTCGCGAGCGGCTGTCGCAAGGGAAGCTCGAGCAGCAACGGCTGCTGGTTCCGGCGACGGTCCAGATGTCGTCTCAGGAGTGCGCGGCACTCTTGGAGGCTCGTGAGTGGCTGTGCGACCTGGGGATCGAGATCGAGTCGTTCGGGGGAACCACGATCGCATTGACTGCGTATCCGGCGATCTTGGGCAATGCGAGCGGCGAGGCGATCTTGCGGCAGGTGGTCGAACCGCTCATGGAAGGCGCCCAGAAACTCGAGCGGCGCGACTTGTTCGACGAACTTCTCCAAATGATGGCCTGCAAGGCGGCCGTGAAAGCGGGGGACCGGTTGACTCCGGAAGAGGTCGATGCTTTGTTGGCCCAGCGTCACCTCTGCCAGGATGCCCATCATTGCCCTCACGGCCGCCCGACGGCACTCGTCTTCACCCGTGAGGAACTCGATCGGCGATTCCAACGCACATAACGATGCGGGCGTGGCCTATTCGATGGTCTTCGACGTCCTCGGCCGCTCTCCCCCCATTTGAACAATCCCGGACCTTGCGTCACAATGGAGTTTTGCGCCTGAGGAACACAGGGGCACGGAACGAAGAGGCACGCTTGGATCTGTTTGGAGGAAGCATCATCCGATGATCTGCGTCAGTATCGCTCGAGGCCGACACCGGTACGTAATGGCCGAGCACCGTCACCTGGTTGAACAGGGGGCGGAGTTAGTCGAGTTGCGTCTGGACTACATTCGCCGGGCGGTCAATCTGAAGCGACTCCTCACGAATCGGCCCTCACCGGTCATCGCCACCTGCCGGAGGGAAAAGGACCACGGCAAGTGGACCAAGAGTGAAGAAGAACGGTTGATGCTGCTGCGGACGGCCATCGTCGATGGTGCCGACTACGTCGACTTGGAGGAGGACATCGCCGAGTTGATTCCTCGGCATGGAAAAACGAAACGCATCATCAGCTATCACAATTTCAGTGAGACACCCGATGATTTACCGGAGCTGGCTCGCCGTTTGGCTGCCAAGGACGCCGACATCGTCAAGATCGCCACGATGGCCAATGACCCGCACGACAACGTCCGGATGCTGGAAATGGTCCGCACGGCTCCTGTTCCGACAGTCGGGATCTGTATGGGCGAGTTGGGAACGCCGACGCGGCTACTGACGGGGCGGTATGGGGCGCCGTTCACCTACGCGACGTTCCACTCCGAACGGACGTTGGCACCGGGGCAACTCAGCTTTCACGAGATGAAGGCGATCTACGATTATGACAGGATCGGCCCCGACACTCGGCTCTTCGGTGTGATTGCTGATCCGGTGGGGCACAGTTACAGCCCGCGCATTCACAACGCGGCTTTTCGAGCGACCGAAACGGACGCAGCCTATCTTCCGTTCCGCGTGCCTCGGCATTTTCTTGCAGCCTTCTTCGACGATGTGCCCGAGTTGGGGATTCGCGGGTTGAGTGTCACAATTCCTCACAAGGAGGCGGTGATTCGTCTGCTCACGAAAGTCGACAAGGCGGCTGACGCCATCGGTGCGGTCAACACAGTCATCTTCCAGGAAGACGGAGAGATCGTCGGCTACAACACCGATCAGAAGGCGGCGATGTCCAGCCTCCTGTCAGCACCGGGTTTCAAGGGAAAAGAACATCCTCTGGAAGGCCAAGAGGCGATTGTTCTGGGAGCTGGTGGCGTCGCCCGTGCCATCGTCTACGGCTTGATCAAGCACGGGGCTCGCGTGACGATCGCGTCGCGAACCTTTTCCCGCGCCGAGGACCTCGCCGAGCGCTTCGGGGCTCGAGCCGTCTCGTGGGACGAACGGTACGGCCGCCGCTGGAATATCATCGTCAATTGCACTCCGGTCGGCATGCATCCGAAAGTGGAGGAGACACCGTTCGAGCGGCAGTATCTGCGCCGTGGGATGGTCGTCTTCGACACCGTCTACAATCCCGAGAACACGCTCTTGGTCAAGGAGGCTCGAGCCAAAGAATGTCGCGTGGTGACGGGCATCGACATGTTCGTTCGCCAGGCGGCGCTCCAGTTCAAACTCTTCACGGGTAAAGACGCACCCCGTGACGTGATGGCAGAAGAGATGCGTGTGGCTACGAGTCCCGCTCGAGGCCGCGTTCGTCGCGCTTGAGCGGGTCGCGGGAGTCACACGATGGCAGCGCGGATCGCTCTTATCGGCTATCGCGGCAGCGGCAAGACGACGGTGGGCCGGCTGCTGGCCGAGCAGCTCGGTTATGCCTTTGTCGATAGCGACGACCTGGTCGAACAACAGCATGGCAAGTCGATCGCCGCCATCTTCGCCGAGGAGGGGGAAGAGGTCTTTCGTGCATGGGAGGAATCGGCGATCACCACGTTGCTCGAGCAAGACAAGCTTGTATTGGCGACAGGAGGCGGCGCTGTCTTGCGCGAGTCGACACGCCGTCGCCTTCGGCAGCGTGCCTTCGTGATTTGGCTCGATGCGGATCCCGCCATCCTGGCGGCTCGCGTGGCGGCCGATCCGACCACGGCCCAGCGCCGGCCGGCACTGACCGAGAGCGATCCGATCCGCGAAATCGAGGCGGTCTGGAAAGAGCGCCGTCCTTGGTATGCTCGTGTGGCTCACCGGCGACTCGACGTGAGCCAGACGCCTCCTGAGGAACTCGTGGACGCGTTGGTTCGCGAACGTCCCTGGCAATCTTAGGCCTCACGAGGTAACTTGCTTATTCCATGCGGCCGGTGGACGTCGGTTCGTGCCGCCGAGGAGTCTGCGTTTCGAGTGACAAGGATCGGGCGTGCGCTGATGGAGTTCTGGGAAGAAGCGGCGGCTGTCTGGTACGGCCTCTCTCCGATGGTACGCGGCGTTCTGCTGGCGGTGGTCTCGTTGGCCCTCGCGCAGCAGATCAACCGAGCCATCGACCGCCTGGCCTATCACCCTCGCGGTCGCGACCCATGGCTGCCCGCTCCGGACGGATTTCCGCACCGGACATGGGCCGATCGTTTGCCGCTGGTCGGCTGGTGGCGGCTCCGGCGTGAGGCTCCTCATCACGGTTCGCTTTTCTGGATACGTCCCCTCCTGATCGAATCGCTTTTTCCCGTAGGCATCGTCGGGCTTTACTTCTTTGAGGCGCAAGGAGGCCTCTACCCGCAGAGTGGGCCGGTGGCGGGAGCGGCGACCTTGCACGCACAGTTTCTGCTTCACTTCGTGTTGATCGCGTTGATGACGGTGGCGACGTTCATCGATTTCGATGAGCAAACGATCCCGGACGAAGTGACGCTTATCGGTGCTGCCATCGGGGTGGCACTCGTCAGCCTTCTGCCTTGGTCGCTGCTGCCGACGATCGTGCGACTCGGGTTCGTGCCGTACCCGTTTCACATGGTACTGACGACGTCGAGCCATGATCCTGGATGGAAGGACGGACTTGGGGGGCCTCAGAGTTGGCCTCCCTGGTGTGACACCAACGCGGCATTCGCTCTGGCGATCCTGGCCATCGCCGCCTGGTGGCTGGCCGTTCTTCCCAAGATTTGGACGACGCGCCGGGGCGTTGCTCGAGCTTTCCTGTATGCGGCTGCCAGTGTGCGCCGCTATCGCACGTGGCGTCTGCCGAGTCTCACTGCCGGGGTGATGATCTTGTTGGTCGGTCTGGCGTTTGCGAGGGGGGGACCGTACTGGCAAAGCGCCTTTTCGGCGGTGATGGGCATGGTCATTGCGGGCGGGTTCACTTGGGCGGTTCGCTTGGTTGCGTCGCGCGCGCTGGGCATGGAGGCACTAGGATTCGGCGACGTGACGCTCATGGCCATGCTCGGGGCGTTCCTCGGTTGGCAAACCGGGCTTCTCATCTTCGGCCTCGCTCCCATGACGGCACTGGTGATTGCGGTCGCTCAGTGGATCGCGACGCGGCGCCACGACATCGCGTTCGGTCCCTATCTTTGCCTGGCAGCCGTCGTGTGGCTCGTGGTCTGGCGAAGGTGGTGGCACGAGTGGGCGGTCAACGCCTTCGCGATGGGTTGGGTTCTGATCGCCGTGCTGATCGTGTCGATCGTGCTGCTGGGGCTGCTCCTGTGGGTATGGCAGGTGATCAAATCGCTGCTGGCGTGAGTGGGCGGCGGCGGTCGAGCGGGCAGGCTACCGTTTTCCAGGGAGGCCGTGTTCGAGTCACCCGTGGGAAGAGGTGAGAGCGCTCGATGAAGGAATGGGAAGCTTGGGCGGACCGTCATGCAGAAATTCGGCGATGGCGGTCCGCCGTCATTGAA
>WFWZ01000125.1 GCA_015490875.1 Planctomycetaceae bacterium
CGCTGCTTGAGCAACAAGAGCCGATCGAAGTACTCGGCGGCCGTCGCCAAGTCATGGTGCACGACGACGAGTGTCCTTCCCGTCGAACGGGTCTCCCGCAGAACGTCGAGAATCGCTCCTTCGGTCGCCGCATCCACGCCCGCGAACGGCTCATCGAGCAAGAGGACCTGGGCGCCCTGGGCCATGGCGCGAGCCATGAAGACGCGTTGCTGCTGGCCACCGGAAAGCTGTCCGATCTGCCGCTGGGCGAATTCTTCCATCCGTACCCGGCGCAGCGCCTCGTCCGCTGCCTGCCGATCCTCATCGCCCAGTGACCGGTACCAGGGAACGCGGCCGTAACGGCCCATCAACGCAACTTCGCGAACCGTTACCGGGAAATCCCAGTCGACGGCGCTGCGCTGAGGCACGTAGGCGACGCACCCCTTGGCCTTTTCGGCCGGACGGCCGAAGATCCGAACGTGCCCGATATCCGGCTTGAGGAACCCCAGGATCGTCTTGATGAGCGTCGACTTGCCGGAGCCGTTGGGACCGATGACACCGACCAACGTGCCTTGAGGCACGGAAAAGGTGACGTCCAAGAGCGCGGGGACGGCGCCGTAACTCACCGTCAGATGCTCGACTTCGATCGCCGGAGTGTCACTCATGTGCCTCTCCTCGCAGCTCGAGATCGAACGTCCAACTTCCCATGACCGGCTCGCCCGCCGGCGCCCACATCACCGTTTCCCGCAAGGGCACGCCGTTCCTCCAAAGACGCAAATGCGCAGCGCGCGAGGGTCCCTTCCCCGTGGCCGAACCCACCGCCTCGAAGTGCAAACGGTTCTGACCTTCTCGCCATCCCTTCTCCAAAACAAACCGGTAGACGTAGCCATCTTCTTCTGCCACCGGCGCGGCCGCCTGAGAGACCCCGTTGACGAGAATCGAAAAGGGCTGCGTCTGGAACGGATCGCCGGTCGGCTCGAACGTCAATTCCACTTGGAGCTCGAAGTGAGCATCGATGCGATCGATACCGACATCCACTCGATGCTCGGCTGCCCGCGTGGCGATCCATTGGAAGCCGGCAACCGAACCGAAGACGGCTGAGGCGACGAGGCCGACCAGAGCGAAGCGCATCAGTTCTTCTCCGATCGTGTTGGGTCCCGGGGAGCCAGGCTATGGACCAACTTGAGCACGTTTTCGCGCATCATGCCGACATAGGTTTCCCCAGCCGATCCGGCTTCGCCCATCGAGTCGGAATAGAGCGTCCCACCGATGGTGACTCCCGCGTCCTCGGCGATCTGTCGGATCAATTTCGGATTGACACTCGTTTCCACAAAAATCGCCGGAACACCAAACTGGCGAATCGACTCGACGGCCCGCCTGCGACGCGCCGGTGTCACTCCGGCACCGGCTTCAGCGCCGGTCGACCAGCCGGCCGGGGCCGCCGCTTGGAAATCGTACGTGCGGCAAAAGTAGTTGAACGCATCGTGGCTCGTCACGAGCACTCGGTGCTCGGGGGGAATCCGTTCAAGCTCCTTTTCGATCCACAGATGGAGTGTTCGGAGTTCCCTCGCGAACAAGTCGGCTCGAGCTTCGTATTCCCGCCGGTGCTCCGGATCGAGTTTTACGACGGCTCGAAGAATGTTATGAACGTAGATCACCGCGTTGGCCGGTCGAAACCATGCATGCGGATCACGCACCCGCTCCCCTTGCTCGTCTCCTGGTAGGAGCAACGGCTCGACGCCCTCGATGCATGTGACGAGCGGTTTGCCGGCGGTTTGCGCCAGTGTGCGCATCCAGTCTTTTCCCTCGAGGTGCCAGCCGTTTTCGATGCACAAGACAGCTCGAGCGACCAACTGCGCGTCGGCCGACTTGATTTCGTAGAGGTGGGGGTCCTGTCCCGGAGCCAGGATCGAAACGACGCGGAAGCGGTCGCCGACGACCTGCCGGGCGAAGTCGGCTGTCTGCGTCGTCGAACAGACGATCAGAGGTGGCTCGGCCGCCGTCGCCCTCCACGCGAAAAGCAGCCAGAAAAGCCAACCCAACACAACGGACAGGGCATACGATCTTCCCGACGGCATCTGCCTCTCGGCCATAGCGAATCCCCTCGCGAGACGAAATCAGTCGTCGGAAACCAGCGCGAACTCCAACACCCGGTCGATCGCCTCGTTCATGATCGTTCGGTCGATTTCGTGGACGTTGATCGGTTTCCCAACAGCCTCGAGCATGGTGACGGTCAGGCGTCCTCCCAAATGCTGGCGGAACTCTTCCAGCCCCGCGAACAGGTCTTCCCGAGCGGTTTCCAGGAGCGGATGCTGCAGCGAGAAACCAAGATCACGGAGGCACTGGAGGACCGACCGCCCTTCGGACATCAACAGTCCGTGACGTAGGACAGAATAGATCGTATCGATGGCGACGCCGATGGCCACCGCTTCGCCGTGGCGCAACGTGAATTCACTGAGCGACTCGAGCCGGTGGGCGGACCAGTGCCCGAAGTCGAGCGGCCGGGCTTCGGTCATTTCGAACGGATCGCCCCCGGCCGTGATGTGCCTTAGATGCCAAAGCGCCGATTGGCGAATGGCCCACGCTGATGCCTCCGAATCACGCTCGGCGATGCAACGGGCTCGCCTCGCTAACCCTTCGAAAAACGGCGCGTCCTTCAGCAAGGCCACCTTCACCGCCTCGGAAAACCCGGCACGGAAATCGCGGTCACTCAAGGTCTCCAACATGGCGTAGTCATTGATCACGCCCCAAGGGACGGCGAACGCGCCAAGCCAGTTCTTCTTCTGGAACAAGTTGATGCCGTTCTTGACACCCACTCCCGAATCGGCTTGTGAAAGCGTGGTCGTCGGGACACGCACCAATCGGATTCCCCGGTGAGCGATCGCTGCGGCGAAACCGACGACATCAAGCACCGCTCCTCCTCCGACGGCGACAATGTAGCTCTGGCGATCCAAATCGTGCTCATGGATCACCTTGAGAATCCGTTCGAGGAGATGCACGTCGTTCTTGCTCGCCTCTCCGGCCGGGATCCACTGCACGGGTCCGGCCAATTCGAGTGCCCCGTCACGGCGCGCCAGTCTCCAGATCCGCTGCTTCAATTGCGGATGGCACTCCGAGAGGCCTTCATCGAGCCAGAACTGGGCGCGGACCGGTCGTCCGGGAGGTGCCACGAGCAGGTCGAGCAGCACTTGTTCTTCTCGATCCCACAAGTCGCGAGTGAATCGCAGGCGATGAACGAAGGGAACCGAAAAAGCGATATCGAAGTGGGATTGCGTGTGGTCCATCTCGGTAGGGATCGGTAACGTGGGATCGGCCGGCCACTGCGGCCGCTTTTCTTTACGATAACTCAAGAACACGCCTGCGTCACGGGGACGGCAAACCGTTGACCGACCTGGCGGCGTGAGCTACGATAAAAAGGCCTTGCCGGCTGCGCCCGTCTGCTCGGATATATCGGTCTGTTCGGCTCACCCCGGAATCAGGTTCGCGTCATGGCGTTGACGTACTTCAAGCGCTATCGCATGGAGTTGGACCTGACGGGGGAACTCTTCGAGCCTCCTTCCTTGCCAGACCACTACCACTTTCTGCCATGGCACCCGTCGCTGTTGGATGCCCATGCCAAGGCCAAGTATTTCAGCTTCTGCACCGAGATCGATGCCAACGTCTTCCCCTGTTTGGGCGATGCCGAGGGGTGTCGGCGTTTGATGACCGAAATCTCACGGCGGAAGTCGTTCGTCCCGGAAGCCACGTGGCTCGTGCGATACCAGCCTCCAGAATGCACGCGTCCGGAAGAGTGTGGGACGATCCAGGGGCTGGTTGACGATCGAGGATATGGCGCCATTCAAAACGTCGGCGTCACGCCCATGCACCGCGGTCGCGGTATCGGAACGGCACTGCTGTATCGCGCGCTTGCGGGATTTGCCAAGCGGGGGCTTGAGCGCTGTTTCTTGGAGGTAACGGCAGAGAACACCGAAGCTATCCGACACTATGAACGACTCGGATTCCGCCGCGTGCGCACCGTCTACAAAGCATCCCACGTGATCTACCACGCGTAACTCGCCTCCCACCCCTCACACCTCAC
>WFWZ01000126.1 GCA_015490875.1 Planctomycetaceae bacterium
CCCTAAAAACCAAGAATCCCAGAGGGTGTAGGGAGGGTGCCGAAGGTGCCGATTCAGGGGTGCCGTTCTCTGAACTCCTTTTCCCAAAAGGACTTGCAGCCATTTTCGGCGGTCCATTCTCGGCTGGAATCGGCACCCTCTCGGCTGGAATCGGCACCTCTAGGCTGTCAGGGGTGCCGATTCCCCCTGCTCTCCCCTCATCACCGGGGGATGCCTCCCCCTCATCCCCTCTCCCGGCCACCGGGTCCGAGTGCGGCCGAAGCCGCTTCCCCGGTCCCTCCGGGCTTCTCCCGGCTGGGTTCCCTTGCCGGTCAACCCGGCTGGGTTCCCCCTCGACCTCCACCAAAGAAACGGGGAGGGTCCGCCCCCGTCCCTCACTGGGTCGCTCCCAGGGGGCTCCGACTCTCCCGCCAATAAAACCCAAAAATCCTGGACGGTGTGAAACATGGCCGCTCCCATGCCACCCCCGACCGCCAATCGGTTTTCAGGCCCCCAGCAACTCCCTCCGCAACCACTGCAACGCCTTGTCAAATTGCTCCTGGCTCGGCCGGACGTAGTGCCGATCGGCAACCGTGGCCGGGGCATGCCCGAGAAAATGCTGGGCATACCGGGCATACTCGGGGTGCTCGCCCAACTTGCTCGCGGCCGTCTTGCGGAGATGCTTCATCGGCTTGGCGATCTTCACGGGGGGATCGCCATTGGCGAGCTTCGCCACCAATCGCCGGTAGGCTGAGCGGATGTTGTCGGTTTTCTTCACCTTCCCCTCGACGATTCTTTGGACCAAAAGCGGGCTCCCGTTTCGGTTGGTCAAGACAAGTTCGGGATGGTCGGACCGATGGGCTTTGAGTAGCTCGAAGGTTTCCGGCCAAAGTTGGTAGAGGACCTTCGGGACGTTCTTATGCTTCTTGGTCTTGCTTCGCTTGCGTTCGATCCTCCCCGCCTCCCAATCCACCTCGCTATGCCGTAGCTCCGCGATGTCCGATTGCTGCATCCCGCAATTGAGCATGAGCAACAAGTGGAGTCTCAACGCCTCTCCGGCCCCCTCGATCAACCGTCGAACCTCATCAACGGTGAAGACTTCCACGGTTTGCTCGGGAACCGCAATCACAAACTCACGGGACTTCAAGATGCGGGGATACTCAATCAACTCCATTTCCCAACACCAACCCGCGAATTGCTTGGCGGCTTGCAAATGGTCCTTGGCATATCGAAGGCTCATCTCCCCACTTGCGGCCCGAGCCCCCAAGTGGTCCCGCCACCTCGCGAGTAGTTGGCTATCGATCGACTCTACCGGCTTATGCCCGCCGGCAAACGTTGTGAAGGATTCCAGAGCGACCCGCAACGCATCGTATCGCCCATGCGATCGCTCGCCCCGCTCTACCTGCTCTTTCTTCCTTTCCAAAAACCTCCCAACGTTGCCTGCGATGGTCGTATCCTCGGGGCCGGCATCCTCCGGGGCATCCTCCCAAGGTGGCTTGCCTGGAGGTTTCTCGGGCAGTGGTCGGTTGGGCTTGCCGGGCAAATGCTCCCGATGCATCAACTCGGCAACCGGATGGTTGACACCCTCGCTGATCTTCCGCAACGTCTCTTGAACCGCCTCGGCCGCTCGCAACCAAGCATCACGGTTATGGTAGGTGTCTTCCTCTTTGAGCCGCTCCATGCCCTCCCTGAGCCTCTCCAGGTGAGCCTCCCATAGACGTCGGCTTTCCTCAGAAAGTGGCGTCCTTGCCTCCTCTCCGTCGATCTCCGCCTTTTTCTTCCGCCATGCCTCCAATGCCTGGAGGTAGCCTGCCCGGTCTGCCTTACATGAACCGAACGGGAAGTAGTATTGACGACCCTTGTAGTATTTCTTCCATCTCTTGTTGGTCTTGTCCCACGTCAACTCCCAACGTCTCGGCATGGCTTTGGTCCCCTGGTTTCTTGGCTCTTGCCCTACCATATCCTGAAACAATTTCTGAAACAATTAGGGGCGAAATCGGGGCGATTGTTTCAAGTTGGGTTTTCGTAACCCGTTATTTTCCAGGGACTTACAACTTCAAAGCCCCCGTTCGGGACGCAGAGGTCGCTGGTTCAAATCCAGTCGCCCCGACTTGCCGAAGGCGAGTAGAGCAGGAGCGAGGAGAAAGTGTAGATCGTAGATTGAGTCAGCTCTACGCGCAGAATCTTGTCCTTGCGCCTGCGGTCTAGTCTCGACTTTCGACTCTCTTGCAGGCACTTCCGTTGTTCGAGGTGATTCGCTCGCGCTGGCGTCAACCGAGGCGACCGGTCGGTGGTCGTGCCGGGGCAACGGCTAACGTGGCACTCCCGAGCGAAGCACAAAGATCATCTGCCAGATGCGGTCGACTTCGCCTCGTTCCATCACCTCCAGCGGCTTGAGTCCGTCGAAGGCATCGTTGGGTGTGATCATCCACTCACCGATTGCTTCGGGAACGATGACTTCTTCGAGAGCATCGACGATTCGCCGCAGCTCGGTCATTCTGCGTCGAACGGCGTCGCTGGGTTCCTTTCCGCTTTCAAGCGTAGCCAGCGATCGTGTCGAGATTGGCAATAGACGGGCGAAAACATCACGGCTCAATCCCAACCGGGACCGCAACTCCAGCATCGTGCCACCGTGTGAAGAAGGGACAAGACGCAAGGAGGGTGTTCGCTTGCTTCCCCTCGTGTTTTTTCGAGCAGTCTTGGTTTTGGTCGCCATCGGCAGATCTCCTCATCCCAGGTATCGCCTCAAGTATCGCTCGAACATCGGCAGAAGTCAAGCATATGTGCATGCAACATTGCATGTTGTTGCAGCAGGTGGGACTCAGAGCCGTTCGGGGGAGAGAACAGTCAGAGAACTCGATTTCCGCAGATTGTGTGGGAAGATCACGAGGTTACGGCCAGTCGCGTCGACGGCTGACCGGACCAGAAGACCTTCCAGTCCCGCTCGGTGGGCGGCCAGGCCGACAAGCTGGGGCAAGGGGATGATGCCGCTGGCCATTTCTTTGCGCCAATCGCATTCGACAAGCCGATGCTCGGCGATCAGTAGCCGCTTTCGATTGGCACCCACCGTCAAGTCGACGACTTTGGAAAGCTTGGCCTGTATCGCGACAAAAATCCGAGGCATGGCTGCGTGTAAAGGGATGCCGTAGTAGCGAAAATGGGACAGCGATTCTTCCATCGCCGTTTCCGGAGTGAGACTGGCATAGACCGTAGCAATGCCAGGAGGATTCCAGCGATTGCCATACAAGCGGCTGCCTTCTCCGGCGAGGAGATCGACCTGTTTGGCGAATTCGGGTGTCGTTGATCGGTATGCCGTGACCGCAAAGCGAGAAGTCTTGACCGCTTTGAGGCGGCGGATAAGTTGATCAAGAGTGGGCGCAGACCTGGTCAACGAGAAGGCTCCTTACTCTGACATCTCAGAAGTGATGCGCATCCGGCAAGAACTTTCGGCACAGTGCCTGCATGACGTGCGCACCATCTTCACGGACATTCGAAAGAAGCAGGCGGCTTCTGACTTGAGGCTGGTACGCAGAGCCAGCATCCAGAACGCTGAACCGTCAGTTGCACCTGACCGCAATTCTCCTATGCCAAGATCGGCTCGATCAAGCGGCCGCCGATGTCGGTCAGGCGGAAGGAGCGTCCTTGGAATCGATACGTCAGCTTCTTGTGATCGACGCCCAGCAAATGCAGCACGGTCGCGTGCAAGTCGTGAATCTCCACCGGATCTTGCACCGGAAAATACCCAAGCTCGTCAGTCTCGCCCACCACCGTTCCGCCTCGGATTCCGCCCCCAGCCATCCAAACGCAAAACGCCTCGCGGTGATGATCCCGGCCGGCTCCGGACAGGCGACCTCCTCCCTGCCACATCGGCGTTCGACCGAACTCGGCCGCCCACACCACCAAAGTCTCCTCCAACAACCCACGCTGTTTCAAGTCCTTCAGCAAGGCCGCCACAGGTCGGTCGACCTGCCGGCATTTCTTCTTCAAATTGGCTTGGAGGCTGCCGTGATGGTCCCAACCCTGATCGAACAATTGCACAAACCGCACGCCTCGTTCCACTAAGCGACGAGCCAGCAGACAGTTGTTGGCAAACGATGTCCCTCCCGGCTTGGCGCCGTACAGCGACAAGGTCGCTTGTGTCTCCTGCGATAAATCCATCAGTTCGGGAACCGCCGACTGCATGCGAAAGGCCAATTCATACTGAGCGATCCGCGTGGCGATCTCCGGATCGCCGACCGACCGAAGATGGCGCTGGTTCAAACGCCGAACGTGCCCGAGCATCCGCCGGCGGTCGTCCGAGTCCACGCCTCTGGGATTCGACAAGAACAGAACAGGATCCCCCTTGCTCCGAAACTCCACGCCTTGATGGACGCTCGGAAGGAACCCCGAACCCCACAAAGAATTGCCCGCTCCGGCCACCGATCCGGTGATCATGACGACGTAAGCGGGCAAGTTCTGGTTCTCCGACCCGAGCCCGTAGCTGATCCATGAGCCCATACTCGGACGTCCGAAACGGGGAAAGCCGGTGTGAAGGAAGAGCTGCGCCGGACCATGATTGAACTCGGACGTGCGCATCGTCTTGATCCAGGCAATGTCATCCACGACCTCGCCCAGATGCGGCAGCAACTCAGAAAGGTGGAAGCCAGACTCACCGCACGGCCGGAATCGGAACGGCGACCCCATCAACTTCGGGTGGCCGCGCAGAAACGCGAAACGTTTCCCCTCTAAGAACTCTTGCGGACACAGCTCGCCGTGGTGTTGGTTCAATACAGGTTTCGGATCGAACAAGTCAAGCTGCGAAGGGGCGCCGACCATGTGCAGATGGATGACCCGCTTGACTTTGGGAGGGTGATCCAAAGCGACGGTGCCGCGGACCGAGTCCGCCGCAGTGGCACTTTCCTGTCGCATCAACCACGCAAGCGCCAGCGTACCGATACCCCATCCGGCATGTCCGAACAATTCGCGCCGCGTGAGGGCGCGAGCCACACGATCGTTGTCCTCGCGGAGTTCCATCACGCACGTTACTCCTTGGTCACTGCTTCGTCGAGGTTCATCAGTACATTGGCGACCATCCACCACGCGGCTCGGTCGACGATTCCCCGCTCGGTCAGCTTGGCCGGACGATGCAAAACGGCACTTTGCAGTCGGGCGATCCGCTGTCTGGACTTGTTTAGATCGGCTCTTGCGAGTTTGCGTTCCTCGTTTAACACATGGAGGAGTTCCTCGAGTTCGTCAGGAGTCGGTAAGCGAGCCACACAGCAGCGAAACGCATACGTGAGACGTTCGCGATCTTCGGCTTCAGGCAGGTTGCGCAGAACTCTCTCGACCAGTCCCATCGCTGCCTCGGCATAGGCAACGTCGTTCATCAGCGTAAGTGCCTGCAAAGGCGTGTTGCTCACGGGCCGCTTCACAACACAACTCGCTCGGTCCGGCGCGTCGAAGTTGACAAAACTCGGATACGGTGCGCTCCGTCGCCAAATGACATAGATTCCGCGGCGGAAGCGATCAGCGGCTTGGGAAGTCCGATAGACCGGTGCGTTGCGTCCCACGTGCCGCCAGATGCCCGGCGGCTGTGGAGGATAGACGGGCGGACCGAACATGCGATCCGAGAGCAACCCGGCCGCCGCCAGCATGTGGTCCCGAACCTCCTCGGCTTGAAGTCGCACGCGCGGCCCTCGCGCATACCATTGATTGTGCGGGTCGCGCGCCAGTTGCTCGCTCGTAACGACCGAGGACTGGCGATAGGCGGCGGAAAGCACGATCAATCGGTGCACATGCTTGCGAGACCAGCCCGACCGGATCAGTTCCGAGGCCAGCCAATCCAGCAGTTCCGGATGCGTCGGTCGGTCGCCTCGAGTCCCGAAATCCTCCAGCGTGTTGACGATCCCGCGTCCCCAGAAATGATACCACCAGCGATTCACGACCACGCGCGCCGTCAACGGATTGCGCGCGTCCACCAACCACTCGGCCAGTCCCAGGCGATTGGCCGGGAGTCCTTCCAGTTGCGGAAGATGCTCCGGGGTTCCCGCGTGAACTCGCTCGCCCGGCGTATGATAATCGCCTCGCAGCAATACGTGTGTCTCGCGCGGCTGGTCCAACTCGATCATCACTAGTGTTTGGACGGGTTTCGTCGCGTCGAGTTTCTTTTGGATCTCTGTTAGTTGGCGAGTCACTTCTTGGACATCGCCTTGCTGGCTGACAAAGTAATCCTCGACCGAGCGGCGTTGTGCCTTCGTCCACTTTTCTTTTGGCAGCCGAAGGATATCGGCAATGTTCTTCGGTAACGAAGTGCGCTGTTTCTTCTTTTTCGAGGACGCAGCGTGTGGATCTTGCGACTTGATCGCGGCGCTCTGCCGGGCGATCCATTGAGGTAGCCGTGTCAGGTGGCGTTTCCGTAGCTGTTCTTTCTGGCGAGTCAGACGCTGGCGTTCGGCTTCCCACTCTTTGCGCTGTGCTTGGATCGCTTCATCTTGCGGGAGGTCCATCCACGGGCCGATGAAGTTGTAAGTCACGCCGTTGCCGGAAACCTCGATGGGGGTGTTATTGAAATAAGCGAACAACTGGTAGTAGTCCCGCATTGTGAACGGGTCGTACTTGTGTTCATGGCACTGGGCACAGCCCATCGTCGTTCCTAGCCACACAGTGGACACCGTGTTGACTCGGTCGACGACCTGTTCGACTCGGTTCTCTTCCGGATCGACTCCGGCTTCCACGTTACAGGTCGTCAGTCGAGCAAAACCGGTGGCGATGCGCTGGTCGACCGTGGGCTCCGGCAGCAAATCGCCGGCGAGTTGCCAGATCGTGAATTGGTCGAACGGCATATCGGCGTTGATGGCGCGAATGACCCAGTCGCGGTACGGCCACACGCTACGGTACTGATCGGCCTGGTAGCCGTTGCTGTCGGCATAGCGAGCCAGGTCGAGCCACTGTCTCGCCCAATGTTCGCCGTAACGAGGAGATGCCAGCAACCGGTCGACGACGCGCTCTTCGGCTCCTGGACGATGATCGGCAAGAAACGCGTCGACTTCTTGAGGCGACGGAGGAATGCCGATCAGGTCGAGGTAGACACGACGAATCCAAACGGCTTTGGCGGCTGGAGGCGACACCGACAGTTGTTGTTCGGCGAGTCTTCTTGCGACAAAGTTGTCGATGGGCGTGCGTGCCCACCCTGCCCCGGCACTCGGAATAGATGGCCGCTGGATCGGCTGGTAGGCCCAATGCGGCTTCAGTTCGACTCGAGGACCGACGTCCTCGGGCCAGGAAGCGCCATCCAGAATCCATCGCCGGATCACCTGCCGCTGTTTGGAGCTGAGCGGGTCGGTGTCTTGAGGCATCCGGCGTTCCGGATCTTCGTCGATGAGCCGAAGCCACAGGGTGCTGCGATCCGGCTCGCCGGGCACAACGGTGCGGCCCGAGGTGCCGCCCTGGAGAAACGGGGCGCGGGCATCGAGGCGAAGTTGACCTTCCTGAGTCTCTTCGCCGTGGCACTCGATGCAATGCCGCTGGAAAATGGGATAGACATCCTTGGCGAAGTCGACTTGTTTCCCGTCGCTGGCGACCGCCGGCGAGGCAAGTGCTGCCGTCGCCAACAATAGAACGGAAATCAGAGGGGAATGGCACGAACTCCGCATCGTTACCCTCGAGGCAGGCAGATCGTGAGGGAAGGGGTGGTCATTGGCCGCTGCCCGAGCCACCGACTCGTGCGGCCAACGTGATGTCATTCAGTATAGCCGACCGGGGATTCCTCGGCTACAAGCGACCGACGGCTACGACCATGAGCCCACGTAGGTCAGGCTTTCCAGCCTGACTAGTGCCGCCGGAACGCACTGAACATCGAACAACCTCTTCACTCCCGCCGCCGACTTCCTACAACCTGGTCGATGTTGTAGGGAAGCCTGCCTCCATTACGAGCACGCGGTAGGTCAGGCTTTTCGGCCCTGACGAGCGCCCTGCCCCAGCGATACCGCTGGGCGCATTCGTTGCCTCTTTGAGGGACGGTCAGTTATAATCAAGCCGTCCTTGGCGAGAGGCGCTGACGCGGGTATGCAGCTTTCGCGCGATGCCAAATTCCTCTGTTCGAGGTCTTGTCATGGCCGCATTTGCCGATTCACATTACCCGCGCATCGCGTGGACAGCCTCGTCAAGTCACGCCCATGTCAACCTTGACATCAATTACCATAGCGCACGCACCTCGGCGCCTTCGCCTCTCTGCGAGATGCATATTCTGATCAGCCACAATAGTCCTCGCTGGAAACAGACGACCTCGCGCGGAGACGCAAAGACGCCAAGATGGTCAAGAGCAAAACTACAGAGGCGCGACCAGGCGGGATGGGCAGTCAGTGGGTCCGGCGTGCGCAATCGAGGGGAACCATTTCAATGTTGCGACTACTGATACTTCTGGGCATTGCTGTCAGTACGGAAGCGGCTACCCTAGGCGGCGGGCAGCAGGAAGGGGTCACGCCGAGTGAATGGATTGCCCGGTTCACCCAGCAGTGGGACAACAGCGTATGGGGGAATCGGCCCCGCAAGGAAGGTGGCGGCTATATGTTGCCCGCTGATTGCAACCTATGGAAGCTGCGAATGGAGACGATGCAAGCGCTCGTCGCCGCAGGGCCCGATGCAGTCGAGCCTTTGCTGGAAGCCTTGCGCTCGCAAGACGTGGCAACGCGCATTCTGGCTGCACAGACACTTGGGTTCTTGGGGAAGCATGTGCCGTCCAAGCCGTTGGTCAAGGCGCTGCGTGAGGATCCCGAGGCGTCGGTGCGACTTTATGCCGCGGACGCTTTGGGCATGATCGGGGGTGTCGACGTTCGAGAGTCGTTGGAGTTGCTGAAGGAGAGCGAAAAGAACAAGGACGTTCGCAAGCACATCATGTATGCACTCGGGCGAAAGAATCGTGATGGCGCGGCGGCCGCCGCCGATCGACTTGCTGCGTGGGATATTTCGAAGATGGATACGGCTCATGTCGGCCGGATGGCACCCGATTTCGAGCTTGCCACCGTGAACGGAAAACGATATCGCCTGAGTTCCTTCCGTGGCAAGAAGGCAGTGGTCCTCGTCTTCATCTATGGGGACACGTGACCGATATGCCACGGGCAACTCGCGCAGTTGCGCGAAGAGCTTGCCTCTCGGAACGACCTGGATGTGCAACTTCTCGCCGTAGATCCGCACGACGAGGCATCGGCTCGGTTTCTGCTCAAAGAATCGGGGTTCGACACATCGGAGGTTCATTTTCCCTTGCTGATGGACCCCTCGCTTACGGTCAGCGCCACCTACGGCGTCGCATTTCAGATGAAGATCCACGTCGAGTGGAGCAACCGACCGGCGACGTTCATTATCGACCGCTCTGGAGTGATTCGTTACGCTCGACGAGCGAAAACGTTTTCCGATCGCCCGAAGCCCAAGGAAATTCTGGCGGAACTAAAGAAGCTCGAGTGAGCGGACGGTCCGGCGTTGCAGCGGCTGAAGACAAGGAAAGAGGCCATGCCGTTCTGCCATCGGCGCGGAGGGTTGGATTAGGACAAAAAGATTAATGACAGAAATATGGGCTTGCATTCTCCCGTCAACCCATCTTTCTGTCACCCATTTTTCTGTCATTCCTATTCTTCTGTTGACGCCCTTTCTGTCACAGCTTCTTCTCCCAACAACAGACGCCGCCGATATGTCCATCACCGTCCATGCTGATATACGCCGCCTCGATCAGGACGAATTCAGCGATATCGCCTACGAAGTCATGAATCAGGTCTTTGCAGTCCACAACGAGTTGGGACGATTTCTGGACGAGCGCATTTACCAGAACGCCGTCGCGGCGCGTGTTGCCGGCGACTGTTTGACTGAGGTGCTGATCGAAGTGGCATTTGACGGTTTCCGCAAAGAGTACTACATGGATTTGTTAGTGGCTGGTGGAGCTGTCTTTGAGCTCAAGGCCGTCCAAGGACTCTCGCCAGCCCACAGGGCGCAATTGCTGAACTACTTACTTCTCTGCGGACTGTCCCACGGCAAACTGATCAACTTTCGTGGCGACAAAGTGGAACATGAATTTGTCAACGCGCATCTGAGCCGTTCCGACCGCACGGGCTTCGACGTGGCCGATGACGAGTGGCGAGATCCCGGTACGAACAATCGGTCGCTGCGAGCGTGGCTATCGGCATTTCTGCGGGAAGTCGGCACTGGGCTGGATGTTCATCTATACGAGTCCGCGGTGGTGTATTTCTTTGGTGGCGAAGATCGCGTGCTTCAAGAGGTTGACGTCCAACTGGACGGTCATCACCTTGGACGACAGAAAGTACGTGTGGCCGTACCAGGCTGGGCTTTCAAAGTCACGACCGTCGACAATTCCTATCTGCCACATTTCGAGGAGCATGTTCGGCGACTTCTGCAACACAGCACGCTTCAAGGCCTTCACTGGATCAATATTACGAGGTCAGTTGTGACGTTTCGGTCGATCGGACAAGTGGATGGGTGAGAGTCAGAGCAGAAGGACGAATGACAGAAAAATGGTTGACAAAAAAATGGTTGACAAAAAAATGGTTGACAGAAATATGAATGACAGAAATATGGAAGTCATGTTTCTGTCATCAATGTTTCTGTCATGCATCTTCGTGTCAGAAATGAGAATGCGAGGCGAGGGGCGGGTAAGCCAAAGGCACGCTTTTTCTACTGCGTGTCTTTACTGGCGCAAACGAATTCAGCAAAGAGGAGTCGACATGAGATTCACATTTGCGTTGAGTGCACTCTCTTGCGTTTCGGGAGTCATCACGACAGTATCGGAATCAAGCAAGCCCGTGGTTGTGGGCGTGCAACGCATCTGGGATAAGGCGCCGCACAACCGCTTCACCGATGTGATCCGATTCAAAGGGCGTTGGTACTGCACGTTCCGGAAAGGTCAGGGGCATGTGTCGCACGATGGTGTGCTCAAAGTCATTGCCTCAGACGACGGCCACCAGTGGGATTCGGTAGCTGCGTTCAAATCGCTGCGCGGTTGGGAGATGCGCGAGCCAAGTTCGCGATCATGCCGGACGGTCGTTTGATGCTGGTCGGCTGTGAAGCCAATCGCAAGACGAGGCCGGCTCACCACCAGTCACTGGTCTGGTTCACTTCGGACGGAAAGAAGTGGACGCAGCAGCTTGAGCTCGCGGACCCGGACTTCTGGCCGTGGCGAGGCAAGTGGCACAACTGCAAAGAGTATTTCTGCGGCTACGGCTGCCGGACAGACAACCGGGGGCTAGGGCTTTATACGACGACGGACGGCAAGGAGTTCGAGACGCTGGTCTCAAAGCTCAATGTCGAGTCGGCTTACCCTAATGAGACATCGGTGTGGTTTCTCCCCGACGGCACGTGCTACACCCTGCTGAGGACCGAAGGAGTTCACTCCAGCCAGATCGGAATATCGAGACCCCATTACAGAGAATGGACATGGAAGAAACTCGGCGCGCCGGTGCTGGCGGGCGTTGCGACGTTCCAAAAGGCGGCTCGCATCGGCAGCGGAGTGCCATATCATCAGGGCAATGCCTACTTTTGCCAGGCGCCGCCCGACGCCGGGCGGAACGGGATACCGTCGAGGCTGACAGCCTGATCCGAAAGGCGAAGCGGCGCATGCACCGCCTGTCCTCTGACCGAAAGTGCCTTATCGATCACTGACTCGATCGAGCGCGTTGCACCCAGCGGCAGCTTCAACGGGATCAACCCGTCCGGGACTTCGCCAGCGAGGGGTATCGGCGTGAGTTCTGACTCGCGCAGGAGCCGCGCTTCATTGCGTGTCTTGTGGACGAGCCGGCCGTTCAGGTACAACCGCTGGTTGGGACCTTCCCGCACGGTGCCGTCGTAGGCCGCCACCAAGTGGAGCCAAACCTCGCTGGGCACGTGGGGGGCCCAGCAGCGGTTCTTCTGAAGGTGACCTCCCCCCACATAGAACTCGATCACGCCTCCGCCCGAACTGGTCCATGTGAGCTGAAACTGGCGGCGTCATGTGTTCGGATTCGTCTTTTGTGGTCATGCGACGAATCAGCTCACGGTGATCCGGATCGCCCGGCACGATGACTCGGTATCCGCCGCAGCCGTGCCGTGACACAGCGCTCTGTTTTTTCGAGGTGCGTCGGGTTATTTGTTGGGCGGATTCGAGGCGGCGAAAAGCTGCTTGATGGAAGCGATGGTCCGGTCCGTCAGGACTTGTCCTCCTTTGGGGCCGACGACGCTGCTTTCGATTACCGCGCTGTAGCCGCCTCCACGGATGGCGCGAGGCGTTGGGATATACGTGCCTGGTCCGCAGAGTTGAATGACGAACGTCTGCAGCGCCGGCGCACGCGCCTTCATCTGCGTGCCGTAATCGTTGAACAACTCAAACTCATTTGTCGCAATCGCCACATCGCCCAGCCGCAGCGTGTGCAGTTCCATTCGGTACGGCTTGGCCGTGCCGGCGTGCTGCTGTTCGTACCGATCGAGCACCGATTGCTTCCAGTTCTTGATCCAGACTTTGCTCGGATCTTTTTCATACTGTGTCACTTCTTTCTTGACTCGCACGTATTCCGCGTCGGTCACTTTTCGCAGCGGCAGATCGATCATTTCAACTCGATGCGTGAGAATCACATCGGAGTGCATCTCCTGTTTCGCTCCGGCATATGCTTCCTCCCATCCGGCAACGATGCGCCGCGCGATGTCTTCCAGCAGCGTCATCCCGCGCAAGCGCAGCATCCGCTCTTCCGCCTTTTTCCGATACATCGGACGCGGCACATGATCGCCGGCCGCGCCGGCCCAGCCGAGCACGTGCAGGTTCTCTCCGTACTTTTTTCTGAGCATCTCGCGCACGGGGTGCCAGAAATCGGCGTTGACGGTCCGCCGCCCTTCGACCGCCTGAGCCGGGCAGCCGATGTTGACGGCCGTGGCGATCAACTTCTGGTCGCGGTCCCAGAAGCAAAGAATCTCAACAGCGTGATCTTCGTAACCTTCGATGCCGCGGAAGTCGTCGGTATCCGTGCGGCCGTACATCACCGCACGTCCATCGGCGTAGAGGGCGCGACGGTTTTGAGCCACGACGGCGTGTCCCAGTCCCCAACCGACCGATCCGGGCCGTCGTCCCTTCCATGCTTGTTCAATCGCGGCCGAGATGCGATCCGCGGCGAACGCCACAAACTCTTGGGGCCGCGTGACTCCCTTTTCGGGCAAGTGGTATCGCCCCTCGATCATCGTCGGTGCGGTGTGGGTGTGCGTGGCACTGAGGACGATCTTCCGCACGTCGATTTCCGGAACACGCTGTTTCACACGCTGGCGCACCGCCTCCCGGAGGCCTCCACGAATCGAGACCAGATCGCACGCCACGAAGATCGCCTGATCGATCTGCTTGGCGGCGGTGCGCGATTCGAGCACCAGCACGGTCGCGGTCACTTCGCTTTCGACTTTCGTCGCGATCCGCGTATGCATCTGACCGGCCAGCGACACCGCCAGCTTCGGCGTGATCGAGGTCGTCGCCGCTCCGATATAGAGTTCCGCCGAGACACACAAACGTGCCATGCCGACAAAGACGCAGCACGCGCAGCACAACACGGCGCTGCGGCGAAGAATCTGCTTTATCAACATCCGGCTGTCTTTCCAGAACCCTGTATTCATAGTTATCGTTCGAGTTACGATTGACATATTCATGTGTCCTGTCGTCCTTTGAGGGTGCGGCTGCCGTTACCCGTCTTTGGAAGACGGTGTTGCCGGACTGGTACAAGTCATACAATGCCGGAAACTATGTTATCATACGATATCCCATTCCCGCGGAGGAGACCGTATGACCGGCAAACGTTTCAGCCGGCGTGCCTTTTGCGCCACGGCAACCTCACTCGCGTCGCTCGCGTGGACAACCGCTGCTCGAAGTAGCGAGCGACCGCCGGTCACGAGCCCTCGGGCTACCGACGGAGACGACGTGCACGAACCGGATTGGGACGAGCGTCTGACCGTGACGGTCGGCCCGAAGCATGCGGATCTGACCGGAACCGACGACAAGGTCATTCAAGCGGCCGTCGACTATGTAACTCGCCTGGGCGGTGGTACGGTTCGGATCTTGCCCGGCACGTATACGCTTCGGAATTCCATCTTCCTATCATCGGGCATCCGTTTGCTTGGTTCCGGTCCTGATTCGGTCCTCACGAAAATCCCTTCCACGACCGTTGCGCTTGAGAAAAACTCCGACTGGTACGATCGCGAGATTACCGTCGCCGATGCCCGGAGCTTTCGAGTCGGAGACGGAATCGTGCTGCGGGCCAAGAACCCTCACAATGGATCGCTCGATGTCATCAAGCGAACGATTGTGGCTCGTTCGGGAAACCGCTTCAAACTCGATCGCGGCTTGCGAAAGAACCTCTGGTTGTCGGGCAAGCCGACGTGCGCTTCCTTGTTCGCCTTGTTGACCAGCGAACGGACGTCGGACGTCGTGATCGAGAATCTTACGCTCGACGGCAACCGGGCCAACAACGAGTTCCTCAACGGCAACTACGTCGGCGGCATTTTTCTCCAGGATTGCAACCGCTATACCATTCGGCGCGTGACGTCTCGGAATTACAACGGCGACGGCATGAGCTTTCAGATTTGCCACGACGTCGTGGTCGAGGATTGCCACAGCCACGACAACGCAGGACTCGGGCTCCATCCCGGATCGGGTTCGCAGCGGCCACTCATCCGCGGCAACCGGCTCGAACGGAATGACATCGGCTTGTTCTGGTGCTGGGGTGTGCGATACGGCCTGGCGGAAGAGAACGAGATCCGCGACAACCGTCGATTTGGGGTGTCGATAGGGCATCACGATACGGACAACGTCATGCGGCGCAACACGATTACCGGAAGCGGGCAGGTCGGCATCCTCTTTCGTTCCGCGCGGGACGTCCCCGACTTTGCGGCTCATCGGAACACGGTCGAAAACAACCGAGTGATCAACAGCGGCGGAGACGAAGGCATCGCGATCGATATTCAGGGCCACACACGGGGCACTCGAATCATCGGCAACACTCTGCTGGAAAAACGAAGTCCGGCGAAGCGAATCGGCGTCCGAATCGGTGAACACGTCGGCAGTGTGGAATTGGCCGATAACACGATCGAGGGATTCGCCACCGAGGTCCGCGACCTGCGGGGTTCGTAGCGAATGGCGGCATCAACGTTTCATTCCGGTCGAAGTATGTCCATTTTGGGAGACACTCTGCGTTGCGTTTGCGTTTTCTTTCTCTTCAGTGGTGTGTTCTGCGGTTCGATCGGCATGGCTCGGGGCCCCTCGCAACTTGTGCTGAGTCCGCAGTTCCTTCCTAGTAAGCTCCCGGAGATGCCGTGCTCGTCGTTACCGCCAGGCCTACGGTATCATCGGCGCGAGTACGCAGGCCAACGAGCTTTCGAATGGCAACTGCGTTTGCGGGCTCCATCAAGTGGAACGCCCCCCCTTTACGAGCGTCTCCGATCGGCCGACTTCACCGTAGTATTCCCGGTTGACCGCCCCATCACCGTTCACTGGAACACGGGAAGTCATGCCGAGGTTACCGACTTTCAACCGCATGTGGAAACGCTGAAGGCAGGCGTGGCGATCGAGTTCGAATCTTTTGGCGGACGGTCTTCGGACGGCGTACTTCCCTATTTCAACCTGGCGACGGAAGGAGGTGGCCTGATTGTCGCCATCGGGTGGTCGGGAGACTGGAAAGCATCGTTCAAAAAAATAGCCGATGGTAGGGTATACATCACGGCCGGCTTGAAGCGCTCGCGATTTCGACTCCGGCCCAGCGAAGAGGTCCGCTTGCCTTCCATTCTCATACTCTGTTATCAAGGGTCGTGGCTTGATGGACAGAACGAGTTTCGCCGTCTGATGTTGCAGGAGTTTACTCCGAAGGCAGCCAACCCGATGCAACTCATGCCGGTCGCCGCCAGCGTGCATGGCATCTACGGTCTGAACGAGACGTCCGAAAAGAATCTCACTGAATTGGCCGGTCACCTTGCGTCCCTCAAACTGCCGCTGGATACGTTCTGGCTCGACGCCGGCTGGAACGAAGGAGGGTTCCCGAATGGCCAAGGAAACCCCAACCCTGCCCCTGAGCGACTTCCTCACGGACTGGCGGGCATCGGGAAGGTTGCACGGCAAGCGAACATGAGGTTTCTGGTGTGGTTCGAACCGGAACGAGCCATGCGTGGAACGTGGTTGGATCGCGAACATCCGGAGTGGTTGCTCTTGCCGAGCGGAACGCCGCCGAGTTTGCGCTACTTGGAAACCGATGGATTCCGGCTGCTTGATTTGGGTAACACGGATGCGCGCCGCTGGGCGATCGATGTCGTTTCGCAGCAGATTGCTCGCTGGGGTGTTTCGATCTACCGGCATGATTGCAACTTGTATCCTGCTTTCTTTTGGCACACGGACGAACGACCCGATGCAATCGGACTTCGCGAAGTTCGGTACGTCACCGGGCTCTATGAATTCCTCGACGAACTGGCGCGGCGGCACCCCGGTTTGATTCTCGACAACTGCGCGTCGGGTGGCAGGCGGCTGGATTTCGAAATGATGCGGCGCTGTGTCGTGTTGTGGCGCAGCGATAACTGCTGGGACGATCCGTCATTTCCTCGCAACGTGCAGGCCATGACGTACGGCCTGTCACTTTGGCTGCCTCTGCATGGCCTGGGTGCTCATACGACGGACGCAGTGTCGCTCCGCAGCGGCATGGGGGCATGCGCGAGCTTTGCGGTGAACTTCACTGACAAAGCTGCTGTAGCGTCGCTTCGCGAGCACCTGAAGCGATATCTTCCACTGCGTCATCTATTTGCGGCCGACTTTTATCCGCTTACAGAGTGGACCAGCAGTCCCTCCCGTTGGCTGGCCTACCAGTTCCACGACTCGGCAAAGGGCCAGGGCGTCGTGCAGGCATTCTGCGGCGCCGGAAGCGAAGAGCGTTTACTCCGGCTGAAGTTGAAGGGGTTGGATCCGAACAAGTGTTATTCGGTGACCGATTGGGATGGCGAAGTCCGTTTGACGCGATGCCGCGGCAGCGAGCTCATGGAAGAGGGAATCGTCGTGATTGCTCGAGAGAAGCCCCGCGCCATCGTACTGGAGTACGCTGCCGATCCGTGACGGACGGGAGCCACTAGCGAGTGCTGCGGCCTGGGAGGTGGCGTCAAGTGATCAACTCGGTGATTACACGAGCGGGGAGAACTCCGGTGAGCCGTTGATCGAGCCCCTGGAATTTCACCGTGAACCGCTCGTGATCAAACCCAAGCAAATGCAGGATCGTGGCGTGGAAATCGCGGATGTGGATCGGATCGCGGACGATATTGTACGAGAAGTCGTCGGTCTCCCCATAAATGACTCCTCCTTTGGCTCCACCGCCCGCCATCCACATGCTGAAGCATCGCGGATGGTGGTCCCGTCCGTAGTTGCTCTTCGAGAGATTCCCTTGCGAGTAGATCGTTCGACCGAACTCTCCTCCCCATATCACCAGCGTCTCGTCCAGCATGCCTCGCTGTTTCAGATCTTCCAGCAGAGCATAACATGGCCGGTCGACATCGCGGCACTGGTCGGGCATCCGCCCGGCCACATTGCTGTGATGATCCCAGTTGTTGTGATAAACCTGGATGAACCGCACACCTCGCTCGGCGAGCCGCCGGGTCATGAGGGCCGTGTTGGCAAAAGTCCCAGGCTTCTTGGCCTCTTCTCCGTAGAGCTTGAATGTATATTTCGGTTCGCTCCTGAGATCCGTCAATTCCGGGACGCTGGCCTGCATCCGGAAGGCCATTTCGTACTGTCGAATCCTTGTTTGCGTTTCCAGATCGCCGATTCGCTGCAAACTGAGCTGATTCAGTTCGTTGAGCCCTTCGATACTCTGACGGCGGAGAGCCGCCGGTACCCCGGGCGGGTTATTGATATACAGAATCGGATCGCCTTGGCTGCGGAAGGAGACGCCGGCGTGCTCGCCAGAGAGATAACCGGCGCTCCATAAACGCGCCGAAATCGCCTGTTCCTGCTCGCGGTTGCGAGGGATCGCCACCAGCACCACGAAGGCAGGCAAGTTTTCGTTTTCGGAACCGAGGCCATAAGAAGCCCACGCTCCCAGGCACGGCCGTCCCGTCACCTGATTGCCCGTCTGCATGGCCGTAATCGCCGGCTCATGATTGATGGCCTCGGTGTGCAGCGTTCGCATCCAGCAGATTTCATCGGCTTTCTTCGCCAGATTCGGCAGCAGTTCCGTATTCATCCACATGCCACATTCGCCCGCCGGACTGAACTTGAATTTCGAGGGCGCGATCGGGAACCGAGCCTGGCCGCTTGTCATCGTCGTGAGTCGTTGGCCCATGCGAACCGAGTCGGGCAGGTCCTTGTCGTACCACTTCTCCATGACGGGCTTGTAGTCGAACAGGTCCATTTGCGCAGGACCGCCCACCATGTGGAGATAAATGACGCGTTTCGCTTTGGGAGCAAAATGCGGGCCGACGGGGTGCGACTGGGAACCGGCAGCCAGCGACGAGCCGGCAAGGGACGACAGTGCCAGCGACCCCAGCAGATTCCGGCCGCTGGTAAAGAACTCACGGCGAGACGCAAACCTCATCGATTCCAGACGAGAGTTCATATTTGCACCTTCCTGCGGTTACTTATTGAGCACCTCGTCGAGATTCAGCACTTGATTGGACACCATCGTCCAACTGGCCAACTCGACAGGATCCAGCTTCTCATCCCGTTTCGATTCGCCAACGGCGATCAGCGCCTGCGCGTCGCTTGGATGATCCGCATAGTATTCATAGAACCGTCCATACGACTTCAAGACGACCTTCAGTTCATCGTGTGAGAAGGGCCGGGCGAGAGTTCTTTGAGCAATCTGTTGAGCGATCGACTCGCGAGTCCGACCCGCTGCCATGGAACATTCCGCGAGTTTTCGGGCTGCTTCGACGAACGTCGGATCGTTGAGCGTGACGAGTGCCTGAAGCGGCGTGTCGGTTCGTTCCCGGCGCACTGTACAGACTTCGCGGCTGGGCGCGTTGAAGGCTTCCAGGTTCGGCGGTGGCGCCATCCGTTTCCAGAAGGTGTAGATCGTGCGGCGGTAGAGGTTTTCCCCGTGGTCTTGCACGTACTTGCGCGTGTTGCCTCCAGGCAGGCCAACAATGTCCCAGATATTCTCGGGTTGGTAGGGTTTGACTCCCGGACCATACATGCGTCGCGACAACAGACCACTTGCTGCCAACGCATAATCCCGGATCATCTCGGCATCCATTCGGAACCTCGGGCCACGGCTAAGTAAGGCGTTCTGCGGATCTTGTTCCAGCTTTTCGGGAGTCGTAACGGCAGCCTGCCGGTACGTAGCGCTCATGAAGATCTGTTTGAAGAAACGCTTGACGTCCCATCCGTGCTCGCGAAAGTCGACGGCGAGCCAGTCGAGCAGATCGGGGTGCGTCGGGGGTGCCCCCATGACGCCGAAATCTTCCGGCGTCGCGACAATGCCCTGGCCAAATACCTGTTGCCAAAACCGGTTGACCGTGACGCGGACGGTCAGCGGGTTCGACTCGTCCACGAGCCAGTACGCCAGTCCCAAGCGGTTCTTTGGGGCACCCTTGGGCATCGGATGAAGTGCTTCCGGAGTTGCGGCATGAACCAGGTCGCCTTTCTTGTCGTACTGCCCGCGAATCAAGATATACGCCGTCGGCTCGGAGTTCGGCTTTTCCTGTTGAATATGAGTGACAGGACTGCGAGCTCGAATGGCTTCTCGTTCGGCCTCCAACTGCGCCACACGCTGTGCCAGCTTCGGATACTTCGGGTGGTGTTGTGCCAGGTAGTATTCGAACAGGGCAGACTTTTGCTGCTGGGTACGTTTTTCGGGCGGCAGGGACAACACGGTTTGCAGCGGGCCCGTTTGGGCGATGGCCAAGACTTCATTGTCACGGAGTTGCCGAGCATAGATGCGAACGTCTTGCACGGCTCCGCGATAATGCTGGCCATGGTTGCGCTGCCCGATCCGAGTCGGGACTTGCGTGCGAATGGAGGCGTCGGGCTTTAGTGAATTCGTGTCGACACGAAGCTTCTGCGGTTTACCATCGATGTAGATGCGAATGCCGCTCGGTTTTCCCGAGCCGTCATACGTAGCGAAGACATGCTGCCACTTTCCCGGGGTAACAGTGGGCTTGGCTGTGGTCACTTTGATGGCGTTCTCGGGCCACGTATCGATGATATGCACGGAATAGGAGTTTCCGTTTTGCCATAGATCCCATCCTCGATAAGCATGCCTCTGGTCCATACGAGCGATGATGCCGCCGGACGCCCGATTGTCTGCCGGCTTCAACCAGGCACCATAGCTGAAACGCTGGTTGCGTTCGAAATCTCCAATAGAGCCGAGTTCGAGGGTTCCCCCGGGCCTCATCACCGGCGCCGGTCCGAACTGGCCTTCGCTGGTCCACGTGAGTTTGCCGATTGCCTTCACGGGTGCATGGTCGACGAGGCTGTGGACGGCATGGCCGCGCCCTTCATTGAGGGGAAGGTGAGCAATGAGGTTCTCTGCTGATACGGTTTCGGAGAGATCCTGAGCGGAGACCGTGGTGAGCCATTGCTCGAACTCCTGGCGGGCCGATTGGCGACATGCGTCGCGTTCCGCTTTGGCACGGGCGATTTCCAAGGGAAGTGCCTTCCAGCGAGGGCGATCCTCTTCATTGGGAACGACCAACACCGGGCCACGCCCATCTTTGACATTGCCATCTTTGGGGCCTTGAGTCGTGTTACGGAAAAAGGCGGCCAGCGAGTAGTAGTCTCGCATCGTAAAGTGGTCGAACTTGTGATCGTGGCACTGGCCGCAGTTGGTCGTCATGCCGAGAAATACCCAGCCGAAAGTCTGCACCCGATCCGCTGCATAGTTCGCCAGGTTCTCCTCGTCGATCGTTCCCCCTTCGTTCGTCGTCATGTTGCACCGCTGAAACCCGGTCGCGATCAGTTGATCATCGGTAGGATCGGGTAGCAGATCGCCGGCAATCTGTTCGATGATGAACTGGTCGAAGGGCTGATTGCGATTGAACGCGCGGATGACCCAGTCACGATAGGGCCAGATTTCTCGGTAGTTGTCGAAATGCAATCCATGAGTGTCGCCATAGCGGGCCGCGTCGAGCCAGTAACGCGCTCGATGTTCTCCCCATCCCGGCAGGCTCATCAGCCGGTCGATCCATTCCGACAGAGCTGCGTCACCTCGTTTGGCATAGTCCGCCGTGAACTTCACCACGTCGTCGTAACGGGGTGGCAAGCCGGTGATGTCGAGGTGCAAACGTCGGAAGAGGACGTTCGGCGCTGCTTCGGGAGCCGGAACCAATCCCTGTTGCTCGAGTCGGTGGAGCACAAAGTTGTCAATCGGATTCTTCGCCCAATCGGTTCGTTGCGTAGGTGGAGGTTCCGGCTTCGTGGGAGGAATGAGCGACCAGTGTTTCTCGTAGACAGCTCCAGTGGCGATCCAACGCCGTAGAATGGCCCTTTCCGTGTCAGAGAGATTCTTCCGGGTTTCCGGAGGCGGCATGCGCATTTCTGGATCGTCCGTCACGATTCGGGCGATCATTTCGCTGTCGTCCGGCTTGCCAGGTTCGATCGCGCCGGCATCGATGGCGGCTTGTCGGTCGTCGAGTCGCAGGTCGGCCTTGCGAGCCGCACTGTCGACGCCGTGACAAGCAAAGCAGTACTCGGCGAGAATCGGCCGGACATCGCGGTTGTAGCGTATGGGTTCGTCACCCTTGACGAGGCTAGAGCCGAGGAGGCAGGCGATCAGGGATAGTGCGAGATAGGCAGATTTCATGGGAGCAGCATTTTAGCTGGACGAAGGGTTGTTTCTCGCAGAGGCACAGAGACCGCGGAGTTGAATGGGGAATGTCTCGTATGAGATATGGCTTTGGAAACGGCCGAGTATGCGCTACACGATTTTTTCCTCTTTGCGAACTTGGCGTCTTCGCGAGAGGCCGTCATCGAGAGGCAGTAATAGGGTTGTTTCTCGCAGAGGCGCAAGGGTCGCGGAGGTGAATTGGGTAAGGGGCTGTCGATTCGGTTTGCCGCCTTACACGCTTCCGGCCCGCTTGACCAATCGCTGGTATTCCTCTTCAACACTCGAGCCGTCCGGCGTAGCATCGCTCTGCGGGTCGAACCACGATTCCTCGAAGCGGATATATCCCCCCTCCCCTTTCGCCGACCGAGCGATGGCGAGTTTGGCCGTCAGTGCCATGACTGCGTCACCGAGCGCCACTTCGGGATGGCAGCGAGGAACGTTGGCAGGGTCGCGATTGCGAATGCACCACGCGAGGTGCTCCATCTCTTCGGTATACCCGCGGCTGACTGGTCCCTGCTCGACCGCCTTGGCGACCGGCGCATTGGCGCCGCTGCTCGTCGTGTCGAGGACGGCATCCCCTTTGTCCCCCTTGACGGTGACTTTCGCCGAGGCGTCCGAGTTCTTCATCAACAGCGCTTCGGTTTCCTTTTCGAGGATCAGCGTCCCCTTGGTCCCCATCACGACCTCGCCGTAGCCGCCAAAGCCATTTCCGTTGATGGAAGAATACGTCACGACGATCCGTTTGCTGGGATCCTGGTCGTAGCCGGGAATCCCGGTCTTGGGATCGGGATAATTGGCTACGATATCACGATATCCCACATCGAACGACGGATCGTAGCCGGGCGCAGGAAACTCGAACATGCAGTAGACATGGTCTTCGGCGTCTCGGTTGTACGGAAAGACCTGGCGTCCTCCGACGGCGTAGACCGAAAGGGGATGCGCCTTTTTGCCGTCCTTGCGCAGGGCGCTGATGAAAATACTGGCCGCGTCGAGCTGGTGACTTCCCAACTCCGCCATCAACCCGCCTCCCGTGCGCGTCCATAGTCGCCAGCGAACGAGTTCCTCGAGTGCCGAGCGTTTCCGATGCCCCAGGTCGGCTTCCTGATAGCCGTACTCCTCGGCCTTGACGGTCTTGTCCGCATCCCACGCTTTCCATTGAGCCAGGCGTTTGGCGGTCAGCGGATCGCGTTGCTTGGCCAGCCTGGCTTCCCATTTTTTGATCTGGTCGGCGATCTTGTCGATACGCTGCTTCTTGCCGTCGATGATGACCTCTTCGCCGCCGGGCAGCGGGGGTTGCCAGCTATCGCGCCCAGGGAGGTTGCCCCGGTGCCATTGAGCGCGAATGTAATGGATCTGCCCGAGCAATCCCCAGCGGATGAAATTGACGGCGTTGTCATAAAGGATGCTATAGTGCCGCTGGTGGCCGGTTGCCAGCAACATATTCTGCTGAGCCGCCACGCGGGCCATGACCTTGCACTGCGCCACATTGTGAGCCATCAGTTTTTCGGTCAGCACGTGTTTGCCCGCCGCCATCGCTTCGATCGCCACTTGAGCGTGCAAGTGGAGCGGCAGCGCGATCACGACAGCTTCCACGTCCTTGTTCCGCAGCAAGTCCCGATAGTCGGTGTAGACTTTCACATGCCGCCTGGCTTCGTCCTCCGATTTCCACCCATAAACCTTCATCAGTCCCGGACGGACTCGGATCGTGTTCGGCGTGGCATGGTCGCCGTGAAAGGCTCGAAAGATGCTCGAAGGACGAATGTCGCAGATCGCCACGACTTGCAAGTAATCGGGATTGAGGGCGCCGATCAGAACATTTCCTTCATCGCCGGTACCGATGAAGCCGACGCGCACCGGATTATCGACCTTGCTGTAGCCGAAATAGAGAGCGCCCAGTCCGCCCGCGGTCAAGACGCCGGCCCCCAGGGCTTCTTTCAGGAAGTCACGGCGCGTCACGCCGACCGCTTCGTAGTAATTCTCTCGCGCGATCGCGCGTTCTTCCGGGGTCAAGCCCTTCATGGTTGCTCTTCTCCTTTCGAGCGGCAACAGTTTCGCCAAAGGTGACTCACAAGGACGTCGACAGCGCCGAAGCGACCAGCGCCGACGGTGGCCAAGGTGACGAGCGACAAGCACTCGACCGTTTGATAGTACGTTGGAACGGCTCCCGGTGTTCCCGGCCACTGAGAAGCCACGATCGTAGCCAGGAAAAGAGCGCCTAGCCAAGCGGCTAGACGCGTTCCCAGTCCGAGCACCAGCATGACACCAATCGCCGTGTCGAAATAGGGAACGATGCGGTCGATTGTCTCGGTGTCGTACCACCGGCGGCCGAGGCGCGGCAAGGCGGGAGCCGAATGCCCAGTCGCCTCGGCAAAGACTCGCTGCATCTCCGATTCGAAGTCGTTCCAGATCTCGTCGATCTCCGCCAGCCAAGGCGTGGCTTTCTTTTGGACTTCTCCTTCAATCGTCGCAATCTGCTTTCGCAGCCCGGGAACCTCGCGGCGAGCCAGGTCGCGCTGATAGGCCAACAATCGCTCGACGTTCTTGAGATGTTGTTCCAAGTCAGGGTCGATCTCGTCGAAGAACGCTCGCAGTTGCCGCCGGTGTGCCGCCTCAACTTTCTTCAACCGATCAGCCGCCTTCTTGTTGGAACCGACGCGGCGAATCAAGTCGTTCCGGTACCGAGCCCACGCCTCTTCGGTTTTCTTCAGGTCGAGTCGAAACTGGCCGTAGGGGTCGTAGACCGGCGCTCGGTACCACGACGCCAGCGGTCCCTTGGCCGTCCCAAACAAGGCGCCTGAAGAGACGGGGGCTCCCTGTAGCTTGCTCACCCCTTCCTTGTAGAAGTGCCAGCCGATCACGACGCGCAGCGCGATCAGCGACAAAACGGCAGCCCAAGTCAGTCGAAATCGTGTCGCAGCCAGCGTTCTATCTCCCAAGTCGGCAGGATCCCCCGGTCCCCAACAGGCAGTGGCGACAGCAGGCGGGCTCGGTCGCCTAGACTGCGGGCCTAGACCGAGGCTGTCGCGGGCGGCACGTCGGCAGGCCCGTGCCGCTCTCCTCCATTATGACCGGCACCTCCCGGTTTGGCCAGACGCGCCACACCGTCACTCCAAAGAAATCCGCCGACCGGTTTGGGCGCTTTCTCGAGCGGCCATGACGACTCGCAGCGCGCGATAGGCGTCCTCGAGGTCCTGCGTCCGGCGCACCAAACTCGTCACGGCTCGGTGAAACTGCGTCAAAAGCTGCTCGCCCACCGGGCGGTCCTGATCGAGCGATTCCTGATGCCGTCCCGCCTCGTCGAACCAGACCAACGTGGCGGGAAGATCGACAAAGGCGATGCCGTGCTCACAACAAACCTGCAATTCCGCCGGCGGTCGAAAGGCCACGGCTTCCTGCCACTGGGGCGGCAGATAACGGCCGCAACTGATTTGCGCCATTGCGGGGTTCTCCTCGACACCTTCCCGCGGCGCAAACTCGACGCTCATCATCTGATAATCGCTCTTCCCTCCTCGCCCTACGTGCTCGACGCCCCAAACACTCCGAAGCGGACGGTCCATGATGAAACAGCACCAGTCGACCAGTTCCATCAGGTCTTCCACCATCGGCTCCCGCCGGCTTTCATTTCCCATGAGTGGACGAGGGCGGGACTCCGTCTGTCGCCGAGCATGGCAAAAGAGCATCTGCGGGGGACCGAGTCGCGTGGCGATCAGCTCCTTCAGACGCAACGTGGCCGGCGACTGGCGCCGAGGAAACTCGGCGGTAAACGCGATCCCTGATTCCTCAATGCGTCGCTTGATCTCCTCGGCGCGTTCCCCGTCCACCGCAACGGCGGCCGCGCAGTAAACGGCTTTGGCGAAATCGCAAGCCGCGAATATTGGGAGCGGTCCGTACCAGGCGGAGGAGAGCAGGAGCACAGCGTCGATGTCGGGCCGAGCTGCCAAGACGCGAAAGCCGTGGACCGCTTCGGCATCGAACTGTCTCGCTACTTGCTCCGCCTTCGCCGCCACTTCGGCGCACACCGCACGCACCTGGAAGCGATCCGACAGCGCCTTGAGCGCCGGACGGTAACGCTGCTCCCAATTGGCTCCCAGCCCCACAATGCCAACACGGAGTTTCATCATTTCCGTCGATACTTGAACAACCTGGTTCTATACCAACACGCCCCTGCTCTGGCGGACCAAGGATACTCGGTTATTTCGTTTATTCCGTTGGCGGTTCCTACAACGCCATCCCGGAACTCCCCTCTTCGCGCACTTGTTCCTCAAGTTCCTTCAGTTCTTCCAGCCACAACCGAATTTCATTGCCGTACTCGCTGGCCATATCGCTCAGTACCAACTGGCGGTGGAACGCCGATGCACTGACGCTCTTGAGCAACTCCGCCGCCTCGGCACTGGGAAAACGCTTTTGCGGGTCGGGAGCAATCATGCCGCAGCAGAACTTCATCAAGAGGTCGTTGACGGCCACCTCGTGAGGCACGACTTCGTGGAGGCGATGGGGGAGCGAGCGACGAGCCTCGAGGAGTTCGCGGAGTCCGTTGAGGTGCGAAAAGAGGGGCTGACCGGAGAGGAGTTCGATCAAGACGTAACCAAGCGATGCAAGATCGGACCTTGGAGTCGCCTCTTGCCCTTCCAACACTTCCGGCGCTGCGTACTGCAGTGTGCAAGTTCGCACCGGAGGTGGATCCTCCAGTTGGAACGCCGACCCGATGTCGACGATCTTCGCCGAGCCGGTTCGTTTGAGCATGATGTTGGCCGGTTTGATGTCTCCGTGTACGATTCCGTGGCGGTGCAGCGCGGCAAGGGCTCCCAGACAGTCCCGTACCACTTTCACGGCCACGCCCGGTTTGAACCGAGGTTGCACTGGTCCGGCCGTCACCAGCACACTATTGATATACTCCCAGCGACTCGGGGAGACACGCGAGTGCACCAGTTCCAACATGCTGGGAACGAGCAACCGCCGCAGATCGTATCCATCGATCCACTCCATCACCATGCCGCGAATCCGGTTCCGATCGACAAAGTTGTGCACATCCAGCAGGCAATCGTGTTGGATCAAGGCGACCTCCGAAGCGACCTTGGCCATCCTCGCCATCGCCTCGTCGTATTCTTTCGCCGAAGCGTAATGTTCGGGCGAAAAGACCTTGATCGCGACCGGCAGCGTAAAATGATCCGCCCCGCGACGTTCCGACAAGAACACGACTCCCTGTCCGCCAGAACCCAGGATCTTCGTCAGGTGGTGGTGCGTCGTCCAACTGAGCCGCTGGCGGTGGATAATCCCTTCATATCGGTCAATCAGGTCGGGATCAGGTTGTCCCTCCCTCGGGCTGCCGCCGTGCGTAAGCGTGCGATGCAGGGCCGGTCGAGTTGTCGTCAACATCGGTTTTTGCCCATCCTGAGGCTGTTGAGAATCCTGTGTCATGGCCGCCTATTTCATGTTAACGCTAGCATCGCCCGGCGGTAAAGCCGTTTCTCATTCCCGCTGTCGACTTCGGAGTGGAACGCCGACTGATCTCCCTACCTGTGTGACGATTCGTGCGGCTTGTCCGACTTAGCTGCCGACTCAAGGTACGCGATCAAGTCTCGCAGTTCGCCAATCGTCATCGTCGCCAACAGTCCTTCGGGCATCAGTGACGTTCGGCTCTCACGATGCTCCTCGATCTCCGACTTCTTCAGTACGAACTCGATTCCATCCGATCCCAGGTAGGCTTCGGCTCCGCCCCCTTTGCGAAGCGGCAGCCCGGTGTGAATCTGGCCGTCGGTCGTCCGAATCAGCCACGGCGTGTATTGCGGCGCCATTTCGGCACTCGGTTGCAGCATCTGCTTGAGCAGCCAGCGACGGCGTTGTGTCCCTAGGGCTCGCAGCCGAGCACTCATCGCCGACATCGACGGGCCGACCTGCTTGCCGCGACCTCGCACCGCATGGCACTTGCCGCACGTGGCGATCTTTGGATGAAAGAAGAGCCGCTCACCCGCTTCGATATTCCCCGATTCTTCGCCGACGAGCGCGAGCCACGCTTCCACGTCGTCCGCTGGCGGCCGACTGCCCAACTTTCCCGTTAAGGCTCGCTGTACAGATTCCTCCAAGTCCGGCCATCGTTTGGCAGTCCGCTTGAGGACTCGGTGTGTGTCGGCATCGAGTTCGACTCCGGGGAGCGCCCGAAGTGCCTCGGCCACGATCGCCCGATGGGGTGAGTCCAACAAGCCGATCAAGAAGGCAACTTCGGATTCGGCGAAGTCGGCCAATCCCATGACCGCCACGCAGCGCACCGCCACTGGCAGTTTCTCGTCAGCGGCCACCTGCCGCAGCGCTTTGCGGCGTTCGGGAAGAGGATGCTCGGCCAACGCCCAGACAGCCGCCAGGGCGCTCGTGCCCGAGCGGATCTGTGTGGTCAACTGGTCGATGGGAAGAGCGACTCCGCGCCGTACGGCGACTTCCCAAGCCCAGCGCCGAGTCGCCGGTGAGATCTGGTCATTCGCGAGGAGTTTCTTCAGGTCGGCCGGCGACGGCCAGTCAGTCACCTCTTCACCTTGCAATCGTTGCCGGCAAACCCAGTGAGCTCGAAACGCGCGATAGTCGAGGTCGTCGGAATACCAAAGCGTCTCGAGTTCGGGCTTGAGTTCCCTCAGACGCTCATCGGCAATCCATTTGATCGCGACGAGACGAGCTGCCGCATCGTGCGACCGGAGGGCTCGGGTGATCCACCGGCGCCGCGCGTCGGGCGAAAGCCGCCAACCTCGTCTCGCCGCCAAAACGACCGCCCACAAATGGTCCCTCGCCAGCGCCTCACCCCACCGGCGACCGACGCACGGGTCTGCCAGCGCTTCGATTGCCGCGTGGCGAAGCAAGGGATCGTCGGACGCAAGCCCCGCTGCCAATGTCTCTCGGTCGACTTCGCGAGCGTGGTCTCGCAACCACAAAGCGAACAGGCGATGGGGCAGCCTTCGAGGCTTGAGCGGCTTCCAATCCGAGCCCAGCGTTCCAGCTGCCAGGACACGGAGTGAC
>WFWZ01000127.1 GCA_015490875.1 Planctomycetaceae bacterium
ACTTGTCCGAGGGAGGCGGCATCCGTGCGAAAGCATCCGCCGGTGCCGCGAGGAGTATAACGACCGGCGAGAAGGACTCAAAGATCAATCCCCGTTGATCTATGGGCTGGCGATCCCCCTCAACGGAGTTGAGTGGCTTGACCCGTATAGTGGTAAGGGATTAGAATGTCCACTGTTCAAGTGTCTACTTTTCGCGATCGTCTTTCGGGTGAGGAGATCGGGATGACCGACTCCGTTGCTGCTGGCCGTCGTCCGTTGGGGCTTTACCCGGGCTGTCCCGAGCCGCGTCTGTATGATGCGGCGGCCGAGTGGTGCTGGCAATATGTCTTTCCCGCGAGGACGATTTCTGTCGATCCGCGATCTGGCGAGCGGCGGCGTCATCATCTGAACGAATCGGTGGTTTCGCGTGCCCTACGGCGTGCGGTCCGAGCCGCTGGGATCACCAAGCATGTGACGAGTCATGCGCTCCGTCACAGTTTCGCCACGCATTTGCTGGAGAGTGGCCATGACATCCGGACGGTCCAGGAACTACTGGGTCACAAAGACGTCAGCACGACGATGATCTACACGCACGTATTGAACCGTGGCGGGCGCGGAGTGCAAAGCCCGGCTGACAAGCTCAGCCCATTCAGATAAGAAGGGATGATAAGGTAAGAGAAGATGCTTTCGGTGTTATTCGGCGATTCTGTGCCATGTAAGACAACCGCACCGAGTGGCTTTATTCTGCCTCAGTATGAACTAGACAATCAGGGGCCATCGGCTAAGATACTGCCCGAAAGGAGGGTTAGCCATGGCCAAGAAGCGTCGTTACTTCGCGCCGGAGGAAAAGGTTGCCATCCTCCGAGAACACCTCGTCGAGAAGCACTCCGTCTCCGACGTCTGCCGAAAGCATGACATCAGCCCCAACCTCTTTTACATCTGGCAACGCGAGTTCTTCGAGAAAGGGCACCGCGCTTTCCAGCCCGAAAAGAAAGACCGACGCGTCGCCAAACTCGAGGCCGAAAACGCCCGACTTCGAGAGAAGATCGCCAAAAAACACGAAGTCCTCTCCGAACTCATGGAGGAGCACGTCCAGTTAAAAAAAGAGATTGGGGAGCCCTGAACGGACGCTGGGTTCCCCACGACACGCGAGACGAAATCGTCGATTTCGTCCATAAGTGGAGCCAAAAAACTGGACTGGCCATCTCGCTGTTCATCCTCTGGATCGGCATCGTCCGGTCGAAGTTCTACCAGTGGCGAGATCGCTACGGAAAAATCAACGAGCACGGACATTGGGTCCCTCGAGACCATTGGCTCACTCGCGACGAGCGCCAGGCGGTCCTCGACTACCAGGCCGAACATCCGGGCGAAGGCTATCGACGACTGACCTACATGATGATGGATGCCGACGTCGTGGCTGCCAGCCCGGCCACCGTCTACCGCATCCTCAAGGATGCCGGTCGCCTCGGGCCGAAGTTCGCCCCGCCGACGAAAAAAGGCCGGGGCTTCGCGCAACCCAATCACCCACATCGAGACTGGCATATCGACTTCAGCCACATTCGTGTCGGTGGCATCTTTTATCATCTGTGCAGCATCCTGGACGGCTATAGCCGCTATATCGTCGCCTGGGAATTACGGGAGTATATGCGGGATCTCGATGCCCAGATCGTCGTGCAGAAGGGACGCGAGGCCTTTCCGCATGCCAGGCCTCGCCTCATCTCCGACAACGGATCGCACTTTGTTTCCCGCGAGTTCCGATCCTTCCTGAAAATGTGCCAGTTCGAACAGGTCCGCACGTCGCCTGGGTATCCCCAGTCGAATGGAAAGAAAGAGCGATGGTATGCCAGCCTCAAACAAGAGTGCCTCCGCCCCGGCGTTCCTCTGACTTTCGACGACGCCCAGCGCCTGATCGGAGAATATGTCCAGTACTACAACACGGTCCGCCTCCACGCGGCAATCGGCTACGTCACTCCTGCGGATCGACTCCACCAAATCGACGATCTGATCCACCGGCAGCGCGATGAGAAGCTCGAAGCGGCACGCGAGCGCCGGCGATTGGCCCGACAAGCGGAACGAGCGAATCAGCCAACAAGTCGGTCATACTCACAGCGTTCGTCGTCGACCATCGACTTTGCGACTTTACGCCGGGAGGTATCCATGCGAGATGTTCTAGCGGCGCTCGGCGGCCTCGAAGCCTATCAAGGCTGGGGCGCTCAAAAACGCGGCCCTTGTCCCATCCACCGACAACCCGACGATGGCAAACGCCATCGGTCCTTTTCGGTGAACTTGGATCGTGGCATCTACCGATGTTTCCATCCCGAGTGCCAAGCCCAAGGCAACGTCCTGGATCTTTGGGCAGCCTGCCATGGGATGGAACTTCCCGAGGCTGCACGCGATCTCGCGGAGCGGTTCGCGCCGCACTTGATTCCGTCTCCCAACTGAGCTACACAGAGAAGAGGAACCCGTACACTTGTTCCGTTTCCGTCACATGCCGAACAGCCCCGGTGTCCTGTTCACGCTGAACCAATACAGCTTCACGTGATGCAACTCCGTACATCGCGACATGTTGCGCCGGATTTTGCCGGACGGGCACTCCGTGTTATCATGCACCAAACGCCCACACCGATTTTTATCCGGCGCCGGATAAACAACGAACACAAAGTTATGCCTTATAGGAACATCGTAACAGTTCAGCCGACTGAAGTTGGTGTTTGGGGAAAATGGGGAATCTTCTATGATAATGGCATTCTTGTGCAAGCAGGGATGCCATGGTTGCTTCGAACATATCGC
>WFWZ01000128.1 GCA_015490875.1 Planctomycetaceae bacterium
CTCCGTCTTCTTCTCAGACAACGGAATATGGTACTTCGATCACGTCGTATCAGGGCGGGACCTGCTCCGCCAAACAGAGGCGGCGTTCGGCAGAGCCGAGGCAGAAGCTCTCCGTCAACGACTCGCAAGGTCGTGGATCGGGGAAGATGGACAGTCGACCATCCTGGTGGTTTCGTTCACCAAAGCCGGTTTGGAGCGTCGTGGGCGATTGGTCGAGCTCGTCAAAACGGTGATCCATCGAGAAGCCCAGGTTCCCTATGCCGACATCCACCTGGCCGGCCCTGTGATGGACGGACTGAGTGTCGATCGCGCAAGTCAGCGATCTCTCCATGCCCTGGCTCTTCCCTCATCGGCAGTGGTGCTGCTACTTAGTTGGCTCTTCTTGAGGACTCTGCGAGGAGCCGCAGTGATCCTCGGTGTGGCCACGCTAGCACAGATGACTACGTTGGCTCTCGTCTATTACGGCGGTGGGACGATGAATGCACTCCTCATCGTCTTGCCTCCCCTGGTCCAGGTCCTGTCGATCGCGGGCGGGCTGCATTTGACGCACTACTACCGGTCGCACGAGGGTCCCCGTACCGAAGCGGCTCTTCAGGCCGTTCGGATCGGTTGGCTACCTTGCATTCTGTCTGGAGGCACCACCGCGCTCGGGATCGCATCGCTGGCCGGCAGTGGGTTGGAGCCGATTCGATCCTTCGCTCTGTTCGGTTCTCTCGGAGTGCTTCTGTCCACCGCACTCGTGCTCTCGCTTGTGCCCGGTCTCTTGGCCCTGGCCCATGTCCCGCCACTCGCGCACGGCGACGGCATTCCGAACGCCCAAGCCGGGCGGGGTTGGAATCGACTGTCCGCGTTCCTCGAGCGACGAGGCGCATGGGTCGTCGCCGTCTTTTTGATCGGCATGGCCGTGGCGGGCATGGGTACGCGACGGCTCAGCACATCGGTCCGCATTGAAACGCTTTTCGCGCCGGGAAGCCGCATTCTCGCTGATTACCAATGGCTGGAAGAACGTGTCGGCTCGCTGGTTCCCATCGAGGTCCTCTTGGAATGGAACGAGACCGAGAGCGACTGGGATCGTCAACTGGCACTGATCGGGGCTTTGGAAAAAGCGATCGCCGAGTTGCCCGACGTCGATGCCACCATCTCCGCTCGCACCTGGCTTCCCAAGCAGGTCTTGGATGTTCCGACTTCCGCGATCGACGAGCGCCAGCGCGCTACCTGGACTGAGGCAACGATGCGTGCCGTTGAAGATGCGAGGTATCTGTCCGGAGGTTCGAAGCAGCGAACTCTGCGCATCACGGCGTTCGTCTCTGCCGTGAAACCTTTGGACTACGCCGCGGCTTTGGATCAGGTCCAAAATGTGGTGACTCGGACGTTGTCCGAACACGCCGGAGGCCCCCCCCCGCAAAAGATCTTCACCGGCACGATGCCGTTGGTCCATGCCATTCAGCGGCGATTGTTAGCCGACCTGTTCCGCAGCTTCCTGGGCGCCCTCATTCTCGTGACCATCGTCATGACACTCGTACAAGGCGGGATGGGCGCCGGCCTGGTTGTGATGCTCCCGAACCTGTTTCCCATCGTCATCGTGTTCGGTCTTCTGGGCTGGAAAGATCAGCCCCTGGACATCGGGTCGGTCATGACGGCGAGCGTGGCGATCGGCATCGCGGTAGACGACACGATCCATTTCCTTACTGCCTACCATCGCAGCCGCGAACAAGGACGGTCGGCGTCTTGCTCGGTCATCCACGCCTACCACCTTTGCGGCCGAGCCATGTTCCAGACATCGGCCGTGTGCGGATTGGGAATGCTGATCTTTGCACTCAGCGACTTCGTACCGACGCGCCGTTTCGCTTGGATGATGGCCGTGCAACTGGGACTGGCACTCCTGGGAGATCTGATTCTCTTGCCAGCTCTCTTACTGGCATCCTCCTCTGTCCGCCGCCCCCCGCACAGGACCGAAACGACGAGCAGACATCCCTCAGTGCCGGTTTTCCCCCGACGCCGCCGTTATCCCACTCACACCCACCTCCCTCTATCACCGCCCTCGCCCCACCCTTCCTAACCCCCATTCTCACACCCCTCACACCTCAATTGCTCTTGGGACTCAAGCCCACCTGGCCTATGATAAAC
>WFWZ01000129.1 GCA_015490875.1 Planctomycetaceae bacterium
AGTGCCTTGAGGATCGCTTCTTCGGTCTTGGCACCGAACCCTTTGAGCTTCTGCACGCGGTGAGATTCGCACGCTTTCTTCAAATCGTCGAGCGTTTCGATGTGGAGCTCCCGATAAAGGGCCGCTGCCTTTTTCGGTCCCATTCCGGGAATCCGCAGCAGATCGAGTACCGAGGCGGGAATCTGTTTCTTGAGTTCCTCCAGTTGCGGCAAGCGGCCCGTGTCGACGATCACCGCGCATTTCTCGGCCACGTGCCGGCCGATGCCGGGGATCTTCTCGAGTTCCCTTGGATCAGAACGGGCAACGGCGGCGATGGAACCGGGATAATCGCGGATGGCGCGAGCCGCATTGCGGTAGGCACGCACTCGGAAAGGGTTTTCGTTTTGGAACTCGAGCAGATCCGCTAGCTGCTCAAAGATCTCCGCGATCTGGGCGTTGTTAAGCGCCGTCGGCGTGTCGGGCGATTCAGGCATGGATCTCAACGATGTCTTTGTCGTGAAGAACGTAATCCCCCTTGACCATCGTTCCGTCGTGGACGTGGCTACCCCATACTTTGGCGCCCTTCAGGTTCTTCGCCAAGTCCTTGTGGATCAACTCGGCCACGTCCAACAGTGTTCCGCCACGGCGCAGCGTGTACGGGCGATCGAGATCCGGCTTCTTCTGCCCCGGTTCCTTCGTGTAGACACGCACGACATCGAGCGCTCGAAAAATGGCCTCCTTCAGTTCGGTGACGCCCGTTTGCTGTGTTGCGGAAATCACATACTCGGGGAAATCCCACGGAAAGAACTCGTGGAGAATCTCGAGTCGATCCGAAGCCTCGGGTAGGTCGATTTTGTTGGGGACCGAAAAGGTACGTGTATACGAAAGCCCCACGTCGTTTTCGTCGAGATAGGAATCGCGAGCGAGCCGAGTCTTCGTTTCCTCAAGACGGTCGATCACTTCTTGAGCCTGTTCAGGACCTTCGTCGCTTCCGAGATCCACCATCAACAGCACGAGATCGGCGCCGCGGATCAGTCCGAGCAGGTTGGGATCGAGCACGTCCCGAGTGATCGGCGGCGTATCGATCACCTGAATCTGAATGTCCTCGAACGGCATCATGCCCGGAGCCGGTTCGCGAGTCGTAAAGGGATATTCGGCCACCGTCGGTGTCGCACGCGTGACACTGGCTAGAAACTGACTCTTGCCCGCGTTGGGACCACCCAGCAACACGACTCGACCGGCTCCCTGCCGAGGAATGCGAAGCCCAGCCCGCCGCTTGCCGGCTCGCCCCGACTGCAACTCCTTCTTGACGCGGCTGATCTTCGCCTTCAGTTCCGCTTGGAGTTTGTCCGTCCCCTTGTGTTTGGGCAACTCCCGCAGCATCTCCTGCAGACACTGCAACTCTTCTTCGGGCGTGGAAGCTCGGCGATACGCTTCCTCGGCTTTGAGATACTGAGGCGTGAGATTGGCAGGCATCGTCCCGTCTCCCCTCAAGTCGCTAAGTACGCGCTCCCAACCGCTGTGGTGGCAGGAAGGCCAACAACCCCAGCGTCATGGCAAACCACCAGGCGACCTGTCCGGTCAGCAGGGCCAACGACCCCCACACGAGAGTCAGGGCGGCGACCATCGCCAGACGAAAGCGAGGCAGCCAAAGCAAGACCACTGCGGACAACTCGAGAGCAACGACCAGATGCGTCCAAAGGTTCACGAGGTAGAACTGAGGCAGACTGGCCAAGCCGGTTAGATTGACCAGACGGGATTCGGGTAGAGCGATCAACCACCAGACCCCCATGCCCGACCACCAAGGTTCCCCGGCCAGCCGGTTCGTTCCGATCATCAGGACGAGTGCCGAAAGATGAAGCTGAATCAGCCGCGTCGCCACGGTCGCTGTCCCACTTGCCTCGTTTCGTAACTCGTCCCCGCGCCGCATTCGCCACCATCGGTCGAGCGACCAGGCTCGCCCCCCCGGTTCGATCACCAAGTACGCGAGTAACATCGCCAAGACCGGTTCCACAAGACTGTTGGCGAACGGAATCCGATGGAGATAACTCAGAAAGAACAGCCACGTCAGCGCCGTGGTGATACGAGTCCAAAGCCCTACGGCCATCGCCAGTGCCGACGCCATCGCCAGGACGTGCAGCAATTGCACCCCGGTCGCTGACGGAATGTAGTCGAAGAGAGAAAGCTGAGCCCAGGAGCGCTCAAACAACCGAGATACCGTCTCTGTCGGAACGATGCTCTGCGCAGGATGCAGCCACGAGACAGCCTGAGTGCCCATGGACAGCAGATAGAAAAGGACCAGCAGTCCGACACCGAAGCGGATCACCGCCAGGACCATCGTCGATCGCGGAGCGAACCAGAAGCTGTTCCAGTCGAGCCGTTCCCGGTCGGGCGCGTCGGTCACTTCGAATCCGCTCATCGAGTTCCCTCCCGCGTTGCGGCTTCTTCGCTCGCCGACGCCCGACCGATTATCTCGACGCGCTGGCCGTCCACCACAATATCTGCCCGGTAAACCGTGTCAAAGTAGACCGAGCTGTTCGGGTCACGATCGTCGGCATTGGTGGACGAGATCGCTTCGGGGGGCTGAAGCGTATGGCGGCGCAGTCGGATCGCTTTTGCAGGCTGGCCTCGGTCGACGCGTAAATCGCGAGCCAGTGCCTGCGCGAGCAGCGCGGCTCGCTGCGCCGCTTCGGGGTCGTCCTCGGCCGCAAGCAGCGCTCCCAGTTCACGCAACAATGCAGCCTCACGATGGTGACGCGGCGAGAAAGGAGGACTCGAGGGTAGCGCGATCCTCCACGCCGACTCGTCTGATTCATTCTCTCCTTCGGGAAGCCACTCCAGACGCCAGTCGACATCGAGGTAATCCCCATGGGTCAGGTAAAACGGAGTTCCTCCAGGGTGGAAGCCCAAACCGCTGACGTAGGGTCCGAGAATCTCCAAGACGCGAGATTGCAATGGGGAGGGCGAATAGTTGGCCGCCAGCGCGATGCCGACGCAGATCCCGTGCAGGACGATCGCCAGCGATACCCAGCTCTGCCACGTACCGTCGCGGCTTTCTTCGACGTGCGTGCCATCCCGTCCCCGCTCAGCACTCTTTCCCGGCGGCGAGACTTCCTGACGCACTTTCTTGCTCACGAATGGCTCCTTGTCATTTGGTCGAAGAGTTGGCGTTGTCGAGCCAGAGCCTCGATACGCTTCGGTGTTTCCTTGGGAAAGTCTCGCCCTTCCAACATCACCCAGCCCGTATAGTCGCTGTCGAGGAGCAGCTTTAGTAGCTGGGCGAAGGGGTACTTTCGATTGTCGAGTTCGCGCACGTGAAGCGTCTGACCGAAGCGGGGCCGCAGCGTCTTGAAATTGGCCTCGAGTCCCGGAGGTTTCAAGTCTTGCGGATTCGAGTTCCAACAAACGGCCACGTTTGGATGATCGGCGACTTTCATGATGGCCGCCATGATGGGAATCTCGGCACATTGACCGTGCACTTCGAGCCGGATCTGCTGTCCAAAACCGGAGGCGAATTCCCCCAGCAGATTGAGCGACTCGCCGATCTGCCGAATCGTCTTTTCTCTGGGAACCCCCTTGTGAAACTGATTCGGCTTCACTTTGACGCCGCTTCCTCCGACATCGTGACTCAATTCCACAAACCGCTTGGTCGCTTCGATCGCCTTTTTCAAGTCCGCCGGATCCGGATGATCGAAGCGCTCGTTCGACCCCAGTCCCACCAACTCCACGCGGCTCTGTTCAAAACGCCGGCGCACCGCCGCTCGTTCTCGCGCCCCAAGCGACGGTTCGACACCGTGCGCATGCGTCGTTCGCAATTCGACTCCCCAGACCTCGGCCTTCTCACATGCATCCAACAATTGGGGCAGCTTCCAGTCGGCGCCCCACATATACGTCACCAGACCAAACCCCATGCGAATGGGAGCTCGAGCTGCCGAGGACCGAGGCAGCGCCGTTGCCACTAAGGATGCCGCCGCCCCTGCCATGACCGCTCGACGGTTGCACGTCGGGCAGGAGTTTCCGGAGATCGTCCGTCGGGTGGTCTCTTTCATGGGAGGCCTCTTTGCGTTAGGAGTCCGAGTGGGAAGATCGGAGGACGGAAGGGGACATTCCACGGCCGAACGGTTGATGGACTTGGCATTTTAGGTCGCTGTCAGGTCGACGGCCGAAGTCGTGGGATTCGTGGTCGCGGCTGAAGCAGTTGGCACATCGGGAAGAGCTTCTTCGAGGACCCCGCGAGCTCGAGGCAGAATCAGGAGGGCCTCGATAACCAGCCACACTTGGAGACCTAGAGCGATCGTACCGATCCCGGCGAGTAACCACTTGCGGCTACTAACAAAACCTCCTGAACCGAAGATCTCCACTGCCAGAGCCCACGCGGGAAGGACGATCATGAGGATCATGGGGGGCACGAGAAACCAGACCGGCTTCTTGCGTCGCCAGAGATAAAATGCTGTCACGAGAAACGCGAGACCGGCCAGCATCTGATTGGTGGCTCCAAACAGCGGCCACAACAACAAGCCGCCGGTGCCGCGTGGCAGGGCTGGAGCTCCCTTCATCACGGCGATGATGCCGGCGGTCGCCAGTGCGAAGAGTGTGGCCGAGTACTTGTTCTGCAAGGGGCGCAGGCGCACGGTGGCCGCCAACTCTTGCACGACGTACCGCTGGAGCCTCGTCGCAGTATCAAGCGTCGTTGCGGCGAAACTGGCCACGAGCACGGCAATGATGCCGATACCCAATTCCAAGGGCAACCCGAGTGCCGCGAGAAAGTTGCCGCCTCCCTCGATGAATGCGCCGACTTTGTCGACGAGTTTGAATTCGCGCCATCCCCGCTGAGCGTCATACCGCTGTCGCCACGCGGCTCGCCCCACCAGCGGACTCCCGTCTTGCACGACCGCGACATAGCGAGTCGCCTGGCCTGCCTCGCCCGTTGCCTGCCGCTCGAACTTGCCCATACCGACCCCAGCAGAGCACGCGAGAATGACGACGACCGCCAGAGCTCCTTCCAAGAGCATGGCTCCATATCCGACCAACTGGGCATCGGGTTCCCGCTCGATCTGCTTGCTGCTGGTGCCGCTAGAAACCAAACAATGAAAGCCGCTCACTGCTCCACAAGCGATCGTAATGAAGAGGAAAGGCCAAATCGGCGGCGCGTCGGCCGGCACTTCGGCGGCTGCCGCGATGGCAGGAGCACTTGCGGTGAGATTGGCCTGACCGCTGAATCCGGCGGCAAACATCCCCAGCACGAGCAGCCCTAACGCGAGCAACAGTTCGTGGCTGTTGATGAAATCGCGAGGCTGCAGGAGAACCCACACAGGCAAGACCGACGCAAAGAAGCAATAGACGAATAGCACGGCCGTCCACACCATCACGGGATTGACCGAGGCCGGCAACGTGATCGGCAGGTAATAGACGCCGACATAAATGGCCGCGTACATGACCGCCAGGGCGATCAGCGAGGGCACCAGGAGATGGCGTCCTCGCCGACGGACCCAATAGCCAACCAAGAGCGCCAACGGCAATTCGATCCACACACTCAAGACCGACTCGGGATAGGTGGTGAAAATCTGCGCGATGACCAACCCAAAAATGGCCAGCACGATCATCAGAGCAAAGAAGAGGATGGACAGGAACAGGATGCGAGCACGCGGGCTGATGATCCGGCCAGCGATCTGCCCCACCGTTTCGCCTCGGTTCCGCAGGCTCACGACGAGCGCCCCGAAGTCGTGGACTGCTCCGATAAAGATCGACCCGAAGACCACCCAGATCAGGGCAGGCAGCCATCCCCAGAACACGGCGATCGCTGGCCCGACAATGGGGCCCGTCCCGGCGATGCTCGTGAAATGGTGGCCGAAAACGACCTCTTTGTGCGTGGGGACGTAGTCGACATCATCGCGAAACTGCCGGCTAGGGACCGACGCACGGGGATCGAGTCCAAAGATGCGGCCGGCCAGCCAGCGGCCATACGTGTGGTAGGCCAGCAGAAAACCGAAAAAGCTGGCGATGGCCACAAGCACGGTGCTCATCGTCGGCATCCTCGAGGAAGGCGATTACCCCCTGCCCACGCAAGGGTAGCTCCGTCTATGATAGCACGGTCGTCGCCCGACTCGCAGGTGCCAAGTGACCGTTCGGGGCGACAGTTCCTGTTCTCCGCACAGGCGTGTCAGTACCCGCACCAGCATCGGGGTCGATGGGACGCCTGCACCCTCGCCGACAGAAAAAAGGATCGATGTCGTGGCAGAGAAAGTAGTGATCATCGGCAGTGGTCCGGCCGGTTGGGCCTCCGCCATCTATACGGCTCGAGCCAACCTACGGCCGCTCGTTTTCGAAGGTGCCGTCACCGAAGAGAACCGCCAGGCGGGAACTCTTCCCCTTGGGCAACTGGCGCTGACGACGGAAGTCGAGAATTACCCCGGCTTCCCCAAGGGGCTGCTCAAACCCTACTTGGAGTCGGCGATCGACGAGTCCCGCCGCCAGATGATGGGACCTCTCAGCGATGAGCCCCACGCCGTCACCGGTCCCGAACTGATGGAGCTGATGCGGCAGCAGGCGGTCAACTTCGGCACGCGCATCATCACCGACGACATCGTTGCCGTCGACTTCCAGCAGCGCCCATTTCGGCTCACCGCTCGAGAAGGAACCGTCACCGAAGCCCACACGGTGATCGTGGCGACTGGCGCTCGAGCCAATTATCTCGGTCTTCCGTCCGAGGAACGATTCAAGAACCGGGGGGTCAGCGCGTGCGCCGTGTGCGATGGAGCTTTACCCCGCTTCCGAAACCGGCCGCTGGTGGTGGTCGGTGGCGGAGACTCGGCCGTCGAGGAAGCCACCTATCTCACGAAGTTCGCATCGATCGTCTATCTCGTCCATCGTCGCGATGCTTTGCGTGCGTCGAAGATCATGCAGCAGCGAGTCTTCAACAACCCCAAAATCGAGATCGTCTGGAATCACGTCGTCGACGAGGTCTTGGGGAATGACGAAGACGGGGTGACCGGCGTGAGACTGCGCAGCACGGTCGATGAATCGACTCGGGAACTCGAAGCAGCCGGCATGTTCCTCGCGATCGGGCACACCCCCAATACGGCGTTTCTCCAGGGGCAACTCGAACTCCACGACAACGGCTACATTCGACTCACCACGCCCTTCCGTACCTACACCAGCGTCGAAGGTGTCTTTGCAGCCGGAGACGTGGCGGACGACTACTATCGCCAGGCGATCACTGCTGCCGGGTCAGGCTGCCAGGCAGCTCTCGACGCCGAACGCTACTTGGCCGCCCAGGAGATTTAGAGCGTGCAACCGAACTCGCCGGCGCGGTTCGCGTCGTCGGGTGTGTTGCTCGCGGCCGGAAGTTCGGTGGCATCCTCGTTCGCTCCCATCGCCTTGCCCTGCTCGCCCGAGTCGTGGTGATTACAATGGAGCCGACGCAAATTCGGCCGGGTGGACCGGCCCAGTCTGCGGTTTCCGGCTTGAACGGAGAGTCCTTCTATGGCCGATGATCGAGTCCAGACCGACCGGGAAATCCTTGCGGAAGCTCACGCGAAAGGCTTCGGCGCTACCCTGGCTGCCTACGTACGGCTGTCGGGCCCCGGTTGGCTGCAAAGCGCGATCACGTTGGGAGGCGGGTCGCTCGCCAGCGGACTCTATCTCGGGATCCTAGCCGGATACACGATGATGTGGCTTCAGCCGCTGGCCATGATGCTCGGCATCGTGATGCTTGGAGCGATCGGCTACGTGACGTTGACGACCGGCGAGCGCCCCTTTCGAGCGATCAACGAACATGTGAACCCGGTACTCGGCTGGGGTTGGGCGCTGGCCGTCGCCGCCGCCAACATCATCTGGTGCCTCCCGCAGTACGCCCTCGCCCACGACGCGGCCAGCAACAATCTCCTGCCGGGCATCCTCGGTGCCGATGGCGCGCTCAACCGCGCCGTTGCTCCACTCCTCCCAACCGACGCACCGTGGAGCACATTCGTTGCGAACAACGCCGACAAGTTGACCGTCGCGGTGCTCCTCTTTCTCCTCTGCACCGCGATCACCTGGAGTTACGATCGCAAGGGCAAAGGTGTGCGCGTCTACGAGTTCATTCTCAAGATGTTCGTCGCGGCGATCGTCATCTGTTTCTTCGGCGTCGTGATCGTAATGACGGTCAAAGGACAGCTTCCGTGGCAGGACGTTTGGCGGGGGTTCGTGCCGAATGTCGGACAGGTGCTCCGTCCGAGCCCCGCGTTTGAACCGGTGCTGGCAGCGATCGGCAGTGATGAGGCGCGAGCATACTGGACTGATTTGATTGTGGATAAGCAGCGAGATGTCGTGATCAGTGCCGCGGCAACGGCTGTCGGGATCAACATGACGTTCCTCTTTCCCTACTCGTTATTGCGCAAGGGATGGACACGGGAATTCCGAGGCCTAACGATTTTCGATCTGGCGACGGGGATGTTCGTCCCGTTCGTCCTGGCGACCGGCTGTATCGTGCTCGCGTCGGCCACTCAGTTTCACGCGCGCCTCACGCCCGATTTTAAGGTCGACGAAAAACAGGGCGTCGTGCAGCCTCCGGCCGACCTGGCCGCCGAGTTCACCACGTATCTCGATCAGCGAAAAAAGGCCGTCAGCGCCAAGGTCGACTTGGCCGAACAGAAGCTGGCCGCCATGCTGGTCAACCGCAAGGCGAACCATCTTTCGCAGTCCTTGGAACGACTGACGGGCAAGATCGTCGCCAACTACATCTTTGGGCTCGGCGTGATCGCCATGACGATCTCCACCATCACGATCCTGATGCTCATCTCCGGTTTCGTCATCTGCGAAATGCTCGGTTTCGAACCGGGCGGCTGGCCGCATCGTCTGGGAGCTCTCGTCGCGGGCATCAGCGGGATGTTCGGACCCTTCATCTGGAAAGGCAAGGCCCTCTTTTATCTGGCCGTTCCCACTTCAGTACTCGGGTTCGTGCTGCTCCCCTTCGCCTACATCACCTTCGTCCTGCTGATGAACTCGAAGAGCCTCTTGGGAGACGACCGGCCTCGCGGACTGGCCAGGCTCGTGTGGAATCTTTTGATGTTCGTGGCGGCGGGTGCGGCCACGATCGGGAGTCTCTATACGATCTGGAACAAGGCCGGCTATTACGGCGTGGCCGCCGTCGCCGCTTTCGTGCTCTTGGCGACGCTCGTGGGTGTTAATCGCTACAACGAACGCCGTCGACGTGCGACGGCGACGCCAGAGAAGTGACAAGAGTCTGTCTTCAATGGAAGGAATCCCAAAATGACGGGGGAACAGAAGGAGTGGGTGCGCGTTGTCGAAGCGCGGGCTCCAGAGTCCATCGGCCGCGAGGTCCTTTTGCGAGGATGGGTGCGCACGCGTCGCGACTCGAAGGCCGGCTTCAGCTTTATCGAGATCAATGACGGCTCGTGCCTGGCCAATCTGCAGATCATCGCAGATGCCAAGCTGCCGAATTACGAATCGGATGTGAGGAAGCTGACCGCCGGCGCCAGTATCGAAGTGACCGGCACGATCCAGGCTTCGCAAGGGAAAGGACAGGCGACCGAACTCGTGGCCGATTCCCTGACGGTTTGTGGCGAGGCCGATCCGGCCACGTATCCGCTCCAGAAGAAACGGCACTCGTTCGAGAAACTTCGGGAGTGGGCTCACTTGCGGCCGCGAACCAACACGTTCGGCGCGATCGCTCGAGTTCGCAACACCGTCTGCCGTGCGATTCATGACTTTTTCCAGGAGCGGGACTTTCTGTACGTTCACACGCCGATCATCACGACGAGCGATTGCGAAGGGGCGGGGCAGATGTTCCGCGTCACGACGCTCGATCTGGAGAATCCGCCTCGCGACGAGCAAGGCAAGATCGACTACCGACACGATTTCTTCGAACGTCCCAGCTACCTGACCGTCAGCGGGCAACTCGAAGCGGAAATCTACGCCACGGCTTTGAGTAAGGTCTACACGTTCGGTCCGACCTTTCGAGCGGAGAACTCGAATACGTCGCGTCACCTCGCCGAGTTTTGGATGATCGAGCCGGAAATGGCCTTTTACGACCTGCGCGACAACATGGACCTGGCCGAAGCGTTCCTCAAGTCGGTTTTCCAGCGAGTTCTCGAGTCGTGCGAGGAGGACATGGCCTTCTTTGCCAAACGGATCGAACCAGCGGCCGTCGACCGGCTCCAGGCGATCATCGACGCCGAATTCGTTCGGTTGCCATATACCGAAGCGATTGAGATGCTGCAAAAGAGCGGCCAGGCATTCGAGTTTCCGGCCGAGTGGGGAGCCGACTTGCAGTCGGAACATGAGCGGTATCTCACCGAACAGCAGTTTCAGCGACCGGTGATCGTTTACGACTACCCGAGGACGATCAAACCGTTTTATATGAGGCTCAATGACGACGAAAAAACGGTGACCGCGATGGATGTGCTGGTGCCGGGCGTCGGAGAGATTATCGGGGGAAGCCAGCGTGAGGAGCGATTGGACGTGCTGCGCACGCGCATGGCTGATCAGGGACTCGACGAAGCCGACTACTGGTGGTACCTGGACCTGCGCCGCTTCGGAACGGTCCCGCATTCCGGCTTCGGATTGGGACTGGAGCGATTAGTGCAGTTCATCACCGGCATGCAAAACATCCGTGACGTGATTCCCTTCCCGCGGACCCCCGGGAACGCGGAGTTCTAGCCGGAGTGGGTGGGCAGTGGGCGGAGGCAGCGCCCGCACCACCCCGCGCTCCTATTGGAATTGACCCCACCGGCCAGCCCACTAAAATGCAGCCTTCGCGCTGATGACCGAACTTCGCGTTATCGCGGCGGCTTGCGGCCCCCGCCTTTCCACCCGCCTAAGACGTGACCACGACCTTTCCCATGAGTGCCTCGCCACCGAAGCCCCGACCTGGCCTCCATGAGGCGTCTCGCCGCGAGAAGCTGGCGAAGATCGCGGAGATGGGTATCGATCCGTGGGGAGGTCGGTTCGATGATCGGACGCCGATCGGCGACATCCGGGCCATGGCGAACCAGGTGGCGTACCACCTAGAAGACGGGACGAAGCTCCCTATTCCGCCCGAGGTGGGCCAACCCGACTTCAGCCTCAAGGAATGGAAAGCCCAGCAGGGGCAAGGCGAGCTGGTCGGGCCGCGCGTGCGAGCCGCCGGGCGGATCGTGCTGCAGCGCCGCACCGGAAAGCTGATCTTCGTCAACCTGCGGGACTGGACCGGAGAGATCCAACTCTTCATCGGGAAGAAGCAGGTTGGGGAGTCGGACTTCGAGCTGGCCAAACTTTTCGACCTGGGCGACCTCATCGGCGTCGACGGCATGCTGGCCTACACGAATACCGGTGAGCTGACGATCTTCGCCGAAAAGCTCCACTTCCACGCCAAATCGCTTCAGCCGCCCCCGGAGAAGCACCACGGTTTGCATGATGCCGAACTCCGGCAACGCCTGCGATATCTCGACCTCTTCTACACCGAGGGAGTGCTCGAGCGGTTTCGCAAGCGAACACGCATCGTCCAATCGATCCGGCGCACATTGGACAACCAGGGATACTGCGAAGTCGAAGGACCGACGCTGCATGCCATTGCCGGAGGCGCCGCGGCCCGGCCCTTCATCACGCATCACAACGCTTTGGATCTCGACCTGTACATGAGAATCGCCCTCGAACTCCACTTGAAGCGGCTGCTTGTCGGGGGCATGGAACGGGTCTATGAACTGGGGCGGGTTTACCGTAACGAAGGCATTAGTCCGCGGCACAACCCCGAATTCACGATGCTCGAGGTCTACCAGGCCTATGGCGACTATCGAACGATGATGGAACTCACCGAGCAAATCTTGGTGGACGCCATCGAGGCTCTAGGCGGACAGTACCAAATCCCGTGGGGCGAGTCGACGATCGACTTCACGCCACCGTTCGCCCGCCGGACGTACGACGAGTTGCTGGCCGAGCATGCTCAGGTCGATCCGTCCGATCCGGTAGCCGTGTCGACAGTCGCTCGGTCTTTGGGATTCGAACCGGAAGGGAAGCATCCCGACGTCGTCAAGAACTTCGTCTTTGAAGAGCACGTCGAAGATCGGCTGAAGGGGCCGATCTTTGTGATCGACTACCCGGCGAGCATCTGTCCGCTGACGCGGCGCAAGCGAGACAATCCCGCAATTGCCGAACGATTCGAGCTCTTTATTGAGGGAATGGAAATCGCCAACGCATACACCGAGCTGAATGATCCCGACTTGCAGGAGGAGCTCTTCCGTACTCAGTTGGCCGGGTTGCCCGAAGAAGAGTCGATGGCCAAGATGGACCACGATTTCATCCGGGCCCTTCAGCACGGCATGCCGCCGGCCGGCGGCCTGGGAATCGGTATCGACCGACTCGTCATGCTGCTGACGGGAGCTCGTTCGATTCGCGAAGTGATCCTCTTTCCGCTGCTGCGCCCCGAGACGCCCCGTCCGGGAGGTTCGGGAACTTCGGCCACTTCGGAAGGAGGAGCCGAACGGGTTGATGTGCAAGAGGAGCAGAAACCTCCGTCGTCGTGAGGATCGTTTGTTGCGAAAACAGCAAAGCGCCGCGTGAGGAAGACGCGGGGAATGGAATCGACACTACGCCAAAGGATGGGCCATGTACAAGCTGCTTCTTTGCTGGCGGTATCTGAAATCCCGCCACATCGCGCTGGCCTCGGTGATCAGCGTGACACTCGGCGTCGCCACACTCATCATCGTCAACGCCGTGATGGCCGGCTTCAGCCGGGAAATGGAGAAAAGGCTCAACGGCATCCTTTCGGATCTCGTGTTCGAAAGCCACAGCCTTAGCGGCTTTCCCGACCCGGAGTGGCACATGGAACAGATCCGGCGCGAGCTGGGGGATGACGTGGTCGGCATGACGGCGACGGTGCACGTCCCGGCCATGATCAGCATTCCCGTCAACGGCCAGTACTTCAACCGGCAGATCACTGTTATCGGCATCGACCGGCAGACCTACGCTCAGGTCAGCGATTTCGCCCGGTTCCTGCTCCACCCCGAGAACCAAAAGCAGGTGTCGTTTGAACTCCGGGAGGCTGGATACGCGCCGGGCCGGCGAGACTTTCCCGACGCGGGATGGCACTACCGCCGCAATCGCGTCCGGTTCGAACGAGCACTCGAAGCGCAACGCCAACGCGAGGCGCAGCGCACCGGTGGCAGCATCCCGACTCCGCCGGCAGGCATTCCGGCGCCTCCCAGTAGCATGGCACCAAGTGACACGTCCTTGTCTCCCGACGGGGTTCCAGCGCCTCCTCCCGAGGCACCCGGTGGTACGCACGGTGAAACAGTCGACCCGCTTAAGGACCAATATCCGGGAATCATCCTGGGGATCGCCGTATGCAGCCAGCGAGGCCGCGATGAGAAGGGGAATGTCCGAGATCTCTACTTCTGTCGCCCCGGGGATGACGTCATCTTGACACTCCCCAACGCCGGCAATCCGCCTCGGCCGATCGATGCCAAGTTCACGGTTGTCGATTTGTATGAATCGAAGATGAGCGAATACGACGCCAACTTCGCATTCGTCCCGTTGGACGTGTTGCAAGATCTTCGAGGCATGTTCGATCCGCAAAGCGGCAAGGTCGCGGTTACGTCGATCTTGATCAAACTCCGACCGGGCGCCAATCTCACTGCGGCACGCGATAAACTTCGCCGCCGGTTCCCGATCGATCGCTATCCCTACCGGATCAGCACGTGGCGCGACTTGCAGGGACCGCTGCTCGCCGCCGTCGCCATGGAAACAACGATCCTCAACATCCTTCTCTTTCTGATTATCGCTGTCGCCGGCTTCGGCATCCTCGGCATCTTCTCAATGATCGTGGTGGAGAAGACGAAGGATATCGGCATTCTCAAGTCGCTGGGAGCCGGACAGTACGGCATCATGAGCATCTTTCTCCAGTACGGCGTGGGGCTGGGAGTCGTCGGAGCGGGAATCGGAATGGTCTTGGGGCTCCTCTTCGTCCACTACATCAACGAGGTAGCCGATGTGCTGGCCTGGTTGTCCGGCCGGGAACTCTTCGATCCGACCGTCTATTACTTCCAGGTCATTCCCACGCGACTCGATCCGTTCACTGTCAGTTGGGTCGTGCTGGGAGCCATTTTGATCGCCGTGTTGGCGTCGGTCTTGCCGGCACGCAAAGCCGCGCGTTTGCATCCTGTGGAGGCCCTACGCTATGAGTAGCTCGACCAGCGGTTTTCGCTTTACCCAGCGAAGGTTGGCGCCGAGTTCCGGGGCAGTCGCGCCGCCGGGTGGTTTCGACGGCGAGACGAACGCTTCCCAGACGTCACCGACCAACGATACGGCCGGACCGGCATCCCGGACTGCCGTGGCGCGTGCTCTGTCGGTTCACAAGAGCTATTGGAAGGGGCCGCACGAAATCGAGGTCTTGCGCGGTGTCGATCTGACAATCTACGACGGCGAGTTTCTGGCGATCATCGGCCAAAGCGGCTCAGGGAAGAGCACGTTGCTCCACCTGCTCGGAACGCTCGATGTGCCCGACCGAGGCGAGATCCATTTCGACGGCCGGCGCGTCGACCATCTTCCCGCCTCGGGGCGCGACCGACTACGGAACGAGTCGATCGGCATGATCTTCCAGTTCTACCATCTCCTGCCGGAACTGACGGCGCTCGAAAACGTCCTCGTCCCCGCCATGATCGGCCGGAGTGTCTGGCGGTATCGACTCGAGCGGCGGACTTGGCGGCGTCGAGCCGAAGAGCTGCTCGATCAAGTCGGTTTGAGTCATCGCCGGCACCACCGGCCTCGCGAACTCTCCGGTGGGGAAATGCAGCGAGCGGCCATTGCGAGGGCTCTCCTGACACGTCCGAGACTGCTTCTGGCCGATGAACCGACGGGAAATCTCGATGAAGAGAATGGCCGGAGCATTCTGCGGCTGCTGCGCACCTTGAATGCCGAACACGACCTCACTATAGTCATGGTGACGCACGATGCCTCCATTGCCAGCCAGGCCGACCGCACTGTGCGGTTGAGTCAGGGCCGAGTGCAAGGATGCTGAGATGCAGGAGGTGCCACTGGGGACGCGGGTCCAAAGTCTGCCATGACATTGCAAGTAAACATCAACGGCACGTTGGTGCCGAAGGAAGACGCCAAGATCAGCGTCTTCGACCACGGTCTGCTCTATGGCGACGGCGTGTTCGAAGGAATGCGTTCCTATGGAGGCCGCGTGTTTCGGCTCGAGCAGCACCTGCGGCGGCTGTGGGATTCGGCTCGCGCCATATGCCTCGACATCCCGATTTCCCGCGAGGAAATGGCCGACCGTGTCAACACGACGCTCCAAGCCAACGGAATCCAAGACGGCTATGTGCGGCTGATCGTCACGCGAGGAATCGGCACCTTGGGCCTCGATGCCCACCTCACGCGCGATCCCCAAGTGATCGTCATCACTGATCACATCGCCTTGTATCCTCGCGAGTACTACGACGAGGGGCTGAAGATCGTCACCGCCAGCACGGTGCGCAATCACCCGGGAGCTCTTAATCCTCGCATCAAGTCGCTTAACTACCTCAACAACATCCTCGCCAAGATCGAAGGTCATCAAGCCGGGTGCGTCGAGGCTTTGATGCTCAATCATCTGGGAGAAGTCTCCGAGTGTACGGGAGACAACATTTTCCTCGTGCGCGACGGCATCCTGCGTACGCCTCCCATCTCTGCCGGCATCCTGGAAGGCGTCACTCGGCAAGCCGTGATCGAACTGGCCAAAGAGGAAGGGATTCCCGTCGAAGAGATCACGTTGACCAGGCATGATGTCTACAGTGCCGACGAGTGTTTCTTGACGGGAAGCGCCGCGGAAGTCGTCCCCGTCGTCATGGTGGATGAACGGACGATCGGAGAGGGCAAGCCGGGACCGATCACCCGGCGACTCATTGACCGCTTCCACCGCCTCGTGCGTTCCTCGGAGTAACTTCGATGGCCGCTTCCCGAACGGTTCGGCTCGCAACGTGCTGTGCGCAGCTCGCGGCTGCCTGGCTGCTGACCCTATCACCCCTTGTCGCTCAATCGTCGCGGGAGACCGGCGAGCTGTTCCAAGACGGCAAAACCGCTCGAGCGTCGTCGACGGCTCCGGCGAATGACACGAAAACGTCCATCCCACCGGCTCGCCAAACGTACATGGGCCGGCGCATCGCTCGGACGATGAGCTACAAGGGAGCTCCGTGGCTGTTGCGCACCGAGCGAGAAAAGGAAGAGGCGTGTTCCCGCATGCTGCAGGAATTGCGGCTCGAGCCCGGCATGGTCGTCTGCGACCTCGGCTGCGGCAACGGCTTTTACACGCTCCGAATGGCGGATCTGGTGGGACGAAAAGGCCACGTCTTCGCCGTCGACATCCAGCCTCAGATGCTCGTATTGCTCCGCCAACGCATGGAAACGAAAGGCGTCACGAACGTCTCCCCGATTCTCGGTTCGATCCACGACCCTCGGCTGCCGGCACAGACGGTGGATCTGATCTTGCTCGTGGATGTCTACCACGAGTTCTCTCATCCGGAGTTGATGTTGCAGGCGATGCGTCGAGCTCTGAAGGAGGATGGAGTCGTTGCCCTGCTGGAGTACCGCGCGGAGGATCCGATGGTGCCGATCAAGCCGCTACACAAGATGACCAAGAAACAGGCCATCGCCGAATTCTCCGCGAACGGCTTCCGAGTCCGTCGTCAATTCGACGGCCTCCCGTGGCAGCACATGCTCATCTTCGAAAAAGACCCGCAGTGGTCGCCAAGGTCGGGTTCCAACCGTTAACGTGCCCGGGGTAATCGTAAGCTGCTGACAGACGTGTGGGGCGCACGGGGGATGCTGTCGTGGGCGGTTCCGTGAATTGGGAGGGCGAGGCTTTCGCTGAGCCGTATTGTGCCATAAACATGGCACAAGGCACGACCTGACACATGTGCGGCGTAAGGTTTCCCTGTAGCAGGGTCTTATCGCCGGTCGATCGGTACGAACTCGCGCTTTTGCGGCCCGGTATAGATCTGCCGGGGCCGGGCAATGCGTTTCTTGGGCGATTGGTGCATCTCGACCCATTGCGCGATCCAACCTGGCAGCCGTCCCATGGCAAAGAGCGCTGTGAACATCTGCACCGGAATCCCGATCGCTCGGTAAATGACGCCCGAGTAGAAGTCGACGTTGGGATAGAGGCGGCGTTCGATGAAGTACGGATCGTTCAAAGCGATCTCTTCAAGTTCCTGGGCGACTTCGAAGAGCGGGTCGCGAATGTGCATCTTGTTCAACAGGCGATCGCAGGCCGCTTTGATCAGTCGAGCACGAGGATCGTGGTTCTTGTAGACGCGATGGCCGAATCCCATCAGCCGGAAGCCGCTCTCTTTGTCCTTGGCCATGTCAACGTACTTCTTGACATTGCGGCCGTCCTCGATGATGCGGTTCAGCATGTTCACCACCGCTTCGTTGGCCCCTCCATGCAGTGGCCCCCACAGCGCGCATATTCCGGCGGCGATCGAGGCGAACAGATTGGCGTCCGAAGAGCCGACCATCCGCACCGTGGAGGTGCTGCAATTCTGCTCGTGATCGGCGTGGACGATCAGCAGCATGTTGAGCGCGCTGGCGTAGTCGGGATCGATCTCGTACGGTTCGCTGGGAACGGCAAACATCATGCGCAGGAAGTTTTCACAGTAGCTCAAGTCGTTCTTGGGATAGATGAACGGCTGGCCGATCGACTTCTTGTGGCTGTAGGCGGCGATCGTGGGAAGCTTGGCGAGGAGCCGGATCATGGAGATCTGGACCTGGTCCGGATCGTGCGGGTCGAGCGCGTCTTGGTAGAACGTCGAAAGCGCCGCGACGACGGATGACAAAATGGCCATCGGGTGAGCGTCGCGCGGGAAGCCGTCGTAGAAAGACCGCACATCCTCGTGCAACATCGTGTGCTGCCGAATCTTCCCCTGGAACTCCTCGAACTGCGCAGCGGTCGGCAGTTCGCCATAGATCAAGAGATAACAGACCTCGAGGAAGTCGCACTGAGCGGCCAGATCTTCGATCGGGTAGCCCCGGTATCGAAGGACGCCTGCCTCGCCATCGAGATACGTAATGGCACTGGTCGTCGACCCCGTGTTGACGAAACCCTCATCGAGTGTGATCAGGCCCGTCTGAGCTCGCAAGGAGGAGATGTCGATGGCCCGCTCCCCCTCCGTTCCCGTCACCACCGGAAACTCGACTTCCTGATCCCCCACGATGAGCCTGGCAGAGTCCGACATCGCTACTCCCTGTTCAAGCAACAGTAGCCAAGTGATTGCGGCCAAACAACTTGACGTTGATCGGCATTTCGGCGAACGCCGCGTGCTAGCGTCCAGCACCCGGTAGTGTAGCGAGCGGCGGGGAGTTGATCAATTCGCCGAACCGGCAGGGGAGAATCCCAGAGGAGCCGGCGAACGCATGCTCAACGCAGGAATTTCAGCCCATCAGGGGTTGTCGGGGTCGTCGAAGACCGTCCAAATGTAGGTTTCCCGCTCTACTTTCTTCAGATAGGCGTCGAGGTTCTTTTGAAAGCGCTCCTTGCGAATCTTTTTTCGGATTTCGTCCTGGACCTCTTCGAACGGCCGCCGTCCCGCCGGTTGCCGTTCGATCACGCGCACGATATGGAACCCCTGTTCATCTTCCAGGATCTGACTGAGCCGACCCACTGGGAGGGAGAAAAGGGCTTCGTCGAGCACCTTGGAAACGAGGGCTCCTTTGGTCGTCCAGTCGTGGTAGCCTCCTTCGTCCGCATGCGATCCCTGCGAGTACCGCTTGGCCACTTCGGCAAAGGGGACGCCCCGCAGCACGAGATTTCCCATCTCGACAATGGCTCGGTCGGCGGCCGCCTTGTCGGGGAACTTGTCGAAGCGGGCCGTCAACCGTTCCCAACGCACTCGCGCCGGATACTCATAGTCCGAAAGGTGCTCGTGGTAATAGTCCAACAGCTCCTCATGCGTGATCTCCTCGTCCCGCTTCACATTCTGCTGGACCATCATGCGTGCCACCGTCTGCTCGCGGAAATCGAGCTTCTGTTGTTCGAGCGACGAGCCGAAGCGGCGTAGCATCTGATCGAGCTCGGCGGCCGACTTCGCCTTGCTCTTCTTCAACAGATCCGGGACCTGTTCGTCGTAGAATTTCTTGTCGAGTTGCGAGTAGACTTTTTTCAAAATCTCATCTCGCTTCTCCTCGGGGAGCGACTTGATGAACGCCTGATAGAGCATCCGGAGTTGAATGCGCTGCTTGAGCAGGCGCTCGAGAAGTTTGCGTTTTTGACGCTCGTATTCTTCCGGTGGCATCTGCGACCGGGAGGGCTCGAGGATCTCACGCACCTGCGGTAGAATCTCACCCGCCAAGATGGGTGTCTCGCCGACCACCGCCACGATTTCCGCGTCTTCGACTTCCTGGGCGGTCGGCGTGGAAAGAGAAGCCGCACGAGGCGGCGCGCCGGCCGCCGGGCCGAGCGGGGGGCCCTGGGCTCGCAGAGGAAAGCTCCACACCATCGCGCACAGACCGGCCCACGACGCACCGCGGCGAGCGCACGTTGCCACAAGATGCCAACACTTCCAAAGTCGTCGGGCGCTGTCCATAGAGGCCGCCGATGCCGTTTGCCGGAACTACCCCGCCACCCTCCGTGGCGGGCCGGCGATTATATCGGCCGTTTTACTGCGGCTGCAATACAGATTTCACCCACGACCAGAGTTCCTCATCGGTGTCGATCCGCTTCGGAATCGTCGCATAGACCGAACGGTCATCGACAATCCGAAGCATGCTTCCGTGCCGCTTCACCAATGTCTCGATTCGACCCCGATCGCCGAATCGCATCCCAAGATACTTTTTCTCCTCCACCCAAATTGCCTCGATTTGCCAGATTGCTGCATCGATTCTCATCTCGGCCAGGGTCAACAAGCGTTCGACCGGATCGGGCAACAGGCCGAATCGATCCATGAGTTCAGCTCGGAAGGCGTGAATCGCCTCAACATCCTGCAATCCGGCCATCCGCCGATAGAGTTCCATCTTCAATTGCCAGTCCTGCACATAGTAATCCGGCAGGTAGGCGTCTCCAGGGAGCCGAATGTCGACTTCGAGTCGCTTCTTGGGAGGTTGGCGTTTGAGACGCCGGACGGCCGCTTCGAGCATTTCACAATAGAGTTCGTATCCCACGGCCGCGATGTGACCACTTTGCTGCGTCCCCAGCAAGTTCCCTGCGCCTCGGATTTCCAAATCCCGCATGGCCAGGTGGAAGCCGGCACCCAACTCGCTGTACTCTTCGATGGCGTGCAGCCGTTTGGCCGCGTTGGGCGTCAATCGCTTAGACGGGTCGACAATCAAATAGCAAAACGCCCGATGCTTGTACCGGCCGACTCGTCCTCGAAGTTGGTGCAAGTCGGCCAGTCCGTAGCGATCCGCCTCGTCGATGAAGATCGTGTTCGCGCTAGGTATGTCGAGTCCGCTTTCAACGATGGTGGTGGCCAAAAGCACGTCATAGCGGTGGTCGACGAAGTCGACCATCACCTGCTCGAGTTCGTGTTCAGGAAGGCGCCCGTGACCGATGCCCAATCGCGCCTCGGGCACAATGCGTTGCAACTGCGCCGCCACGAGGTGGATATCTTCGATGCGGTTGTGCACGAAATAGACTTGTCCGCCGCGGTGGAGTTCTCGGAGCACCGCTTGCCGGATAAGGGACTCGTCGAACCCGATGACGCGAGTCTCGACCGCCACGCGGTCTTCGGGCGCCGTTTGCAGGGTGGAAATATCGCGCACTCCCACGAGCGCCATGTGCAGCGTCCGCGGGATGGGCGTCGCTGTCATCGTGAGGATGTCGACGGTTGATTGGAGACTCTTGAGTCGCTCTTTGACGGCCACTCCGAAACGCTGCTCCTCGTCGATGATCACCAGCCCCAGATTGTGGAACTTCACATCCGGGGAGGCGAGTCGGTGCGTGCCGATGACGATGTCGATCCGCCCCGCCTCGAGTCCCTCCAAAATCTCCCGAGTCTCCCGAGTCGTGCAAAAGCGGCTCAAACGCGCCACATCGATCGGAAACTCGGCCATCCGTTCGCGAAACGAATGATAGTGCTGTTCCGCCAAAATCGTCGTGGGCACGAGAACGGCGACTTGATATCCGGACTCGACCGCCTTGAACGCCGCGCGCATCGCCAACTCGGTCTTCCCAAAGCCGACATCTCCGCACAGGAGCCGATCCATGGGACGAGGTGCTTCCATATCCGACTTGATTTCCTGCATCGCCCGCAGTTGATCGTCCGTTTCGGTGTAAGGAAACGAGGCGTCGAATTCGCGTTGCCACTCCGAATCGGGATCGAAGGCAATACCCGACCGCAAGAGCCGCTCGGCCTGCAATTGCAGCATCTCTGCCGCCAGATCTTCGACGGCCGCAGCCGCCGCCGTCTTTTGGCGACTCCATTGACGCCCTCCAAGCGTCGAGAGCATGGGACGCTTCTTGGTTCCGCCGACGTATTTCTGAACGAGCCCGATTTGCGAGGCGGGAACGAGGAGTCTGGTGCCGCCGCGAAACTCCAACACCAAGTGTTCCTCGCGAAATCCCTCCTTTTCAACCACTTCAAGCCCGTGGTATCGGGCTATGCCGTGAGCCAGATGCACGACGAGTTCACCGCGTTCGAGTCGAAGGTACTCGTCGATCGGCCGGCCATAGTGGCGTCGCGGTGTCCGTCGGACTTGCGACCGGCGAAACATCTCGGCTGAAGAGAGGACGAGCGCGCCGGCTTCCTTCAATCGGAAGCCGCCACTGATCCGACCCACCGTCAGGTGGAGACGCCCGGATTCGGCCACGGGTGAGTCGGCGAGTAACTCTCCGAGCCGTTCCCGTTCCGCGTCGGTTTCCGCCAAGAGCCACACGTGGCAGCCGGCGGCCGCGATTTCCAATTCTTTCTGGACCCGGCCGATCTCCCCGGTAAACCGTTCGACACTTTCGACCGGCAAACGCTGCGCGCCGGGAGGCAGCGCCCCCAAAGGCAAAGCGTCGATGCAGGCGAACCTCGTCAATTCCTTTCCGAGTTGCTCGGGGGGAAGCCACTCGGGTGAGCCCTCCGTTTCCCGACGCAAGCTCTCCCAGACGTCGGCGATCCTTCCAAGATCTTCGGAGTAAAGCCAGGCGTTTTCGGGAAGGTACGCCATCAGCGAGCTGTCCGACCCGGTCTCCTTCTCCCACGCCATCATCGCCAGCGATTCGATCCGCTCGACGCTGCGTTGCGTCTCAACGTCGAAGCGGCGCATCGAATCAATGGTATCGTCGAACCACTCGAGTCGGATGGGCTGCGCCGCATCGAGTGGGAAGACGTCCATGATGCCGCCGCGCACGGCGAATTCGCCTGGTAAAGCCACCGACGGCATCGGCTGAAATCCCCGAGCGGTCAACCACTGGATCAACGATTCCATCGCATAGGTCTGGCCGGAGCGCAGTTCCAACATCGCCTCGCGCAGCGCCTCCGGCGCCGGCACCGGCTGCAGCAAAGCCGCAGCTGAAGTGACGACGAGGCTGGGAGTCGCATCCCCTTCGAGCAACTGACGCAGGGTTGTCAGTCGCTGAGGCCACATCTCGTCCAAGCGGGATCGATCTTGAGGCGACGTTTCGAGAGCGGGAAAGAGACAGACGTTGCGAACGCCGAACAGAGCCAGGTCGTCGACCCACGCGTCGAGACGTTCGGGATCGTGGCAGATGATGACACCCCATGAGCTGCGCGACTGGTGCACACCTGCCGCCAGCCACGCTCCAACCGCTCCGACCGCCGGTCCGACGACCGTCTCGCGACGCGCGTCCAACGCCGCCAGCAAGTTGGCAGCGCCCGTCCACGCTCGCCAATGGGCAAGCCACTGGGCTAGAGGTCCTTCCCGGACCACGTCGGCGGTTTCTGCTCGATTCACGATCGACTCTGTTTGTACTCGAGAAGCCACTGTCTTTCAGGACGTTGCTTGTAGAAGGGATCGAGCGGATAACATCCCGAGACCCAGCCTTGGCGCGGCGCCGTCGTACAGTCGCTGAAGGTTCGGCAGATCCGCCGCCGCTGCAAGGGCCGGCCCGCCAGGACATCGGCGGGCAGCGTCGGGTAGGACAAGACCATTCGGCCTAGGCCAACCGCGTCCATCCAACCGTGGCGGATCAGCCCTTGCGCCACATGCGGCACGTAATCCTGGAGGTAGGTCAGTCCGGTGCCGACGACTTTGAGCGACGGAGCAGCCTGTTTCGCGCGGCGTGCAGCCTCGAGCAGCCGGACGGCTCCAACCAGCGGATCCTCCGGCGGCGGATAACCGTCGCTGGGCGGAAAGGCCGCCGGTCGTTGGATGTGCGGACAGTAGTAGGGACACCCTGCCGAAACATTCAGCATCGTCACTCCCCAATCTTCCAACGCTCGCACCAAACGCAACGGTTCCTCCCACGCGACCTCTCCCGACTCCCAGTCGAGTTGGCCGAACATGGCTTCCTCAGGGGCCGGTTCCTCACCCGGCTGCATCGGCCACGGAGGGAGATCGAAAAGACTCAACCGAACGCCGATCCCCAATTCCGGAACCCGCTCGCGAACCCGCTCGATCACTGTCCGCAACAGCCGCGTCCGTCCCTCCCAGTCACCCCCGAAAGCGCCGCGTCTTCGGCGAGCCGAGAGGAACTCGTGGAGCAGATAACCGTGGCAACACTTGATGTCGACAAAGTCGAAACCGACCTTCCAGGCGGTCTCGGCCGCTTCCGCATAGTCGTCGGCCAACGTAAGCAACTCCGTGTCCCCCCACACAATGTCCGCTCGATGCGGATCGATGCCGAAGCGAGCATCGAGGAGTCGGTGATGGTGCGCTATCCGCGGTTCGGGATGGTCGGACCGGGTCGGCCGGGAGAAACGCCCCGAGTGCGTCAGTTGCAAGCCGATGACCAGATCGTCGGTCGAGCCAAAGGCTTCTCGGTGAGCTGCCACGAGTGTGTCACGGAGCTGACGCAGGCCGTCCTCGTGAGCCGGAGTTGCCAAAATCTGCCTGGGGTTGGCCCGACCATCGAAACGCACGGCCGCCGCCTCACCGCCCCAAATCCATTTCGCTCCACTTTGACCGAAATGCCGCCATCGGCGCAGCGTCAGTTCAGAGGGACGGCCATCCGTTTCGCCATCCCACCCTTCCATCGGGTGAATGCACCAACGGTTCCCCGCGTCGCGCCCCGCCAACGTCAACGGCGCTGCCAAGGGAGACGACTCCGAGGCTGAAAGCGGCTGGTCGTCGACGGGAAGGATGCAACCGAGCTCCTCGAGTCGCTCTCGGAGCGCCTCGACAGACTTGAGCTGAGCAATCTTGGGAACGTCATAATCGGAAGACACGCCTACGACTCCCTCTCTGTCGCCGAGCGACGGATGACAGTCAACGGTGCGAAAGCTGCGCGAAACGACCGAGGGTCGGTTTCCTGGACGAACTGAACGCGTACGGTCTTGTTCTTTCCCTTGCCGTCGCAGTGGACGATCTTTCCCAAACCGTAGTCGGGATGCGTTACCACGGCCCCTTGCTCGAGTCCTTCTTCTTCGCGTTGCTCGGATCGTCCCTCTTGCACGCCGGCCGCCGGCATGGAATCGGCGCTCTCCCAAGCGCTGGCCGGCCGGATGGCGTCGGCCGAGATCTGGACTTTGCTCCTTGGGCGAGGATTCCTGCGAACCGAAGGAGTTTGCCGGGATTCGTCATCCCAGTCCAGCGATCTCTCCCAGTCGCCGTTGTCCGCATCGGTGTCTTCTGTGGCCTCTTCCCATTCGAGACTGGCAAGACTCCCCGACAGTCCTGACCGCTGCAATTCCTCGAGCGGCAACTCCTGCAGGAACTGGCTGGGAACGGCCGGTTGGCGTCGCTCTCCGAATCCGCGCGCGGCGGCCAAACTGAGATACAACTCGTCTTGAGCTCGCGTGATTCCCACAAAAAACAATCGCCGTTCCTCTTCCAGGGCGTGAGGTTGTTCGGACTGGAGGGAACGATCGTGAGGCAAAATGCCCTGTTCGAGTCCGACGATGAAGACAACCGGAAACTCGAGTCCCTTCGAGGCATGCAACGTCATGAGGGAAACGGCATCGCGACTCTCCTCGAGCCCGTCTTGATCCGAGGCCAGGGCCGCGTGCTGCAGGAACAATTCCAAAGGACTCTCGTCGGTCTCCATGAGGGCGCACTGCTCGTCGAACTCCCCAGCGTCGTCGATCAATTCGTGTACGTTCGCCGCACGCGATTGATCTTCCTCGTCGGAAGAGTCCTCAAGGCTTTTCAGATATCCGGTGCGCTCGGCGACGGCTTCCAGAAGCGTTCGCACCTTTCCCGTGTCCGCCCGGCTCAGCTCGTCCATCAAGTCGACAAACCGCTGCAATGCCTGCTGAGCACGTTTTCCCAGTGAGTCGATGCGATCCGCCGCGCGAGCCGCCTCCAAGAGGGACAGTCCGTGGTCGGCGGCGAACGCCGTGAGACGCGTCACGGTCGTCTTGCCGATTCCTCGAGTCGGAACATTGACGATCCGCTTGAAAGCTTCGTCGCAGCGCTGATTATAGATGAGCTGCAAATAGGCCACCATGTCCTTGATTTCCGCTCGCTGGAAGAACTCGGTTCCGCGGACGATTTGGTAGGGAACACCGGTTCGGCGCAGAGCCTGCTCCAGTACGCGTGACAAATGGTTGGCACGGTAGAAGATGGCAATATCCCTCGGGCGGTAGCGGCCGCGGTGGACGGTTGCCGCGATCCGAGCCGCAATCGCATCCGCCTCGTCGGCAGGCGTGGGAAACCGATCGAGGCGCACGGGCGGACCTTCGGCCCGCTCAGTGACGAGCGATTTGTCCAGTCGTTGAGCATTGTGCGCGATGAGGCAGTCTGCCACTCGCAGAATCGTCGGTGTGCTCCGGTAATTCTGTTCCAGACGAACCATCTTGGCGTCGGGATAACTCCGGCGGAACTCGAGAATGTTCTTCACGTCGGCTCCGCGCCATCCGTAAATCGACTGATCGGGATCACCGGTCACGGCAACATGCCGAAATCGACTGGACAACAGTCGGATGATTTCAAACTGAGCCGCATTCGTGTCCTGGTACTCGTCGACCATGATGAATTGGAATCGATCGTCGAGCTCCGTGCGGATCGGTTCGTTTTCCGCCAGCAGCTTGACTACCAAGAGCAGCAGGTCGTCGAAGTCGACCGAGTTGGCAATGCGGAGGCGGCGCTGGTACGCTTCGTAGATTTCCGCCAGTGCCGAGTCGGCGCGGAAATCGGTCAAGCACCGCTGACGGTATTCTTCCGGAGTCAGCAATTCCCGCTTGCAACGACTGATCTGAGCCAGCGCGTGGCTGGGACGGACCGAACGGAAATCGGGACCGAGTTCCTTCAGGACCTGGCGGAGGGCACTAAGCGAGTCGTCGCGGTCGTAGATGGAGAAGTTGTCTCCAAGTCCTGCCAATGAGGCGTACCAGCGCAGCAGCCGAGCACAAAAGCTGTGGAAGGTGCCGATCCAGACGCCTCCATGCCCGGCGAGTTCCTCGACACGCCGCCGCATCTCGCCTGCCGCTTTGTTCGTGAACGTCAACGCAAGCAGGTGCGAGGGCCGAACGCCCCGGTCCATGAGATAGGCAAGCCGGTGGGTGATGACGCGAGTCTTGCCGCTTCCGGGGCCGGCAACGACCAGCAGCGGCCCTTCTCCATGCAAGACGACTTCCCGTTGAGCCTCATTGAGTCCTTCCAGCAGCCGCGCTGTCACCATCGCACTCCTTACTCTCGCCCCCTGTTTGGTGCCTGTTCGTGTGTACACTTCCTATTGTAGCGGAAAAATGGGGCTGACGCCTCGGTCAAAGCCACTATACTGTGGAAGCGCTGGGGACGCCGAGCCGGCAGTGGATGCCTCGGACTTGAGGGCGTCTGGCACTCGGCGCCATTGTATGTTTCCATCGCGACAGAAGGGAGGGAGCCCATGGCGGTGACCCGCATTCCAGTCAACCCGGCTCAAGAGAAGGCACGCCAGCTACGCGAGCGGCTGCAGTTGACCATTGCCGAGATCGGACTACCGGTCCGCACCACCAACTGTCTCGAAGAGAACGGCATCTTCACGGTGGAAGACTTGCTCAACACGGAGCCGAAGCGGCTGTTGAGTATTTCGAACTTCGGCGAAAAGACGCTCCAGGAAGTCTACAAGGCGCTGGCGAAAATCGGATTCGAATAGGGCCGCCTCCTCCCGCTGGCTCTTGGGCTGCCGAGGTACACCCGGCCGACGGTCGGCCGCTTGTCGCGCGGGCGGAAGGGGGCCTGAAGAGTCGACAAGGAAAGCGATCGTGCCCAAGCGGTTTCGGATCTGGGTCAAAAAGCAGGGCTCCCGCAGCACAAGCGCTCGTCGAGTCGGCGAGTGGGGCGAGCTGGCTTTCTTCGCCATCTGGTTCCTGTTGGGGCTCGCGTCGCTCGTTTACCTCCTCGCGGCTCCACTCCTATTCGAAGAGACGGTCCCGTGGGAACTGGGGGGGGGTCGGTGGCTCGTCCTGCTGGTCGTCAGCTCCTTTATTCTGCTGGGAGGTCGCGGACTGGTCGTAACGTTGCTGCAGATCCGCGCCAGTCGGGAACGCCGATCGGCGCTAGCCCACAACGCTGCGAGGCTAGCCAGTCTTCCCGAATCCGATGGGGATGGGCCGCTGATGCCAACCATTCCCCGCGGCGTCAACTTGACGAATAGTCCGGGGATTCGGTTGGCCTACCGCCTTCCGACTTCCCACCACGGCGCTTGGGAGATGCTCGTTGCGTGCTCGTTCTGCATCATTTGGAACGCCTTGACCCTTTTCCTCGCACGCGAAGTTTGGAAAGGCTATGCTCAGGGACACGCGATGCCGCTGGCGGCCGTGGCCGTCGTCCCCTTCCTGGCCATCGGCGTGTGGTCGATTCGCTTCTTTGCCGTTCAGCTTTCCCGACAAGCCCGCATCGGACCGACACTCGTCGAGATTTCCCAACAGCCGCTGCGCACCGGGCAGGCGTTTGCCTGTTTCGTTTCACAAAGCGGCTCGGTAACACTCAAGCAATTCACCGTTCACCTCGTGTGCGAAGAAGAGACAACCTGCCACCAGGGGACCGACATCCGATTCGACCGGCAGGTCGTCTATCACGAGGAGATCGCCCGCCGGGAGAACGTGGAGCTTCGCAGCGGCCAGCCGCTGGAAATCGAAATCGATTCAGAAATCCCTCCTTCCTTCATGCACTCCTTCCAAGCTCCGCATAACGCCGTCGTGTGGAAGCTGGTGGTGCGCGGCGAGCCCCACCGGGGGCCGCTACTTGAACGCCCCTTCCCCATCGTCGTCGTACCCGAAGACGCTCCCGAACTCGAGATGGCCGGCACGTCCCATGATCGATCCGCTGATTAGTATCCGACTCCCCGGCCGGCGCAGCTATGAGCCCGGACAGGAGATCACGTGGCATTACCAAATCGATGCGGTGCGCCCTGCCGACGTGGCCGCCATCGAAGCGTCGGTGCTGTGGTACACGATCGGCAAAGGCGAGAGTGACCTTTCGGTGCTCTTCTTTGAACGGCGTGTTCCCGGGCAAACGGAGGTAGGAGACCTCCGGGAGATGCGCAGCGTTCGCCTGACGCTCCCCCCGACGCCGCTCAGCTACGACGGGGTGCTCCTGAAGATCCGCTGGTGTGCTCGCGTGCGGCTCTTTCTGCGCAGCGGCCGAGAGTTCCTCGAGGAACAAGTCTTCCGACTTGGAAATGTGCGCCCCGCCCGAGCCGTCGTCGGCCCTGGACAGCAACTGATCACCGTCGCCGAAACGCCATGACCGCCGACAACCCGTTTGCCGCTTGTCACGTCGATCCACGCGCGCAGCCAGTCCCACCGAAAGTCTCCGACGTCGATGCATGGCTGGAAAGACTTCGACGTGCTCGCCCCGGCGTCTTCTTCTTCATGGGACCTCACGGCTGTGGTAAGACCTGGCACCTGGCGTCGCTCCAACGAGCCATCCGAAGCCAGTTCCCTGAAACGCCTGTGAGGTGGCTGAACGCCGACCGGACACCTTTCGCCAAGGCATGCCATCTTCTTGTCACTTCTCCGTGCAAGACGTGGTGGTTCGTCGACGGTCTCGATCGATGGTCCCACTGGCAGCGGCAGCTTTGGTGTCGGCTGGCCAAGCTCCGACAAGGACACGTCATCGGTACGACGCATGATCCAATCCGAGGAACCGTGTTGGCTCGCTTTTCCCCTTCACCCGAGCAGCTCTGTCAGATCGTCCTGAGACTCGTCGAACGGGCCGACAGCAGGACGTCGAGTGTTCGACATTTCTCGAGAGAACTCGAAACGAGTCCTTGTTTCGCACCGGCAGCCCAGTCGTTTACGACGCCCGCCGACCAACCGATTTCTCCGCCGCGCGCGTTGATCTTGCGACTCTATCACATTCACGGCGGCAACTATCGCCAGGTCTTTGCCGACCTCTACGACTGGTGGGAAGCCATGCAAGGGCACCATCCTGACGCGCGAACATTGCCCGCATCGTTGCTTCGAGCGATTCGGAAGACGCCCGCAGCGATGCCTTTGTGTTTCGCGCGCAGATTTACGTAGGTCCGGCTTTCTAGCCTGACGGAATTCGGGTGGAATAGATCGTTGGTTCCCATAGGACCAATACGACGTACAGGACTTGTAGGATTCTCGCCGCGAAGCGGCGAGTAGGAAGCGCCCGCGACGCCGTAAGGCTGCACCTGACAAGCCGGAAGGCCTGATCTACAGCATGGCGGGCTCCTTTGAGTGAGGAGATCAGCAGAGTTTAGACGTGACGGGCCACGACGTCACGCGGGTCGAGAAGACGCGGGGGTTCCTCAAGTCCATCGGGGCGGAGCTTCGTCGGGGGAGGTTCCGGCGACGGCTGAGTGGCTCGCGGGGTCGCTGGTCGACGCGATTCACTCGGACGGGCTCTCGGGATCGGCTTCAAATGAGGCGGTGGTCCCGAGGAACGCAGAGCGGCACCACCCGTTTTGGAACGATCGTTGGCCGGACCCTGGAGAGCGGGACCTTCCGAACTACCTCGAGATTCGTTTCCTGGCGTGGTTGCCGAATCCGAACTTCGTTGTTCCTGCGACGTGGCCCGGGGGCGTTCTGCCGGCCGGCGCACTCGCTGAGCCTCCTCCGGCGTTAAGCTCGGTGGGACATCGGCCGAAGTGCCACTCGGTGTCGCCGATGGAGGTGGGCCGATCGACGGTGCCGGTGAAGCCGCCGGTGGGACAGTCGTTGTCGGATAACTCGGTGTCGCCGGCATCGCAGGCACAGCCGGCGCCGAGGGTACGGTGCTCCCTCCGACGCTCGGCCATCCCCCTGTGCTCGAAACCGTCGTGCTGCTTGTCGCAGGCACAGCTGTCGTTGTGGTCGGCCACGTGATCGTCGGAATCGAACCGGCCGGCGGCGGCCCGTAGATCACGCGCACCGGTCGCCACTGGGTTACCGGCACGCGGCGCACCTGCCAGGTATAAGACTGACACGGATGCGTCACGACTCGCGTCGCACCAGTCACAGGGTCCACCGTCGTCACCGGTCGATAGACGGTGACAGGAACCTGCACCCAGCGCGTGCGATAGCGCGTTTGGACTCGGTATTGGACGGTATACCCTTGAGCTCCGGCTGCAGCGTATCCCTGAGCGGCATAGGCCTGGGTGACATTCGTGGGGCCGGTCGTGGGCGAGGCTATGACGGGCGGAGTGGAAGTCACTGGAGGCGTGACCGGAGGAACCGTTGACGTCGTCGGAGGAACTGTAGTAGAAGTGACCGGAGGAACTGCGGCACCCGTTACGATGGGCGGCGTGTACGTCGTGACCGGCCGAGCCACCGACGTCGCCGTGGCGGCCGGCGGCGTAACCGGAGTGGCCGGCAGCACCGCTCCCGGCGGCACGTAAACGTTAACCACCTGCGTGCGACCGCGCCACCAATCAAGTAACGATTGGGCGCGAGCCGGCACAGCTGGGCCGCCTGCCAGCACGAGTGCCATCAACCAGATCCCCGTGGACCTTCGCCGCGTCCGCATCGTCACCACCGTGCTAAGCGTCATCATCGGAACCGGCTCGCGCCGAACACTCGGCACGCCAACACCGGTCCTGGTCAATCCTACGCCCTGGCCGGCGGGGAGTTAAGGAAATCCGCTGATTTTCGAGCAACTCGAGCTAGCCGCGTTCCAACTGGAACAATCAGGCAAGCGTTGCAATCTGCACAAGCAGGAGAAACGGGCGCAAATGCGGAGACCGGGGTCTTTACGCGCGGCCTTTGAGCATGCCTTGCCAGTAGAGCCAGGGAAGCCCGTACTTCTTGAGCCAGTACATGGTGCGCCGTTCCTTGGCCTGGTTGAACGGGAAAGTCTCTTCCGGCTGCTTGTCGTAGTCGAATTCGGCAAGCACCAACCTGCCATACCCCGTGACCAGCGGGCAAGAAGTATAGCCGCTGTACCGAGCCACCGGTTCGCGGCCCGCCATGATCGCTTGCAAGTTCTTGACGACCACCGGAGCCTGCTTGCGAATGGCGGCTCCCGTCTTCGACGTCGGAAGATTGGCACAATCCCCCAGGCCGAACACGTTGGAGAAACGAACGTGCTGCAATGTGAAACGGTCGACGTCGACCCATCCTTTCTCATCCGCCAGAGAACTTCGAGCGATAAACTCGGGAGGCCCTTGCGGCGGCGTGACGTGGATCATGTCGTATTGGAGCGCTAGTTCGTCACCCGATTCGAGGTTCTCGAAGATCGCCTCACGCGTGTCAGGGCTGACCGCGATGAGGTTGTAGCCAAACATCGTCTCGATCTCCTTGCGCTCGATGACCCGTTCGAGCACCTTCCGGTATTTCTCGACCGCGAAGATCGACGACTCGGCCGAAGCGAAGATGACGCGCGCCTTGTCTCGCACACCCGACTTGCGAAAATAGTCTTCAGCGAGGTAGCAGATCTTCTGCGGGGCTCCGCCGCATTTGATCGGTGGCGGAGGCTGCGTGAAGATCGCGTTGCCCCCTTGGAACTCGCGAATGCACTGCCACGTATAAGGAGCCGTTTCAAAGGAGTAGTTGCTGCAAACACCATTCTTTCCGAGCGTCTCTTCCAATCCCTTGATGGCATCCCATTTCAGACGGATGCCGGCTGCCACGACAAGGTAGTCGTATTCGATGACTTGTCCGTCACGAGTCCGCAGCCGGTTGGCTTTCGGTTCCAGTTCGACGACTGCATCTTGGATCCAGGTCGAGCGTCGTGGAATCACCGACGCCTCGGAACGCCGCGTCTTCTCGGGCCGGAAATCGCCGCCGCCCACCAGTGTCCAAGCCGGCTGGTAGAAGTGGTCGGAGGCCGGATCGATGATCGCCACGTCGGGAGCGCGGCGTCGTGATCGGGTGAGTCGAGCTGCCACGGTAATGCCGGCCGTGCCGCCTCCCACGATGACAACCTGATGGTGGGTCGCCGACGGAGCGGCAGAAAGAGACTCCGAAGAAGATGGTTGGGTCGTTGGCGTTGCCATGCGTCAAACACTCCTGCGCTTGCATGAAAAAATGAGATCTGGTGGAAAAGGCATCTCCTGGCCGGTTCCATCTTATCCGCAATCGCCTTCATCTCCAAGTTGCACCAGCCCTATCGCGGACTTCTGCTCCCCAAAAGAGGCTTTTCATGGACGCACAGCTCTCTCACGGATTGGCATTCCTGAACAACCAGGGCATTCGCTGTGAGGAGTCCGATCGCCACTTCGCCGGTCGACTGGCCAACCAGATCGAGGCGGCCTTTCGCATCACCACCTGGCCAGGAACAACGTCGGTGCCCCAAGGACGACTCTTGTGGTGGTCGGAGGACGTGGCGGCGCGCTGGACCGGTCACGGCTGGACCTATCTCACTCGTCCTCTCGACAGCCTTCCGCTCCTGACAGCCGTCAGCTCGCGCTTGTCGCAGCCTTGGACGAGTCACACGAGATGGATGACGCATCTGCGTCAGTCTGTCGCCCTCTCGGAATCCTCTTGCCGATGGTTGATCGGTTCGGGAACGACCACCGCACCCTGGCTGGAACACCTCTGTCGTCGCTGGCAGCGTTCGACGTTGCACGTCGATACTCCGCCACACCGCATGACATTCTCGAACGCGTGGACTTGGTGGCTTCGCAAAGTCGAAGCCTCCAACCGTCCGACCCCGGTACTTATCGTGGCGCCTCCTACGGAAGCATCGTCCTGCGACAACGCCGATCCGACACCTGCCTTGGCGCCAGCCGACCGGTGGCTCTTCGCGCTGAGTGACGGTCTGTTCTGCCTCTATCGCCGTCCCGGAGGAGCCATCGAGGAGCTGTGGCGCCGGCGGGAACGCGAAGGTCGAAGTGGCCGCTGGCAAATCGCTTTCGATGGACCAGAGCAACCGTGGCCGATGTGGGATGCCGGTGAGCCCATGGCCGCTCGAGCCCACATCGTGGGCCGTCTTCCCTGGCCAGCACTGTGTCACTGGACTCGGGCATGCGACACGGCGTGGCCGGATGAAGATAACCAACTCTGGCGAGACCGAGTCTTGCTTCTGTCGGATGCGGCCCGCCACGGGGCATGGGAAGCGCTGCTGAAGATTCTCCGAGACGGTCGTCTTCTGGGAAGTACACGCGGCGTGCGAGGATCAACGCCGATGGTCTCGTGGACCCAGCAGCCACTCGAGCGCTGGCCGGAACTGCGCGTCTTTCGGCCCGGACGGCGGAAGTGGGACTTCGAGCTTTACGGAGTCGCCGTCCGGCGAGATCACGTCCGGCGGCACGGAGGACGGCCGGTCTGGTACGGCGAAGAAGCCGACTTCCGGTCGGCGTCTCCGGAGGAGCGACCATACGGCCAACTCCGCCGCAGCCGCCAGGCGTCGATCGATTGGCGAGCCGAACGGGAGTGGCGATCCCCGGGTGATTTTCGTTTCGACGGGCTTCCCACTTCGGACATCGTAGTCTTTGTGCCCCACTACTGGCAGGCAGCCCGGTTGGCGGCGGAGTTTCCCTACCGAGTCTATCTGGTGCGGGAAGGCAATCGGAGCCGGGAGGGAAGGCGGTCCGAGTAGTGCCGGATGGGGCCGATCGTATAGAATGGCCTGGGGCAGGACACCACGCGGAGACTGGCGCCGAGGATTCTTTTTGGTGAGGCGAGGCACGATCATGGCGACTTCGATCAGCGAAGCGCGGGAGCGATGGGAACGGGAAGTAGCCGAGACGGGTGGGGAGGACCGTCAGTTCACGACGGTGAGTGGCCGGCCGATCCGACCGCTCTATCTGCCCGAAGACCTCCCGCCGGGCGACTATGACACCACGATCGGTTACCCCGGACAGGCTCCGTTTCGTCGGGGCATTCATGCCAGCATGTACCGAGGCCGGCTCTGGACCATGCGTCAGTTCGCCGGCTTCGGAACGGCTCGAGAAACGAACGAGCGGTTCAAGTACCTCGTGCAGTGCGGTCAAACCGGGCTCAGCACCGCGTTCGATCTGCCCACCTTGATGGGACTCGACAGCGACGACGACCGGTCGATCGGCGAAGTGGGCAAGTTGGGAGTCGCCATCGACACGATGGAAGACATGCTGGTGCTGTACGACGGGATCGACATCGGCCGGCTCTCGGTGTCGATGACGATCAATGCCCCGGCGATCGTGTTGATGGCGTTTTATTTGGCGGCGGCGCAGGAGCGAGGCTTCGACTGGAAACAGCTTCGCGGGACCGCACAAAATGACATCCTCAAAGAGTTTCACGCTCAAAACGAATACGTCTTTCCTCCGGCTCCGTCGGTCCGCCTGGTCGTCGATGTCATCGAGTTTTGTGCTCGCGAAGTACCCCAATGGTATCCCGTTTCGATCAGCGGCTACCACATCCGCGAAGCCGGATCGACTGCGGCACAGGAACTCGCCTTCACGCTTGCCGATGGGTTGCACTACGTCGAGGCGACACTCGAGCGGGGACTGCCGATCGACACCTTCGCCCATCGGCTGAGCTTCTTCTTCAATGCTCACAATGATCTGTTCGAAGAAATCGCCAAGTACCGAGCGGCTCGCGTGCTCTGGTGCGAAGCGATGCGCGACCAGTATGGTGCTCAGAAAGAGGCCTCATGGAAATTGCGATTCCATGCCCAGACGGCTGGCTGCACTTTGCAGGACAAGATTCCCGAGTTGAATCTGGTGCGCGTCGCCTATCAGGCGCTGGCGGCCGTCCTGGGAGGCTGCCAGTCGCTGCATACCAACAGCATGGATGAGACGTTGGCGTTGCCCTCGGAACATGCGGCCATGCTGGCGATCCTGACGCAACGCGTTTTGGCTCACGAAACCGGCGTGATCAATTCGGCGGATCCTCTCGGAGGTTCCTACCTTGTCGAGTCGCTCACCGACACGCTGATCCAGGAGGCTCGAGATTACTTCGACCGCATCGAGCACCTAGGCGGGATGCTCGCTGCCATCGAAACCGGCTTTTTCCGCCGGGAGATTTCCGAAGCCGCGTTCGCGTATCAACGCGAGGTGGACGCGGGACGGAAGTTGATCGTCGGGGTCAATGCGTTTCAGGCCCCCGAGGAGAAACCGATCGAGCTTCTGCAAGTCGACCCGGAAGTCGAACGACGGCAGATCGAGGCTTTGGCGCAGATCAAAGCGAAACGTGACCAGGAGGCGGTCCGCCGGACACTGGACGAGGTGCGTCGAGCGGCCGAGAGTGGTGAGAACTTGATGCCGCCGCTTATCGACGCCGCTCGTGCTCGGGTGACCGTCGGCGAGTGCATGAACGCGATGGCAGACGTGTTTGGGCGGTACACGCCGGTCGTGTGAACAGCCGAATAATTCGCAGGCGTTCGGTTCTTTCGGGTGACTCCCCGAGCCGCTAAACTCAGGCAGGTGGACCCCACCGAATCTCTCTTTGGAAAAAGGAGTAAACTCATGTCGAACGTCGTCCATCTTACTGACGACAATTTCGAGTCGGAAGTGCTGCAATCGGACGTCCCCGTGCTGGTCGACTTTTGGGCTCCCTGGTGCGGACCCTGCCGCCAACTTTCGCCGCTGATCGACGAATTGGCGGGCGAGACAGAAGGAAAGTATAAGATCGCCAAGCTGAACACAGATGAGGCTCAGCAGACGGCCTACAAATACCGTGTCAGCTCCATTCCCACGCTGATGGTCTTTAGTGGAGGCAACGTAGTGCAAACGCTGATCGGCGTGCAGCCCAAAGCGGCGATCTTGCAGGCACTCGAGTCGGCCGTCAACGCCTGACCGTCGCCAGCGGTGTGCGTCTTTCCTTGTCCCGAGTCTTTGGCTCTGGAGGATTCCCCTAATGAAGATCTGGACTTTGGCAGCAGTGTTTGCCGCCACTTCGGTGGCCACGCTTGAGGCCGCACCACCGAAAGTCGGCGATCAGGCTCCCGATTTCGAACTGGTCGGAAGTGACGGAAAGACTTACCGGCTGAGCGATTTCAAGGGAAAGAAAGGACTGGTGATCGCCTGGTTTCCCAAAGCGTTCACCGGCGGCTGAACGCTGGAGTGCAAGTCGCTCCGTGCGAGCGGCGATGCGTTGCGGAAGTACAACGTGGCCTATTTTGCGGCCAGTTGCGACGATGCCGAGACCAATCGGAAGTTCGCCGAGTCCTTGAAACTCGATTATCCCATCCTGAGCGATCCGGGAGGCAAAGTCGCCAAAGCGTTCGGCGTCTATTCGCCTCGCGGCTTCCCCAAACGTGTCACGTTCTACATCGACAAGGACGGCAAGATTGTGGCCATCGACACGAAGGTGAACGTGAGGCAGCATGGGGCCGATGTCGCCAAGCGGCTGGGAGAACTGGGCTTCGAGAAGCGATAGTTGTTCGCTTGGTTGCTCAGGTCATTTGGCCTCGCCAGCAATCATCGCCTCGAATGAGGCTTCGTCGAGCACGGGGACACCCAATTGCTGCGCCTTTTGTAGTTTGCTGCCTGGGTTGGCTCCCGCGACGACGAAATCGGTCTTGCGGGACACGCTGGACGCGGCATGGCCTCCCAGTTCGTGGATAAGTTCCTCAATCTCTTTGCGCGAATAGTGGTCGAGCGTCCCGGTGACGACGACCGTCTTGCCTTCCAGTGGCTTGGCGTGGTGTCGCCGACGAGGCTGCGTCATGCGGACGCCCACCTGGCGTAGTTCCTCGATCGTCTGTTGGCCCTCTTCGCTTTGGAAGAAGTCGTAGACGCTTTCTGCAATAATCGGGCCGATTTCGGGAATCGCCTCGAGTTCTTCCAAGTCCGCCTGCATCAGTCGGTCGATGCTTCCAAAGTGTTCGGCCAGGATCGTCGCCGTTCGAGCTCCCACATGGGGGATGGAAAGGGCATTGAGGAGCCGCGCGAGGCCTCGCTTCTTGCTTGCTTGGATGGCTCGGATCAGGTTCTCTGCCGACTTGGTTCCCATCCGAGGCAGTTGGGCGATCTGGTCGGCAGTCAGCCGGTACAAGTCGGCAAAACTGGAGACCAGATTGTGCTCGAGGAGGAGATCGATGATCTTTTCCCCAAGGCCGTCGATGTCCATGCCTTCCCGAGAGGCAAAGAACTTGAGTCGCTCGCGAAGTCGAGCGGGGCAGGCTCGGTTGGTGCAGCGGATATAGACGCCGCCGGGGTCGCGTTCGAGCCGATGTCCGCAGACGGGACATTGGGTGGGAAAGTGATACTTGGGGAGCCGTCGTTTACGCAGGTGCTTTTCGACGCGCACGACATGCGGAATAATCTTCCCCGCTTTTTCGACCACGACGACGTCGCCGATCCGAATGTCCTTCCGCTCGATCTCGTCCGCGTTGTGCAGACTGGCTCGGCGGACGATCGTCCCTGCCAGCTCGACCGGTTCGAGTTCCGCCACCGGCGTGACGACGCCGGTCTTGCCAACTTGGACATGGATCCCAAGAAGTCTCGTGGTCGCCTCGTACTTGGTGAACTTGTACGCAATCAACCAGCGGGGGCTCTTCGACGTGGCGCCCAACCGTTCACGCTGATCGAAGTCGTTAACCTTGAGCACCAACCCGTCGACTTCGTAATCCCACTCGTGCAAGTGCTCGATCAACTCATCGCAATACGCCAGTGCGGCGTCGAAATCGTCGAATGAGCGCACATGCGGGACAGTCGGCAATCCCCAAGATCGAATTTTCTCGAGGAACTCCATGTGGTTGGAGACTTCGAGTCCTTCGCAGTAGCCTTGGGTATGGCAAAAGACGCGCAGACGGCGTTCCGCGGCGATGCGGGGATCGAGCAATCGGAGAGTTCCAGCCGCCAGGTTCCTCGGATTGGCAAACGGAGGCTCGCCCCGTTCATGCTGCCGCTGATTGATTTCGACCAAATCCGAGTTGCGAATATAGACTTCGCCTCGAACTTCCAAGACGCGGGGGAACGATTCCCCGATGAGGTGCAACGGCAGGTCGAGGATCGTGCGTGCCGTATGCGTGACGTCATCGCCGACGCGCCCGTTGCCTCGAGTGGCCCCCTGCACGAAGACACCCTCTTCGTAGGTCAAGGAGATGGCAGCGCCATCGACCTTGGGCTCGACGACCCATTCGATCGACTCTCCCGGGAGGAGACGTTCGACGCGAGCTCGGTACTGCAGAAGCTCCTCGCGACTATACGTGTTGTCGATCGACAGCATGGGGACGCGGTGTTCGACCGGCGTCAGCCCGGGAACCGGCTGGTCGCCGATGCGTTGCGTTGGGCTGTCAGGCGTCACCAGCTCGGGATGCTCCGCTTCGAGCCTGCGGAGTTCCTCCATCAGCCGATCGTATTCCAGATCACTGATGACCGGTGCTGCTTCTACGTAATACTTGTAGTCGTGATATCGGATCTGCTCGCGCAGTTCTTCGATCCGCTTCCGAACGTCTTGGGTCATCGTCCGATTGCCTTGGTCACGTCACTCGGTTCCGCATTCGGGCGTCACCGGTGCCTGGTAGACGGAGTTGGGGACCAGGCACAGAAACCGCATTGGTCGATCGCCCGTGTTGCGGAACTGATGGACTTCATCGGGAGCAACGAAGACGACATCGCCTGCTTTCAGGGGGTGCTCCTGGTCGCCTTCGATGACGACCCCTTCGCCCTCGAGCACATAAACCTCGTGTTCATACGGGTGATGATGGCGGGGCGTGTAGCCTCCCACCTCGACTTCGAACTCGCGCATGGCGAAGTTGGGAGCCTGTTCACTTTTGCCGATCAACCAGCGGACGCGACAGCCGTGAGCGCCCGGCATGGTGACCTCTTGCTGGGGCACTTCTTGATGGGATTGCACTTTCATGATTCTTCCTTTGCCGTTGAAGTGGGTGCAGAGGATGGAGGGGACGACGAGGGAAGGCCTCGCGTCCGCCACCATTGGTCGGTTGCCAAAGAAGCGAAGGTCAAAAGAGCGACGACCGCCAGTTCGATGGCCAGAACACGTTCGCCGCGGCGGCGGAGGAAATCGACCAGCACGTGGTTCTGCCATCCCCCGCGGTCGAAGACGCCTCCAAACCAGAGTGCATACGCGCAGCAAGTGACACAGAAAACGGCGGCCGCAACCAGCAAAGCGACGTAAAACGGGTTGGCTAGGGGCGATCGAATTTTCATTCTCTCTCAGGTCACGACAACGTTATGTCACCGTATGCCCAAAGGATACAGCACGTGTGGACGCTTCGCATCAGGACAGTTCGGCGATTCTCGCAAAGTCGGCTTTCAGGGAACGGTAGAGCTGCTGGTACTCGGGGAAGGCACGATCGTAGACGGCTCGAGCTCGCCGCTGCACCTTCGTACTGCTCGTAATCTCGATCGTCGCCTGGCAGGCTTCTTGGACATTCTTGAAGCTGCCGCCTCCGACGGCTGCCAGGAGCGCGACTCCGTAAGCGGGTCCTTCCTCGGCGTTGATTGTCACGGCGGACTTGCCGAAGACATCGGCTTGGATCTGGCGCCACAGAGGGCTTTTGCTTCCGCCTCCGGAAACTCGAATCTGTCGGACCGGGACGCCCAGCTCGCGGATAATCTCAAGGCTATCGCGCATCGCGTAGGCGACACCTTCCATGATGGCTCGAGCCAGGTGGCCGCGGCCGTGCTTGAGGGTCAGACCGACAAAGGAGCCGCGGGCATGTGGGTCGGCATGGGGCGTGCGTTCACCGGCGAGATAGGGGAGGAAGAAGAGTCCTTCCGAGCCTGGAGGGATTTCGGCGGCTTCTTGATTGAGTACGTCGTAGGCTCGTCGTTTGAGTTCCGGACAGAGTTTCTGGGCGAACCACTGCAGAGCTCCCCCGCCCGTGAGACTGACGCCCATCATGTGCCACTTGCCTCGCACGGCATGGCAGAAGGTGTGGAGTCTCCCTTGAGGATCGATTTGCACTTCGTCGCTGTGGACGAACATGATTCCCGACGTGCCGATCGACGTGGAGAGAATCCCTTTCTTCACAACGCCGGTGCCGACGCCGTTGGCGGCACAGTCGCCGGCACCGCCGACGACGAGACAGTTCGTCGTCAGGCCCAATAGCTTGGCGGCTTTGGGCGTGAGTTGTCCTGTGACGTCTTCTGACTCGTAACAGACCGGGAGCAGGTCGGGGTCGAGTTCGAGTTTGGCAAGGAGGGACCGCGACCATTGGCGCCGGCGGACGTCGAGCAGCAACATGCCGCTGGCGTCGCTGACATCGGTGGCCAGTTCGCCGGTCAAGCGCCGTCGCACTTCGTCCTTGGGGAGGAGAATGTGCACGGTTCGTTCAAAATGTCGAGGCTCGTGGTTGCGCAGCCAGAGGATTTTGGGAGCGGTAAAGCCAGTGAGTGCCGGGTTGGCGACCATTTGGATGAGTCGTCGGCGTCCCCCGACTCGCTCTTCGATCTCCGCACACTCGGCGGCCGTGCGCTGATCATTCCAGAGGATGGCAGGGCGGATGACGCGCTGGTTTCGATCGAGGAAGACGGAACCATGCATTTGGCCTGAGAGGCCGATAGCGCGGACGTCGGCAGGCTTCAGTTTCGCCTTGCGCATGACCGCTCGCACCGTCCGGATCGTCGCTTTCCACCAATCCTCCGGGTCTTGTTCACTCCAAAGCGGCTTGGGATGATACAGAGGGTAGCGGGCGTCTGCATCGGCGAGGATGGTTCCTTGGTCGTTGATTGCCAGGGTCTTGGTGCCCGACGTCCCGATGTCGATTCCCAGGTAAACGCTCATAGGGTGCCGTACCTCTTGCCGGAAAAAGGAACGATAGACTAATGCCCAGCTTTCAGCTTTGCAGCGCCGAACCAGCTCGGTCGGGAGGATCAGCGACTCAAGGTGCGATTCTATCGCCCCCAGTGCGCCGCTGGCAACCATGCTCGACCCCTTGGCTGTTTCTGGTCCCCTGCTGCTTCGCGTTGGCCTTGGTCTCCTGCCGGCCGGCGGAGACGCCGCGAGACAAGACGGAGACTCCTCCTGAGCCGGTTCGATTGAAGCTTCTAGTCGTCGACGACCCGGGGCTGGCGCGGGAGATCGAGCGTCAGTGGAATGCGCGCGGTTCGGGAGAGCTGACGGTGGAAGCAATCGAGGGTAAACGACTTGAGACGATGCGCCGTTTGCCCGCCGACATGATCGTCTTTCCCTCGCGGCTGCTCGGCCGACTCGTCATCGAAGATCTGATTGGGCCGTGGCCGACCAGCGGCGAGGGGGCAGGTCGGAGCGACCCGGACATCTTTCCCTTGCAGCGGTTCCGCGAGATGCGATGGGGGGCGACGTGGTATGCCGTCACGTTCGGCTCGCCTCAGTTCGTGCTCTATTTGAGGAACGATCGGCTGGCATCGTTGCGGCGCGAGCCACCACAAACGTGGGAGGAGTATGCCGAGCTGGGTGGTCAGTGGCATCGCGAGGCGCAATCGAAGACGGGTGGCGCGACTCCCTTTGCACTGGCGGAGCCTTTGGGCCCGGGATGGGCGGCGCCGGTTTTGCTAGCTCGAGCCGCCGGTTACGTCGGGCATGCCAGCCAATACTCGGGACTCTTTGATTTCACCTCCATGGAGCCGCTGGTAAATGAGCCTCCATTCGTGCGAGCTTTGGAGGAGCTGGTGGAAGCGGCCAAGTTGGCGCCGCCGGCGGTACTCGAAGCCGATCCCGCAACCGTAAAACGATGGTTCTACGAAGGCAAAGTGGCGATGGCGTGGGGGTGGCCGACGCACACATTCGATATCGCCAAAGAAGTCGACAACCCGATCGACGTGGACACAGTGGGTTTCGCCCGGCTACCGGGTTCTCGGCGGGCCTATCTGTTCAGTCAGAGCGAATGGGAAGCGCGGGAGTCGCGGGACGACCCGCGGGTACCCCTATTGGGAACGGCGGGGCGATTGGGAGCCATCGTGCGCGGCACGTCGCGGCGACAAGAGGCCGCAGCAGCGTTGGCTTGGTTGAGTGGCAGGGAAATCGGTGTGACGATCAGTGCGGCCAGCCCCGCAACGACGGCCTACCGGGCCAGTCACCGAGCCGACGTACGGTGGCTAGACCAGGGACTCCCCGATGTCCTGGCTACTCAATACGGCAAACTCGTGCAACAGAACCAATCCCAAGGCACGGCGCTCTTCGCACCGCGCATTCCCGGTGCTTCCCGATATCTGTCGGTACTCGACGATGCCGTGCGACGAGCGGTCCGCGAAGAGGTTCCCCCAAAGCAATGCCTCGATGAAGTGGCTCAGAAGTGGGCAGCCATCACTCGCGAACTCGGGAAAGACGCTCAAGTTGAAGCCTACCATCGAAGTCTTGGGTTGCGGCGTTGAACGACAACAGCCTCGCGTGCTGGAAGGCACGGAGGCTGCTGCCGGTTGCCGATCGTGCGTTCGGGAGCCATCGTGGGAGCGACTCCCGTCCGAGCGTCAATACAGGAACTCGATTCCGAAGTAACCTCCGTGGAGGATCATACTCCCGTCGGAGTTGATGTCGCGCACGCCGCCGATGTCGGCGAAGTAGAGCGGAATTTGATCGGTCGTCAGCGCAACGCCGGTGATGCCGACAGCGCGATAACCCATCGTGGCACTCCAGTGAGGCAGAAACTGGTAGCGAAAACCGAAGTCGATTTCGCTGATGAAGGCCACGCCCGTCGTCGACGTGTTGACGTTGAACGCTTGTCCGTTGTAAGGGCTGGCCGCGTTATTGACGACCGCATCACCGGCGCTACCGCTAATACGGGAGCGGTGGGAGATATGCGATCCATAGAATCCGGTCTTGGCCGTAGCGTAGGCGCTGAAGACCTGATGAAAGCGGTAATCGAGACCGAGGCCGACCTGGCCACCGATGAAGTTGTTGTCGATGTCGATCAGATACGTCACTTCGTTGACGTCCCCGTCGAACACCGTGTTGGCATCGTCGGTCATGTATTCGAAACCGTCGTTGAACTTCAGGTAGCGGATCCCCGCCAGCCAGCGAAAACTGACGTGGTGGCCGCCGCAAGTGAATCCGCTTCCGTAAAACGGCGAGCGAACCAGGTTGAGTTCGACGTTATGCGCCTCGTAACTTCGGACCAGTCGGTGGATAAACGCGTTGGTGTAGAAGTCGGCAACCGCCGTTCCGTTGTATTCCAGGGAGTCGAATGCGAAGACGGTGTCCAGATCGGTGGCGTTGCCAACCGTGCCATCGGGGTCGAAAGCATCGGCTTGCCGATTCGAGGGATCAATGCCCCAGTAACCGACTTCCACGGCGTAGCAACCGCCGGCCAAAAGTCGCCCCAGAACAACGTCGCCTCCCCATCCCCAATTCGGTGATGCCTGGTCGGTGAACAACCGGCCGTCCCCCAGATCAGCCGTGTTGTAGCTCAGCCACACAGGATCCAGGTCGTCGCGCGTCATGAAACTGGCACCCGCGCGGCCGTACCACAGGGCGCAGGAGTCGGCGCACGGCCAGTAGCCGTATCCATCTCCATAGGAAGCGCCATAGCCTTTCCCTCCTTCTGGCATCAGGCCGCTGTTTCCGCCTGTCAACGGCGCCGGCTGGGGCTGGACGGCTTCCGCTTGGCCGCTGGCGGCAGGAGGAGCCGGCGGTTGTGGCTCGATGCGCGGGGACGCAGAAGCCCGATACGCGGTGGGTGGCGTCGCGTACCCCGTGCTGGGGTAGCTCATTGAGGGAGGCTGAGCGAAGACAGAAGCGGCACTGGCGCAGACCGCTGCCAACGCGGTGAACGACCACGGACGAGGCATGGGGATCTCCTTTGTCAAGTATGTCCATTACTTCCAGTCAATCGAGCTCCGTGCTCGATGGGAACATCCGCTTTCCCAACCATGACGTCCGTGTCACGGGGAGCCCTTCCTGGCTCGCAATCACGTTCATCGTCCGCGGTCTTTCCCCACACCAAGAGAAAGTGGCTCGTTTCCGGCGTGCAATCCGAGTCGCGGCCGTCCAAGCAAAACGTCGCGAACAGTCCGGGGAATAGTCGCAACCGTCACTTCCCGGCTCAAGCTATCCACGGCACACATCCGTACCAGGATCGGCTGCAGATCAATCCAGCACCTTGATCCGGATATTCCGCCAGCGCACTTCGTAAGGCCCTTGGCCTCGAGGAATCGCATGTACCTGCAGACCGATAAAGCCTCGGGGATGCGTCTTGTAGATCGCTTCATCCGTGAGATCTTCAATCTTGTGGCCGTTAATCCAGGTCTGGATTCGAGGCCCTTTGGCGACGATACGGTAGTGATTCCACTGGCCGTCTTTGAAGTATTTGTGCGGTTTGAGTCGCTCGGGAGGAGTCAGCCATCCCCGACCGGTCGCCTCGCCATAGACGTAACCGGACTCGCATCCCTTCTCGCCGGCAGCTTCGATCTCGACCTGTGGGCCATAGACGCGGCCGGTCGGCGACCCCTTCGTCTTGGATCGGATCTGGACTCCCGAATTGAGCCGGTTGTCGACCTTGACATCGAACTCGAGTTCGAAATCGCCGTACTCCTTCACCGTACAGAGAAACGAGTTGGGACTTCCTTCCGCCGTCTTTCCGACAATACACCCATCTTCGACTCGATAGGTGGCTGTACCGTTCTTCTGGATCCATCCGTCCAACGTCTTGCCGTCGAACAGCGATACCCAACCCGAGTCCCCTCCTGCCGGCGCAGAAACCGTGACCGCCAACGTTCCCACGATCCCTACGATCCCCATCATTGTCGTTCGCATCGTTGTTTCTCCTGCTGCCGTCGGCTGATCGGAAACCCTCGACTGCTACATCTACGCCCTAGGACGTGACTGACTCAGTCGTTCCCTATGATAACGAAAGAGGGACCACTTGGCGATCTACGGTTGCTACCGGATGACGGATTACCGGGTGCACCTGCCGGATCTGTGCGTGATCACGGTTTGACAAGGATCTGCTGGTTCAACAGCCGATTGCCGCGAATCTCTTCGGCGCGGACGCGCAGATGCCGTCCGATCAGCTCCTTCCCGTTGGGGAGGACGAACGTGACGGTCGTCCGACCCTGCCGCAGGTGAAACACCGACTGCCGCATGCGCCGTCGACCGGGTGCCAACAAGAGACAGTTGAAGCTGATCGGTTGATCACTTTGGTTGTCCAAATGCTGGTCGACGACGAGGTTCCCATCGGCATCGATACGGTAAACCACCTCCATCGTGACGTCTCCCAATCCCACTTCGATGGTGCGGTAAACACTGAATTGGTATCGGCGCTGCGCAGTCACATCGAAGTCGATGCGCACCGGCTGGGGACCGCTGGTGGCGTCCGCGCCGAGTGTGACACGCATCGAGTCGCTGTGAGTGTCTCCGCTGAGAAGCTTGAAGCGAGTTCCGTGATAGTCGGTTTCCCATTGCGGTGGCAGAACAAGTTGCAATTTGCCGCCGATACCACTGGGAAACGTGTTCTTGAAATGATATGACGCAACTTGCGCGCGACCGAACAGACTGTCAAGTCTCGCTCGGTCAATCTGAAATGCCAATCGCCACTGGGCGATCGGGAGATGGACTCCGGTGATAAAGACCGGCATCGGCGTGATTTCCAGGTCTTGTTTGACAAATCCATTTCGTCGAATCGTGCGTGCCGATTGAGACCGCCCCCACAGGTCGTGAACGACGACGTCGTCCCCGAGATAGACCACCTCGCGCGTCGACCGCTCAGCCCACGCTACCAGAATCGCCTCGCCGTCACGCTCGAAAACGTAGTTATGGCTTCCATTCGGCAGTTGAAGACTTCCGAGAAAGCGAGCCTTTCCCAGAAGACGGGCCGTCGTCACCCAAGGGACCAGAAGTTCCGTAGGATATCCCTCGGGAGTAAAGAGCCCTGTTTCGCGATCGAACGGATTCGTGGCGATCACGGCTGTGGCTCCATGGACTTTCGCCGCCACCATCCGACCGACCAGGTCTTTCATGCGATCGGCTTCGCTATAAAACCGCTTCGACAAGGGACGCAGCATGACCCACCGCTGCACGGGCGTCTCCTCACCTTCGACGTACTGACCGAGTTCTTCGCCGGTAAACGGTGGGTCTTCCGAAAAGGAGAGAAACGACCACGGGATCTCGTCGCCTCCTGGACCTTCCACGAGCCATTTCCAGCTCATCCCGATCTTGGTTTTCTGGCCGAACTGGTCAAACCGCTGCTTGATTTCGCGAATCTTGGCCGCAAGATGCGGAAAGTCGATGAAGCTGAAGTCTTCATCTCCACCCAATTGCCACCACCTCACCTTCAGAGACAGCCGCACCATCACAGGATCGATCGAGGGCTGCCACAAATCGGAATCGAGAAAGATGGCGGCGATCGAGAGCCGGTCCCCGTTGGGCAGATGTTCCAATAGATCCCGCGGGGGTTGGTCCAGCATGCCCACCATCTCGATATTCTTCGCAGTTAGCCGCTCGGCAAACCACGCGAGCTTCTCTCCCACCTCGGGGGTGCTTGGGCCATACCAAGCCGGAAACTTCACCCAGCGGACTTGGAGCCGCGGTAGAAGCTCCACCAACTCCTTGACCGAGAAAGGACGTTCCCCCTGCGGCAGCGACCACCCGAACTCCCCTTGAACGGCCTCCGGAGTATCCTCCAGAACAGCCAACGAAATCGTGCGCCGAAGGCCATGCTCGGACTGCCCAGTCATCTCCGCTTCAATACGGTAATAACCCGGCCCCGGCACCTCCGGATGCCACGTCGTTGTCCCAGCGAACTCTCGTCGCGAGTCGGCAGTGTCGGAAGAAGGCCCGTCGTCACGCTTGAGCATGTTTCCGGCCAGCGCCCGCCGCTCCTGGTCGATCACTTTCCCGGTCGCGTCGCGAAGTATAAATCGAATGTCCGGGAACTCCTCGCCCGAACCGGACACCGTACAGCGAATCTCGATGGAATCCCCATCGGTGTAGATGCCGCCAGCGGAGTCCGCCTCGAGACTCATCCGCGGCAGGCGTCCCACCCACAAGTCGTCGAACCAGGCTTCACCGGTCAGATCAATGCCATCATTGGGTACCAGACGCAGAACCACGATGGCAAACCGAGTCTGCACGTTGCCCGGTGTGACGGGTCCGACCTGGAGGAGCTGCCACTGGGGGGTGGTCCCGCGGACGAGGCGGGATTCCCAGCGCTCGAGCGTCCGACCGTGAGCGTCCTGAAACCAGAGACTCACTGACGCTACATCGTGCTTCAGGCCCGAAGTGCGAACGCGCCCTCGCAAGACGTAACTGAACAGCGGGCTGGCGGGGATCCGCGGACTGTAAAGCTCCGCGCCTCCCCCATCGAGACGAACGCGCAGTCCATGGTTCGCGCGACCCGACTCGACGGGATCGTCGGCAATTTCGATTTTCAAGTAATGAGGGAACCCCGGACCGGTCCGCCGCTTCCAGAAATCGGGCCATCGGTCATAATTGACATCTTCTGCGTCCTCGAAGGTCGCCCGGAACACGGCATCGGCTCCGCCTCGGCGCAACGCCATCTCTGCGGCGTCGACTTCGTGAGTCGAGGCCGTCGCCCATGCGAGCCACGCGAGTAGCCATCCGAATCCCACCATCCACGCGGACCTTTTTCGATCAAGACGCATCATCGGTTGTCGTTCCACGGGTGTCTCGCCATGCTGCAACTTAGAACCGCCGTGCAACTTGCCAGTCTGCGGCAGCCCTTCAAGAAAGCTTTGCTCACCGCAGCGCACTTGGGCGTCGATGCCGTGGAAATCGACGCCAGGCGGGAGTTACGACCGGCAGAATTGTCCCAAACCGCCGTGAGGCATATCCGAAAGCTGCTGGAAGACGCCAATCTCCGAGTCGCCGCTGTCGCCTTCCCGACACGCCGCGGGTATGAAGTGCCCGAGGATCTCCAGCCGCGAATCGAGGGAACGCGCGCCGCCATGCGGCTGGCGTACCAGTTGGGAGCCCGACTCGTCGTCAATCACCTGGGCCACATTCCCGATGATCCTAACACCCGGGAGACACTCATCCAAAGCCTGACCGAACTGGCTCGGTTCGGCGACCGCGAAGGATCCCATCTGGCTGTCATCCCAGGGGCTGTCGAACCGAGTGATGTGCGGCAGCTCGTCGAGGATCTCCCCGAGTCCACATTGCAGCTCACCCTCGACCCCGGCGAACTGGCCGCCCATGGGATCGCCGCGGAGGCGATGGCCGCGGAAGCTGGGTGCCCGATCCGCTACGTCTATGCGACCGACGGAGTGATCGATCCGACCCGCCGGGAGGGAATGGAGGTACCGCTGGGACGCGGCGTCGTCGACTTCCCCGCGTTGTTGGGAAAACTCGAAGAACAAGGCTATGATGGATATCTGTGCGTGCGGCGCGCCCAGTCACCGCACGCCATGGAAGAAATCCAGAACGCCCTTGAATACCTGCATGCGCTTTTTTGAGCGGCCATTGATGTCGAGAGCCTGCCGCGGCGTTGCGGGCTGGTCTCCGATGGCAACCTTCGATGAGGACCTTCCCATGCGATTCTCCGCCCGGTCATTCCTGCTCCTGTGCCTGATTGTCGCTCCGACGGCGATCGCTCAGACACCGCCGGCCTCACCTTCGCCAAAGACACAGGAGAAGACCGCCGAGCATTTCGAAGCGTTCGCCAAGTCCTTGCACGGCGTGCGACTGCGAGGCCACTTCACAGTGGTCGATGAGGGGAAAATCACCTCCCAGCACGAGGAGCAATACGAGATCCGCGAGATCCAAAAGCTGCCTCAGGGGGACCGTTGGCGGTTTCTTGCGCGAATCCGTTACGGACGCATCGATGTCACGCTTCCCCTGGTACTCCAAGTGAAATGGGCCGACACCACGCCCGTCATCACGCTCGAATCCGTGCGTATCCCCGGACTCGGTACGTTCAGCGCTCGAGTCCTCTTTCATGGCCAACGGTACGCCGGAACGTGGCAACATGGGGATAAGGGGGGCCATCTCTACGGGGTGATTGAAAAGCTAGACGGGGCCAACGACACGCCGTCATCAGTCCCGACCCAGCAAGAGGGCGGCCGCAAAGGCTAGCGCCGCCGTTTCGATGCGCAGAATGCGCGGCCCCAAAGAGACCACCTTCCATCCCGAAGATCGGGCTCGCCCGATCTCCGACTCGGTGAATCCGCCCTCCGGACCAATCAGGACCGCAGACTCGGTCGCTTCCGCTCCGGTCTGATCGGGCGACCAGAAAGGGCCTCCCGGATGAGCAATCCAACGATCTGCGGTGGAGGGCGTTCCCGACAGGATCTCGTCCAACGGACGACACCGCACCGGCATGAGCGTGTTGCGGCCGCATTGCTTGGACGCTTCGATCACCGTACGCTCCGCCTTCTTCAAGAATCCACTCGAGCAGCGAGCGACTCCTCGCTCCGCTTCAAAGAACCACACCTCCGCCACTCCTAACTCCACCGCCTTTTCGACGAGGAACCGCTCCCGTCCCGCTCGCGGAAGAGCTGTCGCTAAGACCACGCGGCGCCCCGATTCGCGCGAAATTCGCTCAATCTCCCCGCATTCCAGGTGCACGCACCCTCGCGCGGAGTGCGTGACCACCGCTTCGGCCTGCCGGCCCTTCCCGTCGAAGAGTTGGACACGCGTGCCGACTCGAGCCCGCAAGACGTGCAGCAAATGGTGGGCTTCCTCGCCGGTCAGCTCGACTCGAGCCCCACCCGTCCCCTCGCTGTCAGCAAGCTGCGGGCAATAGAACCGTCGGAAGTCGCGGGACATGGTCGTTCTCAGTCAGACTCGAGGTGACAACGGGCGGAAGGGCGGAAGGGACGAAACGAGAACTGAGCTGGTCCTGCGGAGAGCCATCATTACAATGGAAGTTTCACCTTTTGACGGAGTCTTTCCATCATGTCAGAGAAGCCCGGGGTAACAACAGGCGGGGAGCAACCATCTCGGACCGAAGTCCGTCACGTGATCGTACGGCTACGCCGCCCCGGCGTTGCCGCTTTGTGGGCATGGCTCGTTCCCGGAGCCGGACACTGGTATCAGGGGCGTCGAACGAAGGCGGCGATCTATTCGGTCTGCATCCTGTCGGTCTATTTCTTCGGACTGGCTCTCGGAGGAGGCCACGTCGTCTACGCATCGTTCGCCAAAGGCCATGTTCGCAAGTCCTATTTCTGCCAGATCGGCGTTGGTCTCCCCGCTTTCCCCGCACTCATTCAAACCTATCGTGTGCACAACGGCAAGCCACCGCTCCTGGGAGACATCATGGCTCCTCCCGGAAAAGTCCAAGATCGTGTCAAGGACAAGCTGGCTCGGTGGCACGAGAAGTATGGCAACAAGTTCGAGATCGGAACGCTCTATACGATGGTCGCCGGACTGATGAATGTCTGGGCGATTCTCGATGCCTATGGGGGCCCCGTCGGCTATAGTGAAGAATCGGGGAGTCAACCCTCGAAGTCGGAAAACGAAGGGGAAAACCAACGAAGCTCATCGGACAAAGAAAAGAGGCGAAGAAAGAAACGGCGATGATTGCGTTCTTGGACATCTGGTATGCCGTTCCGTTGATCGTGGCGATCAGCCTCGTATACGGAGCGACACGCCACGAGGAGATGCGACCGATCTTGCACTATGCCTGGCAAATGGCCGTGTGGCTCGTGGGATTCGTAGTCATCCTCGGCACCGTGGTCTGTGTCATCGACTGGATGCTCTAGGCAAACGCCGTCCCCGGCGGACAGTCCTCCGTTGGTTCGACCAGCCCTCGGAACGGATCGGAACACCGGCCCAAGCTTGCGAACTTCCCGTCGGTGCTGCGTCGTATAGACTTCCACGCAATGGGCTCCCTTCCTACCTTGAGCGAAAGGCGCCGACAATGCCCCCTCAAGCCTACATCGAACGACTGATCAATCTGCTCGACCCGACCGCGGACATCTTTCTCCGAGGCACACGGGAGGAGGCGCTGGCGGCACTGGGCGATGGCGACGCCGCTCACCTCCGAGCAATTCGCGGACAATACGCCCTGGTCGCTCAACGAGGAAAGACGGTCCGCATGGCGCGCACCATCGGGCGGCCCTTGCGTTATTTTCTAGCCAAACAAGCGGACGGCCCCTGCCTCATCGTGGCCGATCGTATCGACACCATCCACGATCGGCTGAAGCAGGAGGGATTGGCCGACCAGTTTCATCCCTCCTACACCCGTATGGTCCCCGCGCATCACATCCTCGAGTTGCAATTGGTCGGTTGTCCCGACCCCAATCCCGTCTACCGGCGTTACTTCACGCCCCAGCGGAATCGGCTGCCTGCTGACGTTGAGGCGATTGGTCGCCAGTACATTGGAGCGCTTGCCGAAGTCTGCCAAGAGTGGCTCGATCAGATCGACCGTCGTGAGCCGATCGGGGTCCTCTTTTCCGGCGGCATCGACAGTGGTTCGGTCTTGCTCGTGCTCTACCATCTCCTTCTGGCCCGAGGCGAATCCCCCTCGCGACTCAAAGCGTTCACCCTCACCGTCGATGGCGATTCCGCCGACGCCCGGCAGGCCCGTGAGTTCCTGCGGCACGTCCAACTCGAGATGCTCTTAGAGACCGTCGACGTTTCCTCCGGAGAGCTCTCCTTTGAACAAGGGGTCGCCGTTCTCGAAGATTACAAGCCGCTGGACGTCCAAGCGGCGACGGTCGGCTGGGCGCTCTGTTCAGCGATCCGCAATCGCTATCCCGACTGGAAATATCTCGTCGACGGAGATGGCGGCGACGAAAACCTCAAAGACTATCCAATCGAAGAGAACCCGGAACTCACGATCCGGAGCGTCCTCAACAATTTGATGCTCTATCAAGAAGGGTGGGGCGTCGACGCCATCAAACATTCGCTTACTTACAGCGGCGGCCAGAGTCGAGGGCATGTGCGGAGCTATGCACCCGCTCGGCTGCTTGGTTTCCAAGGCTTCAGTCCCTACGCACTGCCGGACGTCATCGACGTGGCCGAAGGGATTCCCTTCATCGAGTTGACCGATTGGGACCACGAGCGATTGTATGCCCTCAAGGGGCAAATCGTGCAACACGGAGTCCGCGCGGTGACGGGAATCGAGATGCCGGTCTTCCCCAAACGCCGCTTTCAACAAGGAGCACTCTCCACCGACGACGACTTCCGGCGGCTCTTTCCTCAGGAAGAGAAAGCCTATCGCGAGGTCTTCGCCCGCACTTACGCCTGAAGTTCGGGTCTTCGCGCATGACGACGGATCTCGATGCCACCGTTTTGTCACTTCGCCCGGCCAAGCGCCGACTCGATCCGAGCCGGCCCTACGCCTTCTTCGTGGAGGAAGAACGGGCACCCAGCGGCGAGGTCGAACCGGTAGCGACGATCTTTCTGACGAACCGCGAGTGTCCGTTCCGCTGCACGATGTGCGACCTGTGGCGTCACACCCTCGATGATCCTGTGCCCATTGGCGCGATCCCCTCTCAGATCGACTACGCTCTTGGCCGGCTTCCTCCCGCCCGTCATATCAAGCTCTACAACAGCGGGAGTTTCTTCGACCCGCTGGCGGTCCCGCCCGACGACTACGAGCCGATCGCCCGGCGGCTCGAGTCCTTCCAAACCGTGATTGTGGAAAACCATCCCAAACTGTGCGGAGACCGGCTTCTGCGTTTTCGAGATGCACTGAGGGGGGAGCTCGAAGTGGCACTCGGCCTGGAAACCATTCATCCCGATGTCCTGGCCCAGCTCAACAAGCAGATGACGGTGGAGGACTACGGCCAAGCGGCCGCCTGGCTGCAGCGGCACGGCATTGCCGTCCGAACGTTCCTACTGCTCAAGCCTCCGGGGCTCGATGAAGAGGAAGCGGTCACCTGGGCCGTCCGATCGGTCGAATATGCCCGTGAAGCGGGGAGCCGGTGCATCGCTGTCATCCCGACACGCCTAGGGAATGGCTACCTCGATCAGTTGCACCGCGATGGGAAGTTTGCGCCGCCGCGTCTGACGTCGCTGGAGCGGGTGCTCGAACAGTGTCTCCCCCGCGCCCAGGCGCGCGTCTTCGCCGACTTGTGGGACCTCGAGCAGTTCAGCGACTGCCCGACGTGCTTTCCGCAGCGGCGCCGGCGTTTGGAATCGATGAATCGCCGGCAAGAAGTGCCACCTCCCGTTGAATGTCCCGACTGCGAGCAATCCTGATGCGCTCGGTGCAATGCGAAGCGATCGTCTTTGGCGGAGGATTCTCCGGCACACTCCTGGCAACACTCCTGGCTCGGCAAGGGACCGACGTCGTCGTCCTGGAACGACAACAGCATCCTCGATTCGCGATCGGCGAGTCCTCCACACCCTTGGCCAATCAGACGCTCCGGGATCTCGCCTCGACCTACGACCTTCCAGAACTCGAGGCCATCTCCCGTTTTGGAATCTGGCGAGAAACCTATCCCGACGTCACTTGTGGGCTCAAACGCGGCTTCGCCTATTTCCGCCATCGACCGGGGCAACCCTTTCACTCGCGCAATCGCGAGAACGAACTCCTCGTCGCGGCAAGCCGCAAAGATGCCATCGGAGACACACATTGGCTGCGTGCCGAGGTGGACCATTGGTTCGCCAGACTGGCCCGCCAGGCGGGCGTGCAGGTGATCGAGGGCTGGCAGCCTCGGAGACTGGAACAGGAAAAGGGAATCTGGATAGCCGAGGGGCTCGCGCTCGAGGGGCCGCTTTGCGTGCGCACGCGAGGCTGGATCTTCGACGCGACGGGCCCCGCCGCCTATGTGGCGCGCACGGCGGGGAGCCGTGTCACTTCGCATGGTTTCCGAACGGCAACCCGTTCGGTCTACACTCACGTGCGTGATCTTCCCCCGTGGGAGCACCAATTGCAGGAAGCGAGCGTAAGCACGCTCGAGTATCCGTTTCGAGCCGATGATGCTGCCGTCCATCACTTGATCGAAGAAGGCTGGATCTGGCAGCTTCCCTTCGTCGACGGCCGCGTCAGTGTTGGGTGGGTGCAACCCTGGAAGCCATCGAACCACGGTGCAACTGTCAAGGCGTTGATTGACCAGGAATGGCTTGCGCGCTATCCGACGTTACATGCATGGCTCGGCCAAGCGAAACTGGCGAAGACTCCGGGGGCGTGGATCTCCACAGGCAGACTCCAACGGCGACTGACTCACCTGTTCGGCAACGGCTGGGTCGCGCTGCCCCATACGTACGCCTTCGTCGACCCCTTTTACAGCATGGGGATCGCCTGGTCGCTCTTCGGCATCCGGCGACTGGCTCGGTGGTGGAACGAGGACGCCTCCACGTCCCGCTCGCTCGAAGCACTGGCTCTTTACGCAGGCCAACTCGAGCGGGAATCGAGGCACCTGGACCATCTCATTGCGATGGCTTACCGGGCCATGCCTTCGCCCACCCTTTTTCACGCCGCGACGATGGTCTACTTCGCCGCGGCGACGCAGGCGGAACGATCAGGCTCTGCCAGCGCTCCGGGCTTCCTGGCGGCAGAAGACGCCGCGTTCTCATGCACCGTCGACGAAATCGGCGCGGCGATCGACCAGGCAGCACGAAACGGTGATTCATCGGTCCATCGGGAAACGGCAGCCTGGATCGAGCAGCGTCTGGCGCCGTTCAATCAGGTCGGGCTGTTTCATCCACGCGAACCCCACCTTTACTGGGAAACGGCCGCGCCGGACACTTCTCAGGGCTGACCCGTGGTCGAGAAAAACGAGCATCGAGCTCCTCGGAGCTCACTTCGATCGCGCCTCTTTCTCGATCACGCCCAGGAGTTCGATGGCCTTGCGTCCCTTGTAGACTCCGGCTCGCGCGTGAAACTTGGGGACACCGGAGACGGTGACTTCGAGCGGCGCGTGGACATCGTGTTCGGTGGCGATGATGTCACCGACACGCAATTGAAACAGGTCCGCCGATGTGATCGTCGACCGCGCTAACGTCACTTCCAATTCCACGACCGAACCACTGACTTGTTCTCGAATGGTTCCTCGCGTCTCGTCGGTCGCCGAAGCCTTTGCATAGCTGAACCAGCTGTTTGAGGAAAGTTGGTGCGCGACGCGTTCAATCGAGTTGAACGGAATACAGAGGTTCATCATGCCTCGCACGCCTCCGAGCGTGATTTCGAAGCCGATCAAGACGACGACTTCATTGGGCGGAACGATCTGCACCAACTGCGGGTTGCTCTCGACGCGTTCCACGGAAAGCTCGAGTTCCACGACGTTGGCCCAGGCCTTTTTCAGCTCTTCCAGAAAGAGATCGGTGATGCATGCCACGAGCCGCAATTCGATCTCCGTCAAAGCCCGTCGTTCGATAGGCGTCGGTTCCGTCCCGCCTCCCAAGAGACGATCGATGATCGGAAAGAGGATCGAAGGATTGATATCAAGGATCAAGTTGCCATCGAGTGGATCGGCCTTCAAGAGGTTGAAGCAAGTTGGATTCTCGAGGCTGAACACGAATTCGCTGTAAGTCAATTGGTCGACGCTAGTCAGCTTGACTTCGACGATCGTCCGAAGGAGGGCGGAAAGTGCGGCTCCATAGTTGCGGCCGAATCCCTCGTGAAGCGTCTGCAAGGCTCGCATCTGCTCCTTGCCGACACGCTCGGGACGTTTGAAATCGTACGGGGTGACCTTGGCTTTGCGTCCCACCGAGGGCGCCGACGTACGTCGATTTGCCGCCGGCTCCATCCCTCCGGCAGCCGCTACGGACTGCGCGGCGCCGCCTCCCTGCTCCATCGCGTTGAGTAGACTTTCGACTTCCGCCTGGCTCAGAACTTCGTCACCCACCGCTGCCTCCTGCTACGGTTGTCGCTACGAACGCACGTGTCCCTGCCCGACAACGATGTACTTGTAGCTGGTCAACTCGCGAACACCACATGGGCCTCGCGCATGAAACTTGTCGGTGCTGATCCCGATCTCGGCGCCCAAACCGAACTCTCCCCCATCGTGAAAGCGCGTGCTGGCGTTGATGAAAACGGCTGCCGTGTCGACTTGCTGAGCGAATCGGCACGCCGTTTCCAGGTTGCGTGTCACAATAGCATCGCTGTGCCGCGAGCCATATTCGTTGATGTGGGCAATGGCTTCGTCGAGATCCGTGACGACTTTGACAGCGAGCACCCAATCGAGGAATTCGGTCGCATAATCCGCGGCTGTCGCCGGTCGAGCTTCAGGGATCACTTCCCGGGTGCGCTCGTCGCCTCGAATCTCCACGCCCTGATCGCACAACACTCGGCCGGTTTCCCGAAGCCACTCACCCGCGAGCGCCTCGTGCACCAATGCCGTCTCACAGGCATTGCAGACCCCCGGCCGCTGGCACTTGGCGTTGACAAGGATATCTCTTGCCATTTGAGGATCGGCATCCGCGTCGACATAGACGTGGCAATTGCCTGCATAGTGCTTGATGACGGGCATCGTTGCCTCATGTGCCACCCGTTCGATCAAGGACTGCCCTCCGCGCGGAATGACCACGTCGATGGCGTCGCCAAGCTTCAAGAAATGGTGGACCGCCTCCCGGTCGCGCGTCTCTACCCACTGGATCGCATCTCGAGGCAGACCCGCCTCCTCAAGTGCCTCCCATAGTAGCTCCACGATCGCCGCACTTGAGTGCGCCGCTTCCTTGCCGCCGCGCAGAATCACCGCATTACCACTCTTGACGCAGATTCCCGCCGCATCGGATGTCACATTCGGTCGCGACTCGTAGATGAAGAAGACGACTCCCAAGGGAACCCGTACCTTGCGGATTTCCAGCCCATTGGGGCGAACATGCCCTTCGATGACTTCCCCGATCGGATCGGGAAAAGCCGCGACTTCTTCCAGACCTTGAGCCATTCCCTCGATGCGAGCCTCCGTCAACTGGAGACGATCGACCTGCGCCTCGGTCAGACCGAACGAAGGCGCCGCTTCTAAATCACGTTGATTGGCTTCGAGCAATTGGGAGGTGCCGTCGCGAAGGAGACGCGCAGCGGTGCGAAGAAAGGCGTTCTTCGTGGCCCCCGTAGCCTGGGCAAGCTGGGCAGAGGCCGCCCGAGCCCGGTCGGCTACTTGCCGACAGTATGCTTCGAGTTGAGATGTCCCCGTTTCCATGTCTCACCGGTCTCTGAGAAAGTGCAAGCAAAGGTGTCGCGTAAGTATCCCCATTCGGGCTCGGCCGGTCAACGGCAAGCGATTGACGCCTCGACAGGGACCGCGTCCGGGCGATAGGCGGGAACGGGCGGACGAACAGGCAGATCCTGCCGCCACACTTCGGCAAGACCTGCCGATCGGTGATGGCTGGACGACCGAGGCGCTCGACGAACCGGAAGTGCCAGCGGAGTTCTAACCTGCGACGAATCCCCAGTTTGTAGCTTCTCGCTCGTCGTGTCTCCTTGGGTTGGCACTCCGGTTGCATTAGGAGGGACCGGTCTCATCCGAATCGGTTGCACGCAGGGGGGCTACCTGGGTGCTCATCCACGGCCATGAGTTACGGGATGTACATCTCGGCCGCCGGTGCGGCCACGCAACAGAAACGACTGGAAGTGCTCAGCAATAATCTGGCCAACGTCAACACGCCAGGTTTCAAAGAGGCCTTTTCCGTCGTGGAAGCTCGCCCGTCGGCAGCCATCCTGCGCGGCGAAGCCACTCCCGGAACACGCACACTTGCCGACGTCGGCGGTGGCGTTTCAGTGAAAGAAACGCGTACCAGCTTTGCACCCGGCCCGGTGCGCTACACTGGCAACCCAACCGACTTTTCGATCGATGGTGAGGGCTTCTTTTGGGTGCAAGAGGGAGCCCAGCGGCTGTTGACTCGAGCCGGCAATTTTCGGCTCGACTCCTTCGGAAACCTCTTGACCCAATCAGGCCAACAAGTCCTCAGCCAGGAAGGCGCACCGATCGTCCTCGATATCAACAATCCCTGGTCGGTCGACCCCGGAGGCGTCATTCAACAGGGCGGACAGTCCTGGAAACTGGGACTGGTGACTCCTCTGTCCCTCGAGGACCTGGTGCGCGTCGGCGAGAACTTGTTCAAGCCACTCTCGCCGGTCGAGCCGGTCGACGTCGATCAGAGGAAGATCCAGCAAGGCTATCTCGAGTTGTCGGCTGTCCGCCCGACCATGGCCATGATGGAACTCATCGAAACCTCCCGCGCCTTCGAAACCAACATGCGCATGATCCAAAACCACGATTCCGTAACTGGATCGCTGATCAGCAGGCTGTTGCGAACGTGAGCCTTTCCCTCTTTCGATTCTCATCAAACACCGTTTTCACGATTGACCTGAATAGCGAGAGATCCCCATGAGCGTTCAAACTCTCTACACGGCGGCCACCGGCATGGACGCCCTGCAAACCAAACTCGATGTCATCGCCCACAACCTGGCTAACGTCAACACAACAGGTTTCAAGAAGAACCGTGCCAACTTCGAGGATCTCTTCTACCGAAATGAGATGCTCCCCGGAGCTCAAGACTCGGCCGGCAACCGCACGGGTACCGGAACGTCGATCGGCTTGGGGACTCGCGTCGCCAGCGTTCAAACCGACTTTCTCCAGGGAACGATTCTCAAGACGGGCAACCCGTTCGACGTCGCCATCGTCGGAACAGGCTTTTTCCAGGTGAAGGATCCCAACGGACAGATCCTCTACACACGAGCGGGCAACTTCAGCAAGAATCCAGAAGGCAACCTCGTCATGGGCTCCGCCTCGATTGGGCGCCTCCTTGAGCCGACGATCAACATCCCGCGTGATGCCACGCGCGTCGAAATCAAGGCCAACGGGGAAGTCGTCTACTATCTCAGCAATTCTCAACAAGCCCAAGTTGCCGGACAGATCCAGTTGGCTACGTTCGCCAATCCAGAAGGCCTCATCAAACTCGGAGACAACCTCTACCAACAAAGCGACTCTTCCGGAACGCCCAACATCGGCAACCCGCTCGATCCCGGCTTCGGCGAACTGCGCAGCGGCTTCCTCGAAGCCTCCAACGTCGACCCGGTCAATGAACTCATCGATCTGATCACAACCCAACGCAGCTTCGAACTCAACTCCGAAGCCGTCAAAACGGGCGACCAGATCCTGCAACTGATCAGCAACCTGCGAAGACCGTAGGTCACACTTTCTAGCCTGACAAAGTAGGTCAGGCTTTCTAGCCTGACGAGATCCATCATAACCCAGACTTTCCACCCTGACAAAACTCGCATGAAACCGGAACCACAATGCCCCCGAAAATGATTCGCAACACGATCGCGTGGTTTCTGCTCATCACGGCGTCGCAGGCAACCGCCCAGACACTCGAGGTGCGGCTTCTGCGGCACCCAGTCCGCGTGCGCCACGTCGTACGACTCGGGCACGTGGCGCAGTTGGACGGCCTGCCGAAATCGCGACTCCGAACACTCGAAACTCTGACGCTCTGTCCAGCTCCATCGCCGGGCGACCGAGTGGTACTCACCCGAGACGAAATCCGCCGTATCCTGGTGCTCGCCGGTGTGCCCGGCCGATCGATCCGGTTCACCGGCGTTCCGTCAGTCCTCCTAACAAGCGTCACTCAACCTGACTCATCCTCGTCGCCATCTACGTCAACGGCTGTCACGCCAGCCTCTGCGACGAGTCCCTCTGCCGACCATCCTTCGACGGTCCGCGTCCTGGTGCCGACTCGCTTCATCCCTCGCGGTCAGGTATTGCGCGCGTCCGATGTGCGGCTCGTCGACTGGCCACGCGGCAAGGGAAAAGTCGGTGGCGACGTCAGCGGATTTGTGCAAAACGAAGCGGAGATCGTCGGCCTGGAGACTCAGCAATCTTTGACACCCGGCCAACCCATTCCTCGCCACGCTTTGCGATCGCCTCTGGTCATTCGGCGCCGCGACTCGGTGCTCGTTGAGGCTCGTGTACGTGGCATCACCGTGCGCACCATCGCCGTTGCCAAGGCCGATGCGCGCATGGGCGAGGTCGTTCAACTCGAGAATCCCGAGACGCGTGAGATCTTTGCCGCCACGGCTGCCGGGCCACGATTCGCTCAGCTGGTCCTGGCGCCTCTGCCGCCGCGCACCCAAACCAAGAAAGGGGGACAAGAATGAGGAAAGCATGGATGCACTCCATCGGATTCGCTTGGCGTCTCGAGCGGCCAGGCACCGACGCGCGATGGTGGCGAGCCGCCATTTTACTCGCGGCCATCTCCATGGCCGGGTCGGCCGCAGCTCAGTCTTCGAGTCTCTATCACCGGACGATTCCCTATTCAGGAGACGGTCCGGTGCGCCTCGAAGACACCTACGGTTACATCCCCGCCCCGCCTCCTCGAGAACTGCGCAAACACGACATCATCACGGTACGGGTCGACGAAGTTCAGCGAGTCAAGTCGACCGGGGAAACGAGTGCGCGGCGCAATGCTTTGTACGACGCGTTGCTTAAGGACTGGCCCATGCTCATCGGCCTGAAGGCGCTCAAACCATCGCCACAAGCTCAGGGCGACCAGCGCGTCAATGGCCAGCTCAATACGATCTACCGGTCCGAAGGAGAACTCGAAACCAACGAACTGGTCACGTTCAATATCTCGGCCGAAATCGTCGACATCCGGCCCAACGGCAACGTCGTCCTGGAGGCCCACAAGAACGTGCGAGTCAACAATGAAGTGTGGTCGGTGAGTCTCACTGGAGAGTGCCGTCCGCAGGATATCAGCCCCGACAATGTCGTCCTCAGTCGCCACATCGCCAATCTGCAAATTCAAAAGTTCGAACGCGGCAATGTACGGGAGTCCTACCGCCGCGGCTGGTTCACGAAACTCTTCCACCTGTTCCAACCGTTCTAAGATCCAGCTTTCCGCTAACGAACGCGAGGTGCAATTGCTGATCATGGAGGGTCATAACGGGATCAACGATAGTGCTTTTCTCTTGAGGGCTCTCATGAGTATCCAAAATCTACTGAATGGTCGCTGGCTGATAGCCGCATCACTGCTCGTCTTCGTGGTGAGGCCGGCAGCGGCGCAACCGAGTGTCAAGATCGGCGAAATCACGCGGGTCAAAGGCCAGGAGCCGGTAACCCTGCATGGCTTCGGCGTCGTCGTCGGCCTGCGAGGTACCGGAGACGGCAAGTCGCCATTGACGCTGCGCAAACTCGCGAGGATTCTCGAGATGTCCGGAAACCCCGTCAGCAAGGACACGTCGGGGAACTATCTGGCCGAAGAGCTCCAAGACACCAAGAATGTGGCCCTCGTGGCCGTAACTGCCACGATTCCCCCCGACGGTGCCCCTGAAGGCAACCGCATTACTTGTACTGTCACCGCCGTGGCCGCCAAGAGTCTCGAAGGCGGCCAGCTCATCCCCACCGCGCTGCTGGGAGCTCCTGGTGACAACCGCGTCTATGCGATCGCCCAGGGCCCCCTCTCGATCTCCGATCCCTCCAACCCGACATTCGCCCGTGTCCCCAAGGGGTGTCAACTCTTGGAATCATTCGAGCATCCCTTCCTCAAGGACGGCGTAATCACACTTGTGATCAAGCCGCAATTGGCCAGTTTCCAAATGGCCTACGACTTGGCTGCTCACATCAACGCTTCCTACAATCCGAGCTTCCGCGAGTCCGCCACCGGCGGTATTGCTCGAGCCAAGAATGCGACGACGGTCGAAGTGCGACTTCCCGAAGAGTATCGCAATGACGCCGTCGAGTTCCTTTCGATCATCCAGGAACAGCGTATCATCCTGCAGGCCAAACCGGCTCGCGTCATCGTGGATGAACGCGAGGGAATCGTCGTTGCCACCGATGAAGCTCGCATCGGGCCTGTCATCGTGACTCACCGCAACTTGACCATCGAAGCAGGCCAGCAACTCGTCGCCGAGTTCGTGGATGTCGACAGTGAAAACGGCCAATCGACGGCGGACACGGTCGAAGGACTGTTGCAGGCGCTGCGAGCCCTCAAAGTGCCACCCCGAGATGTCATCGCCATCCTGCGCAAGATCAACGAGTCGGGTTCACTCTACGCAGAGTTCGTCGACAGTCAATGAACCAAGCCGGCCACGCACCCGGCCTTTCCCATGGAACTCCGAAATCGACGCTCCTTCTCACGAAGTGATGGAAAGGAATCCCCATGAACTCGGTCTCTTCCGTTTCCGTCGTTCAACTCACTCCGGATAACGAACTAACGCCTCGCGAACGAGAAGTCCGCCAGGCGTTCACGAAGTTCGTCGGAACGACCCTCTTCGGACAGATGCTCGCATCGATGCGCAAGACGGTCGATAAGCCCGCCTATTTGCACGGCGGACGTGCCGAGGAGATCTTCCAAAAGCAGCTCGATCAGCAACTCACGGATCAGATCACAGAGAGCTCAGCCGATCGTTTGGCCGGCCCGATGTTTGAACTCATGCTGGCTCGCATGCGAACCCCCGCCTGACGTGAGCCAACTTGCACCTCCACGCGATGTTTGAATCGAAAAACAAGGAGAAACCATGGACGTGGGCCAATGGGAATCGAACCTCCTCACACTGCTTGATGATCTCGGTGACGCGCAAGAGTCCCTCCTTGCGCTCCTCAATGAAAAACGACGGCACCTGGCCCGGCGAGATTGGACGGCGTTGTCGGCTACCCAAGAACAAGAAGCTTCACTTCTTCAACGGCTCGAAGCATGCCATCGGCGCCGACAGCAGCTCCTGGAACAAGCCCGGCAACTCGTACCTCAAGCGCGCACCCTGCGACAGGTGGCCCAGTGGATGCCGCTTGGAGAGGACCTGCAGGCACGCATGGATGGAGCTCGAGCGCGCATGACGCTCCTCCAGCACGAAAGCCTCTCCCACTGGGTCGTGGCGCAGCGTTCCCTGCTTCACCTTGCCCAGATCCTCGAAGTCCTGGCTTCCGGCGGACGGCTCAAGCCGACTTACGGCCGCGAGACCCTCCCCGTTCACCAAGGGGCGCTCGTCGATGAGCAGATATGAGAGGGATCCGACATGAGTTTGATGTCGTCGTTGAGCATCGGTCGCCAGGGGCTTTCGGTCTCGCAAATCGGCCTCCAGGTCGCCGGCAACAACATCTCCAATTCGCAAACACCCGGCTTCATCCGCGAGGAGATGCTGCTGCAGCCGGGGCCCGTCCAGGAGAACGGAACGCTGCGCCTCGGTTCGGGCGTGCAGGTCGAAGCGATCGTACAGCAGATCGACAAACTGCTCGAACAACGACTCCGCTCCGCCACTTCGGATTTGGCCGGCAGCGCCATGCGGGACGAAATCTACACACAGTTGGAAGGGCTCTTGCAGGAACTAGGGTACAACGACCTGAGCACATCGCTCAACCGTTTCTTCAATTCCGTACAAGACATCCTCAATCAACCCGAAGATCCCGCCATTCGCAACTTGGCGATCCTCCAGGGCCAGCGGGTCGCTGACGACTTCCAGCGGCTCACGGGCCAGGTCGACCAGATGCGCGAAGACCTCAACCTTCAGGTCGAAGATGCAGCCAAAGAGATCAACCGACTATTGGAAACGGTCTCTGAGTTGAACGTTCGGATTGTGACGGCCGAGCAAGGAGGGGCCGTTCGAGGTGATGCCGGTGCCCTGCGCAGCGATCGGTACCAGGCATTGATGGAGTTGGCCGAGTGGATTCCCATTCGGGCTGTCGAACAACCAAGCGGTCTGGTCAATGTGTTTTTCGAGAGTGAAGCGCTCATCTACCAAACGACCGTTCGCCCCGTCGAGACGGTTTATTCGGATGACGGCAAAGGACTATACGCGGCCAATCTCGTCATCGCCGATACGCAAACACCGGTCGAGCCGTCGTCTGGAAAAGTTGCTGGTATTCTGGAATCTCGCGATGAGGTCCTCGGGGGTTTCCTCGACTCCATGAACGGCCTGGCCGGCGAAGTAATCCGCCAGTTCAACCGCGTGCACGCCTCAGGCCAAGGTCTCGTCGGTTACTCTCAGGTGGCTGCAGAACACGCTGTCGACGATCCTGCCGCGCCCCTCGATCAAGGAGGACTTCCTTTCACGCCCGAAAGCGGGACGTTTCAAGTCATCTTGAAGAATACGCAGACCGGGACGACCGACCAGACTTCGATCAGCGTCCAACTCAACGGGCGTGGCGATGACACCACACTCGAATCCGTGGCCGACCAAATCAACGCCATCGACGGTATCACGGCAACGATCGAGCAAGGACGACTGTCGCTCGTCGCCGACGATCCGACACTCGAATTCGCCTTCCGAGATGACACGAGCGGCGTGCTGGCCGCGCTCGGAATCAACACGTTTTTCACCGGCACGGATGCTCGGGATATCGGAATCTCTGCAACCCTTCGGCAAGATCCGCGGCTTTTCGCCGCCAGCCAATCGGGAATCGGAGCCGACAGCCGCAACGCGGAAACGCTTGGTGCCCTCTTCACGACTCCGGCCACGGCATCGGACACCCCGCTGCAAGACCTCTATCACAACATGATCTCCGGAGTCTCGCAGTCGGCAGCCGTCTCCCAGTCCGTGACGGAAGGCTACCGCCTGTTTCAAGAGACACTCCGCGCCGAGAAACTCGCGAAAAGTGGTGTCAACATCGACGAAGAAGCCATCCGGATGATGACGATGCAACGAATGTTCCAGGCGTCGGCACGATTCATCGCCACAGTCAATGAAATGCTGGATGTTCTGGTCAACCTGTAAGGTTCTTACTTCCTTCTATCTCGCTTGAAACTCGTTAGGAATGCCATGAGTCTGATCTCGAGTCTCGTCAGCCGAGTCAGCACGGTCGCGGTGCGCGAGGAGATGCAGGCGCAGTTGCAGCGGAGCCAGTCGACCCTCTCGGCGCTCCAACGACAACTCTCCACGGGCGTCCGATTGCGCGTGCCCAGTGACGACCTGCCGGCGGCGACTCGAGGAATGCAACTTCAACGGTTGCTCGAGCAGAAGGAACAGATGGGCGTCAATCTGCGCGAAGCCACCGCGTTTCTCGACGTGACCGATGCGGCGCTCAGCGACAGCGGCGACTTACTGGCTCGAGCCCGAGGCTTTGCCGTCCAGGCCATCGACAGCGGTACTGACGCAACGCAACGGGAAGCCATCGCACTCGAGCTTGAATCGATTGTGCAACGCTTCCTCCAGCTCGCCAACACGAAGTTTCAAGGCCGATACCTCTTTGCCGGATCCGATCCGACGGTCCTTCCCTACGAGGATCTGGGAGGCCGAATCGTCTACCGGGGGAACGAAAAAAGTCTGCGAACGATCGCTGACTTCGAATCGCTCATCGACACGAACGTGGCTGGCGCAGACGTGTTCGGAGGACTTTCCCAGGAAGTGCGTCCCGACTCGGATTACAATCCGGTCCTGCGCGAGTCGACATTGTTGAGTGAACTGCGAGGCGGGCTCGGTGTGGAACTGGGAAGTGTCCGCATCTCGGATGGATCGCAGTCGAGCACCGTCGACCTCTCGTCGGCCGCCACCGTCGGCGATGTGGCTCGGCTCCTCGCCGATGGAGCTCCCCCAGGACGCGAGCTGACCGTCGACATCACGCCGAGCGGCCTGATGCTGCAACTCGATGCGGCCGGTGGGGGCAACCTGACCGTCACGGAGGTCGACGGGGGGCGGACCGCTGAACAGCTTGGTATCCTCGAGGAAACGGGGACAGGTACCGACCCGCTCGTCGGAGCCGATATCAATCCGCGCCTCCGTTGGACCACACCTATTCGCGACATCTTGGGCGTGAAGGCTCGAGCTCTTCTGCGCTCGCCAGGCCAACACAACGATATTGCCATCGAGGCGAACGACGTCGGGGCGGCCTCCAATGGGTACGCGATTCAGTTGGTCAATGACGGTCTCCTCCAAGCCGCCCCGGGACTCAATCCGGGCAACGAATACGCCGTCTTCGAACCGGCTCCCGTCGCGGCGCGTGCCGCATTGACGCTCAGTGGATCAGCCGACGATCTCGTGCTAACCGCGACGACTCCGGGCACTTCCGCAAACGGAGTGACCATTGAGCTAGTGGCGGCGCCGCTAGGAGGCGACTTGGCGACGGCCAGCTACGATGCGGCCAACAAGAAAATGACCATCACGATTGACGATGCCGATCAAACGACGGTGGGCACGCTCGTTGCTGCCATCAATGCTCAGGGAATGTTCACGGCAACGCCTGATTCCTCGATGGGCGAAGCCTATGATCCGGCTCAAGCCGTTTCAGCATCGGATGCCGGCTCCGTCCAAGGATACACCGGCAACAGTGGAGGAGATGCCAACACATTCTTCGTGCATGTCTCGCCGCTCGGGTCAAAGTCTCAGGACGTCGTCGAAGCACTCAACAGTCTGCCCGACTTCAACTCGCGCTTCACGGCACAGTTGGCGGCGCTCGACGAGACCACCCCTTCCCTCTCGGGATCCGGGATCGTGGACCCCGACGCGCTGGCGATCACGGCAGACGGAAGTGGCGAGTCGCTCGATCCGGCAGGACTGATCCTCTATCAGGACGGCCAGAGTTTTCCCGTGTCGATGACGGGTGTGGAAACCGTCGGCGATCTCATCAACGCAATTCAAGATTCGGGCGCCGATGTCCTGGCTGAGATCAATGCCGACGGGACCGCGATCAACGTCCGATCGCGCGTCAGCGGCGTCGACTTTTCGATCGGCGAGAATGGTGGCACAACAGCGGAGCAACTGGGCCTACGCACGTTCACGCGAAGTACGCGTCTGGAGGAGTTGAACTACGGGCGAGGTGTACAGACCTACGATGGTCCCGACCTTATCATCCACCGAAGAGATGGCGTGGATCTTTCGATCGATTTAAGCGGTGCGCAGACAGTGGGAGACGTCCTGGACCGGATCAACAATCATCCGGCCAACTTGGATCCGGCCACGGCGGTGGTCGCTCGGCTGGTAGCCGTCGGCAACGGGATCGAACTGGTCGACGGAAATACTGCGGGCGCCGAATCCCTGGAATTGCGGCGATCTCCACCAAGTCAGGCAGCCTGGGACCTGGGGCTAATTCCACGAGGCCAGGAGACAGTCAGCGCTTCCGTGGCCGGAACGGATGAATTCATCCGAGGCGAAGATGTACGACCTCTCGAGGCCGAAGGTGTCTTCAACACGTTGCTCCGACTGCAGCGCGCCGTGCAGCAAAACGACACCGAGGAGATCCAGCGCCTAGCCGGCGCTCTCGACACGGACCTGCGCCGAGCCACCTTGCAGCGTGCATTGGTGGGAACAAAATCCCAGACCGTGGACGCTCTCACGACTCGCCTTCAATCGGAGAAGGTCGAAATCGAGGACGCACTTTCGGAGAAGATCGACACCGATTTCGCCGAAGCGATCTCGAAACTGACAGCCGAGCAGATCGCCCTGCAGGCCACGCTCGAGATGATCGGGCGCACCTTCCGTCTCACACTGCTCGACTTCATCTAACGTCGCTCAGCGTCTACGGCGAGTTGTCGCTTTCGGATTCGGTCACGCGGACGCGAGCTGCATCATTGTTTGCTGGCGGGACGTGCGCGGACGAATCCCCGCGATCTGCCGGTGACGAATCGTTGGAACTCGAGTGGGTCCGCTCCCACTCCTTCCATCGAGCCTCGACGCGCTCATCGACCATCTGCGGAAGACGCCCAAGTTGCTCCTGGACTTGTCCACGCAACTCCTTCTGCACCTTCGCCACCTCGAGTGCCAGCCTCTTGGCCTCGTCGGCCACGATCTTCTTCGCCTCTTCCCGCATCTTCGTGATCTCTTGTTCGACCTGCTTCTGCAGTCGGCGCGATTCCGCTTCCACCAGCTTGACGGCCTCCTGCCGCAATTCTGATAGATGGCGTTCGACTTGAGCTTTCAGTGCGGCGGCCTCCTCGTCAATCTGCCGACTTGCCTCCTTGGCCAATTCGGCACGCGCGGCACGCATCTCCTCGGTGAGACGATCATCGAGTTCTGCCGAAAGCGATCCGGAAAGCTCACTGTAGAGTTCCGCTTTTCGGCGCTCCCATCGCCGGCCAAAGAGTCCCCAAGGGCCAGCCTGCGCCGGGAGGACCGAGGTGCCCAAGTACAACAACGAGAGCGACAGGACAGAGAGCATCGAGCGAGACATGGCGGTCTCCTCCCATGCAAGAAAGGTGGGAAAACAATTGGGCAGGTCGTGGGGTGCGCGCTTTGAGCCACTTTGTCGAAATCGCCATCGTGCCGGCGTGGCGATGGGAGGCTCAAGCGACACCGGTGGGCAGTTGCGTTGCAATACGCAACCTCATCAATCATCATAGTTGGTCACTGCAGAGTCGTCACGCCTACAACGGGGGGAGACGGCAGAGATATCACGGGCCGGACGCGTATCGCAGCCCGAGTGGGGACGAGCTCCGGCAAGTATCAAAGAGAGCGAGGCGACGGGGATGGAACACCGGAAAACCTGGCGACAGCGCGCCGCCGAGCAGCCGTTCACCGTGCTCCTGGCCACCGTCATCTTGGTCCTGATCGGTGCGACGCAGATGGAGGCGACTCGGTTTGGGAACATCGTCTTCGCCGGTGCAATGACGTGTGTCTATCTGGCCGGACTTTTCGCGCACCGGAATAACCGCTACGTCTTCCATGTCGCTGTCTTGATCGCGGTTTTGGCGATTCCCGTCAGTTGGTCGGTCATCTTCGCTGAATCCCCATCGCTCAATATCAGCCAAGCCATCATTATCATCGTTTTCTGCGGAATGACGGCGGGGATGGTCCTGCTTGCCGTCGTGCGATTCTCGCGTATCCAGACGAGTCAAGCAATCGTCGGGGCGGTCTGCGTTTACCTGCTGATCGGCCTGACGTGGGCCATCATCTATCAGCTCATCGAGATGCTCGACCCCGATGCCTTCGCATTCGCCGCTCGGCGAGTGGTCGATACCGGCAATGGCCCTCACACTTCTTTTTCGCAAATGACCTATTTCAGTTTCGTCACCCTTTCGACCCTTGGATATGGCGACATTACGCCTCGAACGACAACTGCCGAGACGGCATGTTGGATCGAAGCGACAATCGGGCAACTCTATCTCGCCATCCTCGTCGCTCGCCTGGTCGGCATCATGCCGGGGCGGCACGGAGTTGAAGAGAAGAGAGAAGAAGACTCTTCGAGCGACCAAGTATCCACCGGCTGAACCGGGCGGGGCTTATTTCATGCTCTCTAGAGACAACCTCCGCGCTCTCTGCCTCTCTGCGAGAGACCATCTCGCCATGACGCGGAGGGGACTCGCGCGGAGACGCAAGGAACGCCAAGACAATGATAGGGTTTTGAAGAGTGGCACAAAACTTTCGGATGTTGCTGCAACACCCCCTAGGCGGAACGGGCATCGGCACGTTCCTCTACACACTCCTAATAGACAACCTCCGCGCTCTCAGCGCCTCTGCGAGAGACCCCACCGCGGCTCTGCGAGATACCCCGCCGTGGCTCCGCGAGATGCCAAATCCACTCCGCTATCGATTCAAAGATGATAGTGCAGACTCTCTTGCAGCAACGGGTCGGCGCTGGGAACTGCGTCCGCTTTGGAGAACATGCGAGCCACGAGCAGGGTAAAGATGCCGAGCACCAGCAGCATGCTTCCGGCCTCGGCAATCCCGACGACCGGAGTGCCTCCTGTGGCCACGTGGCCATGATTGAGTGACGGGATGATGATCCAATAGAGGTCGAGCCACCGGCCGACGAGCACCGCTCCGGCAATCCGCCCGGCGATCTTGCCGCTGCGTTTGCTCGGACGAGGCAATAGGGCGAAGAAGGGGAGTAGCCAGTTCAAAAAGATGTTCATGCCTGTGATGGCACCCCACGCGCCTTCAGTGCGAGGCACCAAGTAAGCGATCTCTTCAGGAATGTCCGTGTACCAAATCAGCATGAACTGACTGAACCACAGGTACATCCAAAAGCAACTGAAGCCCAAGAGCAACTTCGAAAGATCATGAAGATGTTCATCCGTGAAGATTCCCTCTAGCGGACGGCCGGGCTTGCGCAGCGCCAATCCGAGCAAGATGATGGCTGAGAGAGCCGCCTGCATCATCCCGGCGAATTGGTAGGCCGCAAAGACCGTACTGTACCACATCGGTGTCAGGGCCATCAGCCAGTCGAAACAAGCCAGAGAAAACGTCACGGCAGCCACCGCCAGAAAGAGTGCGGAGACTTTCGCGTTGGTCAGCGTCAGTTCGGCCCCTCCGGTCCGGTCCTGCCGCCGGGAGAGCGTGACGATGGCGAAGGCCAGAATGGCCCAGAGCCCGACATACACGACGGCCCGCACGAGCCAGAACTGGGGACTCAGCCACATCAGCTTGAACCAGAACGTGCCGGGCTCCCCATGAGGCTCCCAGTGATAGTGCTCGATTCCCACTGCCAAGACGCCGATGACGGCGATGCCCCCTACGAGAAGCGTCATTGCCATCGCTTCGGGGATCCGGCGAAACGCCACACTCCAGCCAGCCCCCGACACGTAGCTGAACGCCACGAACATGGCGCCGCCCAAACCCAACGTCACCAGGAAGACGGCAGCGATAAGCAAGTTGCCCCAAGCGTGCGTCAGCGAAAGGAGAATCGAGGCCGCGATGAGCAACGCTCCGCAAAGCGACGCAATCGCAAACAACGTCGCCTGTCCTTTGCTCAAGAAACCATACCCATTCATGTTTCCAGATGCCTTCCTCGTCGCAGGTGTGGACGTGCCGACCGGCTGTTATTACTGATCTGCGAGTTTCTGTTCCAGGGCTTCGAGTCTCGCACTAATCTGTCGGAGGTAGTCGATAATGACGGCGTGCGTATAGACCGCGTCGATGCCAACAGGTGAATTGTCGGATCGCAATTTCTGAACAACGTCCTCCAGTTCGGCCAGTGATTTGTCCAACGGAGCTTTGGTAGTCATGATCGGTCCTCCTGGGATGGTAACTTCTTTTCGGATGTGCGGTCTGATGCAGCAGGGTTTGGCGGGGACGATTTCTGTTCTTCCCGTTTTTTCTCTTTTGCCGCATCACCTTCGGCCGGAGCTTCGCCGCTGCCCTGCTCGGTCTTTGTCTTCGCCGCCTCTTTCTTCGCGGCCGCCGCAGCCGCTTCCTGTCGCTTCTTTTCTTGCTCTTGCATCGAGCGAACGAAATTGATGACGTCCCAACGCTCGCCGGGAGTCAACTGGCCGGCGAAGGGAGCCATGTTCCCCTGGCCGTACGTCAGAATATGGAAAAGCTGCCCATCTTTCATCTGGACCGACTTGCCGGTCAATAGGGAGGGAGGAGGCGGATAGCCTCGCTTCACCACCGGGCCGTCAGCCATGCCGCCTCCACCGTGGCATGGTGAACAGTAGACCTGGAAGATGCGACCTCCTCGCCCGACCGACGCCGAGCGATCCTTCGACTTGGGAGGGATCGGGTTCGCCAATTCTTCTCCCGCTCGCACCGCGTCTTCGGGCGTGGCTTTGTAGTGGAGCACAAGTTGGCCTCGAGCAATCGTCCCGGGAATGGGAGTCTGCGAGGATGTCCCGCCCGGCAACACCGGATTCGGCTCGTACGCCTCAAAGGACGGCGACCTGCGCATCGCCGGAAGGAACTCCACGTTGGGACGCTCGTAGTCCGGCTGCGACCAGACCGCCAAGGCGATCACGACCAGCAATACGATCGTGAGAATCGTATTCCGACGCCCGATGGTCACCATGGCTGCTTCTCCTCGGCCAGGCGTTCTTCCAGTTCCACCACACCATGCGGTTCCAGCAATGCGTGCACGAAATCGGGAGTCGTCACGGCATCTGTCTCCTCGATAACCACAACGAACCGATCGTCGGTGACCCGCGGAGCAACCAGCCGGGCGCGCTTGCCGGGATAGAGCCGGCAGACTCCGAACAGGGCAAAGACCGAACCGAAGCCTCCCAGCAACACCGCCAGTTCGAACCCGATCGGTACGTCCGAGGGAAGCGAATTCCACGGCTTGCCTCCGACGTTCAGCGGCCAATCGATGGCCAGCGACCAATGTTCGAACCACAGAGCAAACGTCGCTCCCGTCATCGCGCAGAGGAAACAGACCCACGTCAGCGGCGAGGGGCGCAATCCAAGGGCTCGATCGAGTCCATGGACAGCATAGGGTGTGAACGCATCAAGGATCTTGACGCCGGCTCGCCGGAGAGCCCGCACGCCCTCCAAAAGGTCTTTCTCGTGAGCGAAGGATGCGTAGATCAAGTGGCGACTACTCATGCCACGGCCTCCTTTGCTTCCGGAGTTTCCTCCACAGGAGCCTTCTTCACATTGGCCACTCCCTTCACCTCGGCAATGGCAATGGCCGGTGCGACTCGGCAAAACAGGAGGAAGCACGTGAAGAAGAGTCCGAAACTGCCGATCAGCGTAGCGACTTCGATCGACGTCGGAATGTAGTAGGACCAACTCGAGGGCAGAAAGTCTCGATGCAAACTCGTAACGATGATCACGAAACGTTCGAACCACATACCGATGTTCACGACGATCGCCACCACGAATACGGCCAGCAAGTTGCGCCGTACGGCGCGAAACCAGAGAACATGAGGAATGATGACGTTGCAGGTGAACATCGTGAAAAAAGCCCAACTGAACGGCCCGAAGGCGCGATTGCGAAAGAGGAATTGCTCGTAGGCGTTCCCACTGTAAGCTGCAATAAAGAACTCGGTGCAATAGGCCAGCCCCACGATGCATCCCATGGCCAGCATCAATTTGCACATGCGCTCGACATGCGACAGCGTGATGTAGTCCTCCAGATGCATCGTCTTGCGAGCGATCAACATCAGCGTCAGCACCATTGCCAAACCGCTGAAGATGGCTCCCGCCACGAAGTAGGGAGGAAAGATCGTGGTGTGCCAGCCTGGAATCACGGCCGTCGCGAAATCCATGCTCACGATCGTGTGCACCGAAAAGACCAGCGGCGTCGCCAGACCCGCCAGCAGCATGTAAACCGTCTCGTAGTGGTGCCATGTGCGAGCCGACCCGTTCCAGCCGAGACTGAGGAACGAAAAGATGGACCGTCGCCAGCCCGGCCGGCTGCGGTCGCGCATCGTCGCCAAATCGGGAATCAATCCCACATACCAAAAGACAGCCGAAATCAACAGATAGGTCGAGATGGCGAAGACGTCCCACAAGAGAGGCGACTTGAAGTTGACCCACAGCGGGCCTCGATAGTTGGGATAGGGCAGCGTCCAGAAGAAAAGCCACGGACGGCCCATGTGAATCAGCGGAAAAATCCCGGCGCACATCACGGCAAAGAGTGTCATCGCCTCGGCCGACCGGTTCACAGCCGTGCGCCACTTCTGCCGGAAGAGGAACAAGACGGCCGAGATGAGTGTCCCGGCGTGCCCGATCCCGACCCAGAAGACGAAGTTGGTGATATCGAAGGCCCATCCGACCGTTCGATTGAGTCCCCACGTGCCGATGCCGACGGCGATCTGGTAACTCACGGCCGCCACGCCGAGGACCAGAGCAGCCGAGGAGAGACCGAACCCGAACCACCAAAGGCGACTCGGTGTCGCCACCATCGGCGCGGCGATATCGTCGGTGATGTCGGCCAATGATTTGTCGCCGAGCACCAAGGGGGGACGAAGTTCCTGGTCAACTTCTGACACGGTGTTGTCTCCAACAGTCACAGGTCATGGCATGTCTTTCTTTTGTCCGAGCGGGAATGCAAAGCGCTCGAGTCATCCATGATGATGACCTCCTCCCGTTTCGCCTCCTTCCCGATGGCGGACGATGCGCCGATATCCGACGTTGGTGCGGAAACCGTATTCCTCGAGGACGCGGTACTGCCTCGAGTCCTTGGCCAACTGGACGATGCGGCTTTTCGGATCGTTCAAGTCGCCGAAGACGATCGCCTGAGCTGGGCAACTCTGCTGGCAAGCGACCTGGATGTCTCCATCCTCGATGTCGCGACCCTCTTTCTTCGCCTCGACGCGAGCCGCTTCGATGCGCTGGATGCACATCGAACACTTTTCCATCACGCCTCGGCTCCGCACCACGACATCCGGATTGAGTGCCAGATTCTCGCGGTCGTCGTCGTGACGGTAGTTGAACCAATTGAACCGGCGGACCTTGAAGGGACAGTTGTTCGCGCAATAGCGTGTTCCGACGCAGCGGTTGTACGCCTGTTGATTGAGTCCCTCCTCGCTGTGCACGGTCGCGAGCACCGGACAGACCGTCTCGCACGGCGCGTGGTCGCAATGCTGGCACATCATCGGCTGCACGCGCACATCCAAATCGTCGTCATCGCCCTGCACGTAACGATCAACCCGCATCCAGTACATCTCGCGGTTGCGCCGCACTTCGTCCCAACCCACTACGGGGATATTGTTCTCCGACTGACAGGCGATCACGCAGGCCGAACAACCGGTGCAGGCGTTGAGATCCACAAGCAGTCCCCACGCATGACCCTCCTTGGGATGATCGGGGGGCCACAGATCGAGGTTCTCGTCGACGTGCACCTCGGGCTTGCCCGCTTCGGGATCCTTTCGGAACGCCTCGAGCGTCGTGGCCTGAACCACGGCCGAGCGATCGGGAGCTCCGTAGGCGGCGATCGACTCGGGGAGCTTGAGTGAGTGGTAAAGTTGCGTAACGGCCAGCGCTCGGTGCCGCCCCGCCTTGCGCACCGAAACGCCGTGCCGTACGCAACGGAGAGTATTCCGTTGCCAGTTCAGTAAAGGCGCCGCGTTGCGACCCACCGGCTCGCCCGGCGGCGTCGTCGGACGGGCCTCGAGCCACTGAGGCCCGACATTCGCGAAACGCTCGGTACCCGGACAACCGTATCCCAGAGCCACTCCGAGGACGCGATCGTGTTGGCCGGCGAGGACGTAAGCGGGCAACTCGAGTTTCTCTCCGTCGACAGTTAGTTCGACGACGTCCCCCTCTGCGACTCCAAGTTCCTCTGCTGTCTTCGGCCCCATGCAGACATAGTTGCCCCACGAGACTTTCGTGACAGGATCAGGGAGTTCCTGAAGCCACGGATTGTGTGCGTGACGGCTGCCGGGCATGCCGACCTTCGTGTAGAGCACCACCGTGTAACCTTCGGGCACAGCCTTGCGATCCCACGTCAGAGCGGCAGGTGCTTTATAAGTGGCCGGGATCGGAGTGACTTTGCGTTCTACGAATCCCAGTTGCACGGCCTTGTCCCAAAACTCGGTGAAACTCGAGCCCGGCTCTTTCGCCGTCGGGCGGATATATTTCTCCCAGTGTCGGCGGATGAGCGTTCGATCGTCGCCGGTTTGTCCCGACCACTTGGCCAGACTCGCCAGCAGCGTGCGCGTCTTGCCCAAGGGACGGATTGTCGGCTGCGAAATACTGACCAGGTCGGCGACCGGCTGAAAGTCGTTCCAGCTCTCTAGCAAGTGCGATTCGGGAAAGACGACATCCGCGACCTTCGCCGTGGCATTCAGATGATCGGCAAAGCTGACAACAAGGTCGACTTGTTTGAGTGCCGTTCGCAGGCGACTCGCCTCAGGAAGATCATGCAACAGATCGATGTCGGCGACGAAGAGGGCCGCGACTTGGCCCTCAGCGAGTTCCTCGAGCAATTTGGCGAGTGCAGCGTCGTCTCCGAGACGCTGGCGGCTGGGGCGAGTCACATCGAGCGTCTTGCCGTAGCTGCCTAGATGCTCGTTGATCGCATTCACCAGTTGCTGCGTGAAGACATCTTGGCTGTCGCAGACGACGAGCGACGCGCCATGAGCCGCCTGGAGTTTTTTCGCCAACGATCGGAGATCGGAAGGGCTCATGCCGGAGGCCGTATCGAGCGGCGGAGTGCCATCGGGGAGGGCCATCGCGCCGAGTTCCCGGGCCAGGTGCGCCAAAATGACGGCATAGTCGCTCGGAGTGACACGATAGCGCCGGTCGGCCTTTGATCCCGTGACCGTCAGTTGCGGTTCGAAGTGAGCATGATACGACATCTCCGGACGGTCGGCGGTGGGGATTCGGTTCTTCCGCCAAGCTGCCGTGTACTCGACCGGCGAGATCCAATTGCCGAGAAAGTCGGCTCCAAACGACACGATGACTTGGGCGCGGTCGAAGAAATAACGGGGTAGCAGGGCATGACCGTGTGTTTCCTGGTGAGCTTGCCGAATGGCCCAGCTGCTGGGAACATCGACCACGACATGACGTCCGTCGGCGAACTGGCCGAGAAAGTTCTCGATCATCGCCGACAACGTCGGGCTCGTTCGCGTCCCCGTCAGCAGGCGGACGGCGCCCCCACTTTCCCGAATCTTCTGCAGTTTTTCGCGGACGACGGCGTCGACCTCGTCCGGTTCAGCAGGTCTGCCTCGATAGAGTGGACCCTCGAGGCGATGGCGGTCGTACAGAGCGATGGGGAGTGCCTGGCCGACGGCACACAATCCACCTTGAGAGAGTGGATGTTCGGGCATCCCTTCCATCTTGAGTGGTCGGCCGTCGCGCACGCCGACAAGGAGTCCGCAGCCGGCGGGACAGCCGTTGCAGGTCGCCGCGTAGTTGACGAGTTTTCCCGGAGCGAAACTGTCGGGCATCACACCCAAAGGGAGAGCGTACTGGACCGGCTGGCGCGTGCACGCGGTGAGCGCCGTCAGGGACAGCGTGAAACCGGCCGCTTCGAGAAACTGGCGGCGGTCGACGGAGCGGTCCGACGCCGAAGTTGAGCCCCGATGCAGGGGCTCGGCGGTTGCCCGGTCACCAGTCATCGCTGTTCGATCTTGTGACTCGTTCATGGTGTAGTCAATGTCAGTAATGGCAGGCGGCGCAGTCGGTCGACGCGTGGACGGGGCGTCCCGACACGCCGGTCTGATTGACTTCGCGGTGGCAATGGACGCACCAACCCATCGAGAGCGTTTCGTACTGGTACATGCGTTCGAACGTCTCCACCGGGCCGTGGCATCTCTGGCAGGCGACACCCGCCTGCACATGAGCCTGATGACTGAACAGAACGTGATCGGGAAGATTGTGAACGCGCACCCAGCGGATCGGCTCGAGGCTCGACGGGTCGACCGGTTTGAGCGGATCGGCGACCCCCATCGCCTCGTAGAGCTTCTTGAGTTCCTCCGAGACGATCGGCCGGGGTTCCCGTTTTTCCTCCGAAGCCTTGCGGCGCTCTTCAGCCACCGCCGCATACGGAGCAGTGACAAACTTATGGCATTTGTAGCAGATGTCGCTAGTGGGGATGCCGGCGTAGCGGCTGTTGTCGGCGGCCACGTGGCAGAATTGGCAGTCGATCGCCAGTTCACCGGCGTGCAGGCGATGCGAGAAGGCAATCGGCTGGGGCGGGGCGTAACCCTGTTGATTGCCCGGCGATCGCCACTCACCGGCTCCCTTGGCCAGGACAAGGACGCCGAAGAAGAGCGCAACGAGCAGGCCGAGCGTAATGACTCGTTCTCGCATGACGTCTTACCTCATTCCCCTTTTTCTCCCACCGGGGATCTCCGCAACTGAAGCCTCCGCGATATCGGGAAGCGCACGGAGCGCCCGTCAGCGGAATCAACATTCGATCTCTGCGTTCTTCCGAGCGTAGAAGTACCAGTTCACAGCCAGACACGAAATGTAATAGACGGCGAAACCGTACAGGGCCAGTTCGGGTGTCCCCGCCTTGATCTGCTGCCCGAAGATCATCGGAATCAGATACGCGCCGTAGGCGGCCACGGCGGAGGTCCAGCCGAGGACCGGCCCGGCTTGTTCTTTTTCGAAAATGATGGGGATCATCCGGAACGTCGATCCATTGCCGATACCGGTTGTCGCGAACAGGACGATGAAGGTCAGAAGGAACGGAATGAAGTACGTCTCAGGGTGATCGCTGTTCCGTGCGAGATAGACGATGTAGCCGGCGAGGATGGTCGAGAAGACCATGATCCAGGTATCCCACTGCGTCACCTTGGCCCCGCCGAACTTGTCCGACAGCCAACCTCCCACCGGGCGGATCAAGGCTCCGACAAAGGGCCCGATCCAAATGAAGGCGCCCGTCTTGAGTTGGTTTTCCGGAGTCACGAAGACGTCCTGCAGGAGCTTGGGGAAAGCATTGGAGTATCCAATGAAGGAACCGAAGGTCATGACATAGAGCCACGTCATGATCCAGTTGTGTTTGTTCTTGAAGATTGCAAACTGAGCGTGAAGGGGTTCTTGGATAGCTTTAGGTGTACACCACTTCATCACGGCAAGCGTGACAAGAATGGCGATCAGCATGACCAGGAAGGTGGAGACGAGTTGCGGAAAAGGCCAAGAGCGGCTCCAGATCAGCAGCCCCACACCGGCGGCCACGCCGACGAACCCGAGCATCTGAAGCCAGAGGTACTTGGCGATGGCCCCGGGAGTCGCTCCACAACGATGTTGAGGCAAATTATTCATGAAGAGCCACGCCAGGATCGCGAGCACGATCATGATGGGAACCCAAACAAGTGCCGCGTTCTGT